>DATKNU010000104.1:0-22400 GCA_035541195.1 bacterium
CTGGACCACATCCTCGAGGCTTGGAACCGTAAAGAGGGCGATCCGGGAGGCGTTGGACTGGAAACGGGTCACCCGGCGGCTGAATTCATCGCTGTTGAGGTGCCAATCCAGCAAGAGCACGTCAAAGGAATGCTGGGCCAACTGCTTGGAAGCCGCCTCGGTATCCGATACGGCGGTGGCTTTGCCGATCTCCCCGCAAATGCCTTCCAAGACCTGGCGGAAACCCGCGTCATCTTCCAGGATGAGGAATCGCAGTTCTTTTCTCATGGCAACCTCCGCCCCAAAATCTGCCTTATAAAATAACAGAAACAAGGAATATTAGCACTGAAATTTGTGCGGCGGATTTAGGCGTCCGCCTGGGGGAAAAAGGCCTGAAAAGAGGTCCGGCCGGGGCCCCGGCTTTGGGCGGTCAAAAAACCCCCGGACTGTTCCACGATCCGCCGGCAAATGATGAGGCCCAATCCGGCGCCTCCCTCCCGCGTGGTGAAAAAGGGGTCGAAAATTCTTTTGAGGTTGGTTTTCGCGATCCCCCGGCCATTGTCGGAGACCTTGAGTTCCACCCAAAACCCCGGCCGGCCCTTCAATTTCAAAGGGCGCCTCAAGGACAGTTCCACCCGTCCCTTTTGGGGCGGCAAGGCGTGGAAGGCGTTTTGCGCGAGGTTCAACAGGAGGCTCTCGATTTGGAAAGCCCCCGCCCGGATCCAGGTCGGGCCGGGGGACTTGAAAACCAACTGGGCCCCCTTGGTCTTGAAAAGGGGGGCCAGGAACTCCACCGCTCGGCCCGCCAAGATCGACAAGTCCAGGGCCGCCTCGGGTCCGGGCCCCGCCTTCAACCATCCCAAGTAGTTTTCGCACAGGTATTGGAGCCGGTCCACCTGCTCGGCCATGACCTTTTGGAACCGGGCCGTGAATTGGGGATCCTGGGATTTTTTCGGGAACAATTGCAGGAAGGTTTGGAGCGCGGTCAAGGGATTGCGGATCTCATGGGCCAACATGCCGGATAAAAAACCCAAGGCGGCTTGTCGGTTCAATTTCTCGAACTGGCCCCAAAGCGCTTCCCCGGCCAAAGGCCCCTTAAGGAAGAAGGAAAAGAGCCCCAGGAAAGCCTTCTCCTCGCGGGAAAAAGCGCGGCCATCCGCCTTGGCGCCCAGGGCCAGGGCGCCTAAAAGTTTTCCCTCGGAAACAATCGGGACCGCCAAGCGCCAGGGCGCGTCCCCCGGAAGCCGGCCTTCCCAAATTTTCCCGCGGCCCAAGGCTTTTTGGGCCGGACCCAAGGAAGGCAAAGCGCCGCCCTGGGCCCGCAGGAGCCGAGCGGCGCCCACGGCCAGGTTTTTCTTGAGGATTTTTTCGGTTTTGGAGAAATTCGGGGCCGACCAAGGGCCCGAGGGCAGGCTGTCCAACAAGTCCTGTAAGACGGTCAAGCGGTCCAAGCGTCACTCTCGCGGACGGGGATCAAAGGCGGGGGCATTATGGCATAGAAAGGCCGCCGGTTGGAGGACAAGGGCTAAATGTTGCGGAAGCCCAATCCCCTTTCCCGGCGCTTCTTGACGATCTTCTTGTAATCATCCTCTAGGTCCAGTTCCTTCAACTTCCAAATGAGGGTGTTTCGGTGGAGCCCCAAAGTGGCGGCCGTGCGGGTCTGGTTGCCCCGGGTGCGTTCCAGCACCTTGCGGATGTAATGGCGCTCGAATTGATGGCGCACCCGCTTCAAGGAAAGCTTGGCTTCTTCCTTCGTCTTGGCCAAGTCGATCTGCTTGACCAGGATGTCCAAGGGAATGTCCTCCAGGGTCAAGACGTCCCGGCCGGCGAAAAGCACCATCATCTCGATGCTGTTTTCCAGTTCCTGCAGGTTGCCCGGCCAACTGTAATGGGCGAAGAATTGGACGGCTTCCTTGGAGATGCTTTTCACCGTCATGCGGGCCTTGCGGTTGACCTGTTTGAGGTAATGGTCGATGAGCTCGGGAATGTCTTCCCGGCGCTCCCGCAGGGGCGGCACCACCAGGGGGAAACCGTTAAGGAACTGCGAGAAATCCCCCCGCAGTTCCGAGTCCCGGGGCTTGCCTTCTTGGTCCACATCGATGGAGGCGATCACGCGCAAATCCAGCGGGATGGTGACCGTATGGTCGGCCCGGGTCATTTTCTTCTCGTGGAAAACCCGCAGGAGTTTTTCCTGGATCTCGTCGGGCAAGCGGTCGGCCTGCTCCAGGAAAAGGGTGCCCTCGTTGGCGAATTCCAACTGCCCGATCTGGGGCGAGGTGCGGCCCCGGGCGTCCTGGCGTTCCAAACCGAAAAGCTCGCTCTCGAATTGGCCCTTGGGGATGCTGGCGCAATGCACCGTGATGAAGGGTTTCTTCCGGCGGGGGCTCAAGTGGTGGATTTGGCGCGCGGCTTCCTGCCGGCCCGAGCCCATCTCTCCCTTGATCAAAACCGGCATGTCGGTCTTGGCCGCGTTCTCGATCTTCTTGACCATCTCGGCCAGGGCCTTGCTGGTCCCCATCAGGCTGACCGGCTTGGGATGGTAGACTTCCCCGCGCAAGAAGGCGTTTTCCCGTTCCAGGTCCCGCTTGTTCAAGACCCGCTTGATGATCTCGTAAAGTTCCTCGATCTTGAAGGGCTTGGTGATGTAATCGTAGGCGCCCCACTTCATGGCTTCCAAGGCCGTGTCGATGCTTTGCAACGCCGTCACCATGATGACGTCCATCGATTCCCCGCGGCGTTTCACCTGGCGCAAAAGGTCCATGCCCGATCCGTCGGGCAGCATGATGTCGAGCAACACCAAGTCAAAGACCTTGGTTTTCAGGATGGCCAGGGTGCTTTTGGAGTCCTCGCCGAAGGTGAGGTCGTAATCGTCCTGCAGGGCCAATCGGAAGGATTCCCGGACGCTTTCCTCGTCGTCCACGATTAAAAGTGAAGGTTTCATCGCCCAAGCCTCAAATCACCGGTCCGCCCCCGGGGGCGAACCCTGCACATTTTATTCAACATTTATAAAATACATGGGAATTCGGTTTCCTGTCATTAAATTCTTCAAAAATCTTGGCCAAAAGTTTCAACGCGCGGCGGCCTGGCGGGGCTTGGGCCGCTGGGGCGCCAACGGCAGGCCGCCGGTCAAAAAGGGGGCCAAATCCCGGCGCAGGTTCGCGTCCTCCAAAAGGCGCAGGTAAAGAAAAAGGTACTCGCTGGCCAAGCCGCAACGCGCCCCCAATTGTTCCCGGGCCTTCCTCACGATTTTGGGATATTGGGACGGCGTGGGGGCCTCATTGCCGGCCCCCAAAAGCTTGACGGCCCGGAAGTGTCGCTTCATGGCCCGAAGCACCCAACGATCCACCGGAAAGGCCGCGTCCTGGTCCAGGGAGAAAAGCAGGATGCAGTCGGCGATCTTGGGGCCGATGCCGTCCAGCCCCATCAAGGCATCCCTCGCCTCGTCGCAGGGAAGGGTTTTGAGGTGCTCGAGCGAAAGGACCCGGGCTTCCAGGGCCCGGGCCGCCCGGATGATCCTATCCGCCCGGGCCCGGTAATTGTTGGTGTAGGGCTTGAGCGCCTCGGCGCTCAGCGAGGCCAAATGGGAGGCCCGGGGGAAGGCGTGACGGCCCGGGAAGCCTTCCAAGGGCTCGCCGAATCGGGCGCAAAACTTCCCCAAGGCTTGGCGGATCACCTTGACCGAAAGTCCCTGGGCGAACATGTAGGACACCAGGCATTCCCAAGGTTCCTGGCGCATCAGGCGAAGTCCCCTCAGGACTCCAAGGGGCTTCTCCAGCACCGGATGGGAAGCCCAGGCTTTTTCCCAGGCCCAAAGATCGTCCTTCAGGCTCAGGTAAGCCCCCAGCCATTCGGGCGGCGCCTGGTTTCCCACCTGTTCGGCCGAACATTCCCAATGGAGCGCGCCGCCCTTTTGGCGCAGGCGCCAAAAGGCGCCCCCGGCCACGCCCTCAAAAACACCTTGGGCGTCCGGGCCCTCCCACCTAAAGCACTGGCCGCAAAGCAAGGTCAACCCCAACGAGAAAGGCTCGGGAAGCTCCAAGACGCCCGACGCCCTCATTTCATCCACCGGTAATAAAAAATCCCCGCGCCCAAGGTGAGCAAGGGCAAAACCAGGAGGGAAAAATCCCAATGGCCGCGGGCCAGGTAAACCGCTTGGTTCAGGGCCGCGTAAAAAGCGTAGGCGAAAAAACCCCAACGCCTCAAGGCCCAAAGCCCGCCCAAGGCCGTGACGTCAAGGGCCGTGCTCAGGCTCACGTAAGCGGCGAACCCGACACCGTCCTTCCAAATTTCAGGCGAGGCCATCTCGGGAATTTTCAGGAAAGCGCCCAGGAAACCCGCCACGCAAAGCAGGTGGAGCAAAAGTGGATTTCGGTTCATGGGAGGATCATAACAAAAGCGGGGGAAATTGGGGCGCCGGCCTCACAAGGCCAGTTGGAGACCGCCCTCGACGCTGTTCAAGTTTTGGTCCTGGCCAAAACCCCCGTTGTACCCGGCGAAGAACTCCGTGCCGGGGGACAAAATGAGCGCCGCGCTCAAATCCAGTTCCACGAAAAAAGGGTCCTGGGCGAAACCGTTGGACGGGAAATTCCCGGATCCGGATTGGGCGAAGGACAGCGGCGCCTGGGACGAAGGCTGGAGCATTTCCGCGCCCCCGGTCAAGCGCAGGGCCGGCACCAAACGGGCCTGCCCTCCCAGGGAAAAACCCTGGTGCAGGGCGAAGCCGCCGAAAGCCCTCAAGGATTGGACGGCGCGGGCCGATTCGCTTAAGGCCAGGGCCGAACCCGTCTCGGAAAACTTTGGCTCGCTCAAACGGACATATTGGATTCCCTCCAAAGGCTCCCAAGTGACGCCCTGCAGGTCGAGGGGCTCGGACAATTGAAAGGCCGCGGTCAATTCTTGGGCGCTAAAAGACCCCGCCAAATTATTCAAATCGGATCCGATGGAGACCTCCCGGCCGGTCTTGAGGCTATCCACCGCCCCATTGAGCAAAAGTCCCGCCTTCACGCCGCCCAGGCTGGCCTGGGCATAGGCCCCGACCCCGACGCTGTCGGATTGAAGGGAACCCGAGCCATCCTCCGCGCTCAAGGTCCCGTGGCTATAGGAGCCTTCAACTCCCCCCTTAAAGCCCGGACCCAGTTCCCCGTCGAAACCGCCCAAAATCCCCACATGGTCCTGGGTGAAGGCCGGCGCCGCCTCCCCCGCGTTCCAAGACCCGAAACTATCGAGGCTCTCCAACCATAAGCCCTTGCCGAGGGAGGATGAATTTCCCTGCTGCGGGGCTAAAGCGTTCACGATTCCCGAAAAGGCGCCCGTCTGGGGCCGTAAGGGCGGCGGCGAGGGGGCGGCGTCCTCTTCCATGCGCTCGAAAAGGAAATCGGCCTGAAACCGCGCGTTGTCGAACAGGAAAGCCGGGATGGAGGGATAAAGGCTCCCGGCCATGCGGTCCATGGCCTGGGATTGGCCCGAAGGCAAGGCGTAAAGCTCGTTCAACTTCGCGCCGAACCCGTTGCCGGCGGTCAAGAGCGAGGCGTCCAAGGCCCCGGCCACGGCGGCGGCATTGGCGGTATCGGCCAAGGGTTTGAAGGTGAAGCCCGTCTGGTTCAGGAACAAGGTCACGGCCCTGGGGCCATAACCCAAAGTGGCGCTCAGGTAGGACGCGAGGGTGGAATCAAGGTCCGCGATGGCGAAGGCCCCGGTCACCGATCCCGCCGAGACGATCTCATAGGCGTAATGCAGGTTGCCATAGCTGCTTCCCGCGCTGTTGACCAGGGAAAGGGGGCCCGCCAATTGGGCGCCTTGGTCCACCCGCAGGTTGGAAGCGTCGGTCAGGTTGAAATTGAGTTGGGTATTGGCGCCGGTCAGGTCCATCAAGCTTCCCACCCGCAAGCTTTCCCCGGGCGCGCCTAAGTCCAGGTGGGCCCCGGTTTCAACCGTCACCTGCCCTTGGATCCTGCCGGTGCCCATCAGGGTGGCCGCGTTGGTTCCGGAAATTTCCACCGGCCCCGTGACCAGGGCGGAGGGATTGGAATCGTCGCCCACGATTAAAAGCCCGTCATTGACGCTCACGCCTCCCGAAGACAAAAGGGTTCCATTAAGCGAGAAAGTCCCCGTTCCTTCTTTTTCGACTGTGCCAATCCCTACAAGGGTGCCGGAGAAAGTCGTGCTGGCATCATTGAAATCAATTTGGGGATTGGCGGATCCAAAACTGACCATGCCCGAGCCTGAAAGGCTGGCCAAATTGGGGTTGGGGCTGTTGCTGATGTCCAAGATCCCATTCCCCGACAGGCTCACCGGACTGTTCCATAAGCTGCCCGTAAGGGTAAAAGTTCCATTCTCAACATATAAAAGATCCACGTTGGCCGTTTGGATCGAGGCGTTCCCAGTCCCTGATTTCTCAAGGGTGCCCCCGCCGCCAAGAGGTCCAAAATAAGTCGTGCTTTGGTTGTTCAAACCAAAATCAAGCCACGAACCCGGATCCAAGGTCACCGCGCCACTGCCCGCCAATCCCCCGATGGTAGCGCTCTGGCTATCATCCACTTCAATTTGCGCCGTTCCACCCGACAAAAAGACGCCACTATCCACCAAACTTCCTTGGGCAAATTGTAAGGTTCCGGCTGTTATTGAAAGACCTCCGGCCCCGGCGTCCTCAATGAATTGGCCGCCCGGGTTGAGGGTGGTATCGGCCGTCAGGGCCGGCAAGTCGCTGGAAAGATCAATGGACAGGGGGCCGCTGAAGGCGATGGTGCTGCCCGCGTTGGAATCGGCGTCGAGGATGGCCTGCCGCAGGGACCCCGCGCCCGAGTCATTGGCGTTCGTGACCGTGTAGGTGGCGGGCGCCGCGCCCAGGGGCAAGGCCGCCCAAAGGAAAAAAGCCGGGACCCAAAGATTGGTCGGTTTGATTTTCATGGGGGGAATCATATCAAAGGCCGGCCGCTTTGGGCAGGCGCGGCCTTGGGAATCAACCTTCCAACATCAAGAAGGCGCCCAGGCGGCCCGTGGAAGCGCCGGACCCGGCCTCGGCGCGGTGGGAATAGAACCAGTCCGACCGGTCCACCGTGCATAAATTCGAGCGGATCAGGTTCTCCTCCGTGACGCCCAAATCCTTAAGCTGCCTCGCGTTGGCCTCGGCCAAATCGAGCTTGAAGCGCCCGCCGAAGGACCTTTGGAAGACCTCCTTCGCCCAGGGGAATATCTCCTCAAACTGGCCCTTCACGTCATCCCCCACCTCATAGCAGCAGGGCCCGATGCAGGGCCCCAGGGCCACCCGCACCTCGGACGCCTGGGTGCCGAAAGCCTCGCCCATGGCCAAGAGCGTCTTGGCCACGATATGGGACGCGGTGCCCCGCCAGCCCGCGTGGGCCAGTCCGATGGCTTGGTGGATTGGGTCGTAAAAGAGCGCCGGCAGGCAATCCGCCACCAAGATCATGAGGGTCACGTTTTTTTCCGCCGTGATGAGCGCGTCGCCTTCCTTCCAGGGCCCGCTCAGGGGCAGGCCCTTGAGGTCCTCGGGGCCCACTTTGAGCACGATGTCGCTGTGGATCTGCTTGGCCTGCACCAGGCGGGTTTTCTTGTAGCCCGCGCCGGCCTTGAAGAGCTCCCGGTTCTTGGCCACCTTGAGGGGATCATCCCCCACCTGGGCGCTGAGGTTGAGCGAGGCGAAGGCGCCCGAGCTGACGCCGCCCATCCGGGTCGAAATAACCTGCTTGAGGGCCGGTTCGGGCCCCAGCCGCGGGAAGCTCAGGAAAACGAGCCCTCCCTTCTCGACGGCCTTGACGTCCTCACTGAGTGCTGGTTTGGTTTGCAAAGCTTCCCTCCACTTTCGCTTTATAGTCCAGGATGCCGTCGGCGATGGCGTGCGAAATGTTGTCGCGCCACTGCTCACTCTTCAACTTGTCCTCTTCCTTGGGGTTGGTGATGAAAGCCGTCTCCACCAGGATGGAAGGCATGTTGACCCGCGCCAACACGTAAAAGGGCGCCTGTTGGATGCGGCGGATGTGCTGGCCCATCCGTTGGCGGATATGGGCGTCCACCAATTCGGCCAGCTTGAAACTGCGCTGGCGGTAGGCCTGGTTATGCAGGTCGTTGAGCATGGAATCGATCGTGCTGTCGCCGCCGTTTTCATGCACGGCCGCCACTTCGGCGGCCTGGTTGGAGGCCTTGTTGCTGTAGAAATAGGTCTCGGTGCCGAAGGCCTGGGTATTGGGGTTGGCGTTGCAATGGATGGAAACGAAAAGGTCCCCATTGTGGTTGTTGGCGAAAGTGGTGCGGTACTTGAGCGTGATGTAATAGTCGCCCTTGCGGGTCAGGAAAACATCCAGGTCCTTTTGGGCGTTCAAAATGCCCGCCACCCGGCGGGCGATGTCCAGGGTGGCCTGCTTTTCCACGTATTTCTTGTCGAAGCCCCGGGCCCCGTTGTCGATGCCGCCATGGCCGGCGTCGATGATGATGCGGCGCACTTGGTAGACGTTCTTGGCCGGCGCCAATTCGTCCCGCCCCGGGACCGGCGCGGGGGTTTCATCCAAGTCCTCGGGGGAAGGCACGGGCGCCGGGGTCAGGGTGGGCTCCGCTTCCACCACCAGCGCGGGAGTCGGCGTGGGCGGCGCCATCAGCATGGCCGCGGGGGTCGCGGTCGGGGCCGCCGACAGTAAAAACTCGGGCGTGGGGCTGGGCGTCAAACCCTTGGCCTCGCTCAGGATTTCCTGGCGCAGTTCGGCTTCCTTCACGCCGCCCACCGCCACGGTCTGGCTGTCCGCCAGGTAACGGGCGTTGATGTTCAGGACCGCGCCCAAGAGGTCGCCCGAGGATTCCACCGGCAGGGCCAGCTCGCCCGACAACATTTCCAAGGGATCCATGGGCGCGGAAGCCGCGGGGTTCTCCAGTAAAAATAAAGGTTGGTCCAGGATGACCTTCACCACCCGGCCGCCTTTTTTCAACAGCACCTTGCGGGTCTGGGGGTCAAAACTCACTTCGATCCCGTAAAACTTGGCGGTGTCCATCAGGGGCAGGTAACCCTTGCCGTCCTTGTCCCGCAAAACCCGCACACTGCCTTGGTCCGGGCGGTAGGTGTACTTGAGCGTGGCCGAGTCGTCCCCCGCGGCCAGGGGCGCCGCGGCCCCCAGGGCCCAAAAGGCCGCGAAAAGGGCGCGCCGAATCCAGGGGGCTTTAAGGTTGGTCATGGGTCACCGTTGGGGAGGGGGCGGCGGACATCCGGGGGGCCTGGGGCGTGGGGGTCGCTTCCTCGGCGCGGTGCTTGACCCGGAAATACCAGCTATAGACCCGGGACTGGCCCGTGAGGTCCTTGGCCCGCAAGGTCATTTGGTGTCCGCCCATGCGGATGGGCGTCTCCACCCGATAGGTCACGAGCCTCAGCGCCGGGTCATAGTGGATCTTCAAGCGGCGGCTTTCCAGGTTCAGCGAAACCGAGGCCGGGTCCACGTCGTCCAGGATCTTGATGGAAATGATCGGTTTGCGGGACCAGATCACTTGGCCGTCCCCCGGCCCCGCGTCGGCGATATGCAGCACCCGGTCCTTGAAAAGCCCCGCGAATTCCGTCATGGGCATCCCCGCCAGGATCAGGTCGCGGCGCAACTTATAGGGGTCGACCGTGCGGTCGTTGGGCCCCTCGTTCACCGTGAAGGCCAGGTGGTAAAGGGCCGCGGCTTGCCGCAGCACCTCATCGTTGTAGACCCCATAGGGATAGGCCAAGAGTTCGGGCCGGGAGCCGAATTTGGACTTGAAGAAATCGATGGGGTATCCCAGCTCCCGGGCCACCAGGGCCTTGAATTCCGCCGGGGACCTTTTCTCCGCCTCCACGCCCAGGTTCGGATGGCTGACCGTGTGGGATTCCATCACCAAACCGGCCCTTTGCATTTCCTTGATCTCGGCGTCGTCCATGGCCAAGCGGCCCGCGTCGCTCTTGCGGTAGGCGTCCCAAATGTCCCCGGTTTCCAGAAAACTGGATATGAGGAACAACACTCCGGGATAATGGAATTCCTTTAATACGGGGAAAGCCTTGTCATAGACGCTTTTGAAACCGTCGTCAAAGGTGAGCAACACGGGCTTGGGCGGCAGGGGCGTCCCCTGGTCCCAGAAGGCCGTCAATTGGTCCACCGTGATGGGCGTGAACCCGTTGTCCTTCAGGTACTGCATCTGGGCGCGGAATTCGGCCACGGGCAGCAAGTAGGGGGACGTGGTCTTGAGGGGATGGATGATGAACCGGTGATAACAAAGCACCGTGAAGGTGCTTTCCGCCGAGACGGGGGCCGAGGCCGCCTTCCCGGCCGCCGTCGGGGACGGGGTCGAAGCCGGTGGAGGGGGCGCGGCCCAGGTGAGCGGCGCGGGCGGATAAAGCGCGAAAGCCAAAACCGCCAGCACCAGCAGGCTTAAAAGCGTCCATAGGCGCAAATGAATTTCCTTTCCCGCGGCGACAACGCCGCTCCTCTTAAGGCTCCCGCGATGGGACGGAAGCACGGGTAGGCACCCCAGGTGTCGAAAGGCGTGGGGGGTGTTCCCGGAGCACCAAAGGGTCCGGGCGCCGTGCTTCCGTCTCATCGCCCCGGCCTTGGGCCGGGGCGAAAAAACCTTCTGGGCTAATTGTTAAACGGCTTGCTGGCCAAGCGGCGGCGCAGGTAAGCCGGAATCTCGTACTGCCCCTCGGTCAGCTTGATGCCCATGTCGTTTTCCAACTCCTCGGCCGCCAGGGAGGCCGCCGTGGCGCCCTTGGAAGTCTGGAAGTTGGGGTTGACGAAGTTCTTCAAGTCGATGACGGTGGCCGTATCGGCTTCCTTCACCTGGTCGAAGCCCGTGGCGATGATGGTCACCCTGAGGCCGTCGCGCAGGTTCTCGTCCTTCACGATGCCCGGGACGATCTCGGCGCCCGGCCGGGCCGCCTTCTGCAGGAACCCGTTGATCTGGTTGAACTCGTTCAAGGAGAAGTTGGCGCCGGCGGTCACCTGCACCAAAACCGCGGTGGCGCCCGCGATGTCCACGTCCTCCAAGAGCGGGCTGTTGACGGCCTTCTGCACGGCCTTCAGCGCCCGGTCCTCACCGGTGCCGTAGCCCGTGCCCATCAAGACCTTGCCCTTGGCGGTCAGGATGCGCTTCACGTCCGCGAAGTCGCGGTTGATGATGCCCTCGGAGTGGATGACCACCGAGATGCCCTGGATGGCCTGCAC
Organism: bacterium; assembly: GCA_035541195.1. GTDB lineage: Bacteria > Oederibacteriota > Muellerivitia > Muellerivitales > Muellerivitaceae > Muellerivita. The sequence goes on from DATKNU010000104.1 coordinate 11,154, forward strand.
CAACACGTCGTCCACCCGGTTGAAGGCCGAGGACAAGTCCACGTCCTGCTCGCACACCAGGTTGATGCGCTCGTTGGGGATGACCACGATGGCGTCCACGTGGGGCAGCATGGCCTTCAAGCCGTCCTCGGCTTGGGCCTTGCGCACCGGCCCCTCGAACTCGAAGGGGCGGCTCACCACGCCGACGGTGAGGATGCCCATCTTCTTGGAGATTTCGGCCACGATGGGGGCCGAGCCCGTGCCGGTCCCGCCGCCCATGCCGCAGGCCACCACCACCATGTCGGCGCCTTCCAGCGCCTGCTGGATCTCGCTCACCGACTCGTTGGCGGCGTCCTTGCCGATGCTGGGGTTCCCGCCCGAGCCCAAGCCCTTGGTGAGCGACTTGCCCAGCTGGATTTTCTTCGTGGCCTTGCTACGGCGCAGCGACTTGTAGTCGGTGTTGGCCGCGATGCATTCCACGCCCTCCACGCCGGCCTCAATCATCTTGTTGATGGCGTTGCATCCGCCCCCGCCCACCCCGATGACCTTCAAATGGGCCAGGTACTGCGTCACATCGTCTTCCGCGAACTCGATCATAAATCCCCCTCATCTTGATTTTTTTGGTGAAACTTTTACCCCATTTTTTAAGCGCAGGGACGTGAGGCCTCACGCCCTTGGGCGGCGAAGACTCGCGCCCCCGCGCCCCTCAACCTTCTCGTTCACTCGCCAAAAAACCACCCCCTTATTTAAAAATTCCTTAAAAATTATCGCTTCCCATTTCCGGCCCGGCTTTGGGCCGGAAATGGGAACTATTGATTTTTAAATACTTCTTCAACGGTCTTTGGTCGTTGAGGAAGCCCCTTCCTCTAAATGGAGTCCCCGAACCAGCTCTTCATACGCCCCAGGATGTCCTGGAACATCCCCGCCCCTGGGAGCGCGCCCGGCCCGCCGCCTTTTTTGGGCGAAGCCGAGGAAGGCGAAGGATGGGACTTGAGCCCCATCAGGACCAACCCCACAGCGGTGGAATACATGGGATTGGAGACCACGTCGGTCAGCCCCCCCACCCGCTTGGGCGACCCGATGCGCACCGGCAGCTGGAGGATTTTCTCCGCCAGTTCCGCCGTGCCTTCCATCAAGGCCGACCCGCCCGTGATGACCGCGCCCGCCGGCACCCGGTCCTCGAACCCGTGTTTCTTAAGCTCGGCGGCCACCAGCTCGAAAATCTCCTCCATGCGGGCCTCGATGATCTCGGACAAGACCCGCCGGGGCATGCGCCGGTCGGGGCGCCCACCCACGCCGGGCACCGTGATCTCCTCTTCTTCCTTCACCATGGCCGTGTAGGCGCTGCCGAACTGGGTCTTGATGCTCTCGGCCTCGGTGTTGGGCGTGCGCAGGCCCACCGCCACGTCGCTGGTCACCAGGGCGCCGCCCAGGGTGATGATGCCCGTGTGCCAAAGCGACCCATTGATGAAGACCGCGATGTCGGTGGTCCCGCCGCCGATGTCGATGAGCACAACGCCCAGCTCCTTCTCATCCGCCGACAGGATGGCTTCCGCCGAGGCCAGGGGCTGCAGCACGATGTCGTTGACCGCGACCCCGGCCCGCTCCACGCTCCTGACGATGTTCTGCACGCTGGTGACCGCCCCGGTCACCACGTGCACCTCGGCCTCCAGACGCACCCCCGACATGCCCACGGGGTTCTTGATGCCGTCCTGGTCGTCCACGATGTATTCCTGCGGGATCACATGGATGATCTCCCGGTCCAGGGGGATGGCGATGGCCTGGGCGGCCTCGATCACCCTTTCCCGGTCCTCCTCGGTGATCTCCTTGTCCCGGCGCGACACCGCGATGACGCCCCGGCTGTTCAGCCCCTTGATGTGGCCCCCGGCCACGCCCGCGAAGACCGACCCGACCTCCACCCCGGCCATGCGCTCGGCGTCATGGATGGATTTCTTGATCGAGTTGATGGTTTGCTCGATGTTGACCACCGAACCTTTTTTAAGCCCGGTGGAGGGCGTCGTGCCCACGCCGATGATGTGGACTTGGCCCTCGTCGTCGAGTTCCCCGATGATGGTGCAGACCTTGGTCGTGCCCAAGTCCAAACCCACCACCACGTCTTGCTTGAGTTCCTTAGCCATTCCTCTCACCTCCTTGTTTTAAAACATGTTTTTCACCACCAAGACACCCAGACACCAAGGGAAGCGGGAATATTTTCCCGTTTTTCCCCTGGATGCCGTTCCAACTTGGCGCCTTGGCGTCTTGGTGGTTAATATTTTTTTTCATTCCTATCCCTCTTTTCGCCTACCTCGTCCTCACCAAAACTTCGTCCTTATAGCGGAAGTCCAGGCTGGCGGCCTTTTTCCCCTTTAAGTTCAGGTCCCCCAACACCAGCGCCATGTGCCTGAGCTCCTCAGGCGTCACCTGCGGGTTGAACCGCATGGTCACGCCGTCGATGAAAGTCACCTTCAAACAACCCGGCTCCCCCAAATTGACCTCCGACACATCCTGGGCCAGGGCCCCATCCTGCTTGCGCAGGAAGGCCAAAAAATCCAGGGCCGGCTTCAGGCTCGCGGCGGCCTGGGTGGTCCCCAGGGCGTCGGGCGTGAAATCCACCCCCGAAACCAGGGGCAGGTCCTTCCCGGACAAGGCCGGCGAGGGGGCCAAGACCCGCCCCTCCGCGTCCACCCCGTAAAGGTCCCCGTGATCCAAGAGGGCCGCGGGCTCCCTTTCTTCCACCGAGATGAGCAGGGCCTTGGGCAGGCGCCTTTCCACGAACACCCGCTTCACCCAGCTCAATCGGCCGACCTGGGCCGAAATGGCCGAGAGGTCCAGCTTGAACATGTTCTCCCCCAGGGGCGCTTGGGCCGCCTGGATCACTTCCCCCTCGTTCAGGTAATGGGTTCCCTCGACGCTGATCTTCGAAAGGGTCAACCCCGACATCTGCTGCAGCATGTCCGTCGTCCTCACCTTCGACCAAACCAGCGCCCCCAAAAGCCCCGCCACCAACCCGATTTTCAGCGCCGGCAGGGCCAGGCGCCTCACGAAGGGAGGCAGGGCCAAGGGCCGAACCGCCGGTCTTTCCACCGTCCCCGCCCCCGCGGGCTGGGTCAAGCGGCTGGGCCTGTAAAACCCGTGCGCCACCCGCTCTTCGGGGGCCGGCTTTTCCTTGGGCCGGCGCACCAGCCTCAAGGACAGCCGGAACATCTTCTCCCTGGGTTTTTCCTCGGCGGCCCTCTGGCGCCAAGTCCTCGGCTCGACCGAATGATGGAACCGGGATTCCTTCTCGCTCAAGGAAACCCGCGAGCCGCGATAATACATGTCAGTCCCTGCCTTTTCGGCTCAGCGCCAGCACCACCAACTGCTTCAAGAGTTTCGGGAAGGGCGTGCCGGCCTTCGCCGCCGCTTCGGGGAAAAGGCTGGTGCCGGTCATGCCCGGAACCGTGTTCACTTCCAAGACTTGGGGCCCGCCTTTTTTCGGCACGATCAAGTCCACCCGGTAAAAGTCCCGGCAGCCCAAGACGCTTCCCGCCTTGACCGCCAGGGCCCGCGCCTCGCGGGCGGCGCCTGCGGGGATCCGGGCCGGGATCAGGTGCTTCGAGCGGCCGGGCGTGTATTTGGCGTCGTAATCGTAGAACTCGTTGGCCGGGACGATCTCGATCAAGGGCAGGGCCTTTTCCCGCAGGACCCCGGCGGTCACCTCCACGCCTTCGATGAACTTCTCCACCAAGACCCAATGGCTGGTCTTGAAGGCCAGCGCCAGGGCCCGGTCCAATTGCTCTTTTTTGCGCACGATCGTCACCCCGATGGCCGACCCCCCGTCCGCCGGCTTCACCACCAGCGGCGGTTTCAATCCCACTTCCCGGCCCCGCTTGTCATTGGCGCCCTTCCTTTTTTCCAGCGCCTGCCAGGGCGCGGTGGCGATGCCGTTGGCCTCGAAAACCAGTTTGGCGCAGGCTTTCTGCATGGCCAGCCCGCAGGCCAAGGAACCCGACCCCGTATAGGGGATTTTCAGTCGGCTCAAGAGGGCTTGCAGGCCGCCGTTTTCCCCGTAACCGCCGTGCAGGGCGATGAAGGCCACGTCCATCCGGGCGGCCCTCAACCGGGCCGCGAGCTTCTTCTCGTCCTTATCCTTGGCCGTCAGGTCCAAGACCACCGTGGAAAAGCCCGCGGCCCTCAGCCCCTCGGCCACCTTTCGGCCTGAAACGAGCGATACCGCCCGTTCGGTGCTCCAGCCGCCCATGAGGACGCCCACTCTCAAAAAACCGGTTTTCAATTTTGCGCCCCTGACTTTTGATGTCATTGCCATCCTTGAATCCACTCGTTTTCCACCCTAGTTTCGAGTCCTCAGTTTTTAGTTTTGAGTTGATGAACTCAAAACTTAGAACTTAAAACTCAAAACTTCCCTTCCAGGTTCCACCACACGTCTTTCACTTCGTCCCAATCCCAGTCCCCCAGGGGCAGGATCTCGGGCTCCAACTGGATCCCATACTCCGCGAGGACCCTCTTTTGGATCTCCCGCATCACCCCCACCACGTCCTTCGCCTTGGCGTCCCCGGTGTTCACGATGAAGTTGGCGTGGATCCGGCTTACTTCCGCCCCCCCCATCCGGAACCCCTTCAAGCCCAAGGACTCGGTCAGGCGCCCGGCGAAATTCCCCTCGGGGTTCTTGAAGACGCTCCCCGCGTTGGGCTCCACCTTGGGCTGCTTGCCCCGGCGCACCTTGAAATACTCCCTCACCTTTTTCTCGATCTGGGCCTTGGGCTCTTTCTTGAGCCTCAAGGTGGCTTCCACCAGCACATTGCCGCTCATCTTCAGCGACGACTGGCGGTAGCCGTAAACGTAATCCGCCTTCTTCAGCGCCCTCACTTCCCCTCCCGGCGCCACCACGACCAGGGATTCCACCGTGGGCCCGATCCAAGCCTTCTTGGCCCCCGCGTTGCCCGCCACCGCCCCGCCCAGCGTCCCCGGAATGCCGGCGAAAAACTCGACGCCCCCCAGTCCCGCCTCCCGGGTGCGTTTGAGCACCGTCACCAATTGGGTGGCGGCCCCCACCCGCGCCGAGGTCTCCTCGATTTCCACCCCCTGGAAACCCCGTCCCAGACGGATCACGACCCCGTCAAAACCCTCGTCCGCGAAAAGCAGGTTGCTGCCCCCGCCCAGCACCAAGTAGGGCGTCTTCGTCTGGGCCAACCAGCGCATCAAGCCCCGCAAATCCTCCAAGTCTTGGGGCTCCACCAGGGCGCCCGCCGGGCCCCCAATGTGGTAGCTGGTGGCCTTCGCCATGGGATAACCCAACTCCACCCGGCCACGGACCAGCCCCTTCAGCGCTCTTAAATCCATCCCGAAAAGCCCGAAACCACAGATGCGCAGGGATACCCACAGATGGGGGAAAAACCGTTTTCGCCCTTCCTTTTCTTTCTTTTTTCAATCCTCATCCGCGTCCATCCCCCTGCAGCCGTGGTTAATCGCCTTAGCCTTTATGCTTTTGCACTAAATCCTGCCCCAGCTTCCAAATGTCCCCCGCGCCCATGGTGAGCAGCACCTGCTTGTCCGTGAGGTGCGTCTTCAAGTACTCCAGCAGGGCCGCCTTGTCCTCGAAGGACGCCACCGACTTGTGCCCGTTTTCCCGGATGGCCTCCACCAAGGTCTTGCCCGTCACGCCCGGGATGGGCTTTTCCCGGGAAGGATAGATGGCCGAGACGATGACCTCGTCCGCGTCCGAGAAGGCCTTGCCGAACTTGTCGCGAAGCAGTTGGGTGCGGGAAAAGAGATGGGGCTGGAACACCACCACCAGTTTCTTGTTGCCCGCGAAATGCTTGGCGGCCTTGAGGGTTTCCGCCACCGCGGTGGGATGGTGGGCGTAGTCGTCCACCACCACGGCGCCCTTGTAGGTACCCTTGATCTCGAAGCGGCGCTGGGCGCCGTGGAAACGCGAGAGCCCCGCGGCCAAGGCCTTGAAGGGGACCTTCAACTCCAACCCCACCGAAATGGCCGCCAAGGCGTTTTGGATGTTGAAGCGCCCCGGAACCGAAAGTTTCACCGTCCCCAGTTTTTTGCCGTCGCGGGCCACTTCGAAGACCGACCCGGCTTTCTCATACTTGATTTTCCGGGCCTGCACTTGGGCTTGGGGGCCCAGGCCGTAAGTCACCACCCGGCGCTTGATCTGCCCCGCCATGGCCTGCACCTGCTTGTCGTCGATCCCCAGGATCACGCAGCCGTAAAAGGGCACCTTGTTGGCGAAGGTCACGAAGGAATCCCGCACCTTCTCGATGGAGCCGTAATAATCCAGGTGGTCGTCGTCGATGTTGGTGATGACCGAGATCATGGGCGACAGCAGGAAGAACTCGCCGAAGGCCTCGCAGGCCTCGGCCACCAGGTAGTCGCTTTTCCCCAGCTTGGCGTTGGACTTGAAGACGTCCACCTGGCCCCCGATGACCAGCGTGGGGTCCAGTTTCCCCTCGGTGAGGGCCAAGCCGATCATGGAGGTGGTGGTGGTCTTGCCGTGGGTGCCCGACACCGCGATGCCGTACTTGAGGCGCATCAGCTCGGCCAGCATCTCGGTGCGTTGGATCACCGGGATGCCGCGTTTTTGGGCCTCCAAAATCTCGGGATTGTCCAGGGGCACGGCCGCCGAATAGACGGCCACGTCGGCGCCCACCGCGTTGGCGGCCTTGTGGCCGAAGGCGATCTTGGCGCCCATGGACTTGAGGCGGTCCGTCACGTCCGTGGGTTTGAGGTCCGAGCCCGTGACCTCATACTTCAGGCTCAGGAGCACCGCCGCGATGCCGCTCATGCCGGCGCCGCCGATGCCGATGAAATGCACGCGTTTGACCGCGCCGAGGGGTTGGGTGAGGAATTTGGAGAGGCTCATGCGCTTTTCCTTTGTTGTTGTTGGGCCAACTCCATCACGTTCCTCGCGATGGCCGCCGAAGCGTCCGCCTTGTAATTTTCCCGGGCCTTTTGCCCCATGGCCCTCAAGCGCTCCGGATGGGCCACCAGTTCATGGATCCGGCCGGCCAAGACCCCTTTTTGAAGGTCCCCTTCCATCAGGACCTGGGCGGCCCCGGCTTCTTCCAGCGCCCGGGCATTGGCTTCCTGGTGTCCCGAGGCGTGGGGATAGGGCACCAAAATCGCGGGCAAGCCCCGGGCCAAAAGCTCGGCGCAGGTGATGGCGCCGGCGCGGGCCACCACCAAATCCGCCGCCGCGTAGGCGCGCTCGATGTCGGCGAAGAAAGGCCTCAGCACCACCTTCAAGGCGCATTGCCCCGTCTCGTCCAAGGCCCATTGATAGTCGGAGCGGCCGGTCATCATGAGCACCTGCAGGGGGTCGGCCCCGTCATTGAGCACCCGGATGGCGCCGGTCATCATTTGGTTGAGCGTATGGGCGCCCTGGCTGCCTCCCAAAAGAAGCAAGGTCACTTTGTCCCCGTCCAGGCCGAACCCCTTCAAGGAAGGTTCCCGCTGGGCCTCCAGGATTTCCCGGCGCACCGGGATTCCCGTCCAAACCGCCTTGCGGCGGGCGAAGGTGCGGGAGGTCTTCTCAAACCCGGTGAAGACCCGGCGCGCGAAGAAGGCCAGGAGCCGGGCCGCCAACCCGGGGGTCACGTTGGGCTCAAAGAGCAGCACCGGGACGCCCCGCAAGGAAGCCGCCACCGAAACCGGCACCGACACGTAGCCGCCGGTGGAAAAAACCACCTGGGGCCGGAAGCGGTCCAACAGCGCCGCCGCTTGGGAGAAACCCCTCAAAAGGTCGATCCAAAAGGTGAAAAGCCTCAGGGTCAGTCCCCGGGGAAACCCGCTGGCTTGGATGCCCTCGAAGGGCAGCCCCCGGTCCGTCACCCATTGGCGTTCCGGACCCGTGTTTTTACCCACGTACAAAATCTCCACACCCGGGCGGGCGCCCAGTTCCTGGGCCAGGGCGATGCCGGGAAACACGTGGCCGCCCGTGCCGCCGCCGGTGATGACGATCTTCACGGTTTGCCCGCCTGGAGCAGGGGTCATGATCCCACCGTCCTTTTGCCGCTGAAGGGGACCGGCAGTTTCAGCCCCCGGGAGATGTTGAAGAGGATGCCGATGGAAACCAAGGTGAAGACCATGGAGGAACCGCCGTAGGAAATGAGCGGCAAGGGGATGCCCTTGGTGGGCAAAAGCCCGGTCACCACGCCCAAATTGACGATGGCCTGGAAGCCGATGAGCGCCGTGATGCCCGCCGCCAAGAGCGACAGGAAGAACCCGCCGGGCTTCTGGCCCACCGTCTCGGACACCTTCAAGCCCCGGAGGATGAAGAAGGCGAAAAAGGCCACCAGGGCCCCCGCGCCCACCAGCCCCAACTCCTCGCAGATGATGGCGAAGATGAAGTCGGTGTGGGGCGCCGGCAGGTAAAAGAGCTTTTGCGAGCTGTTGGAAAGGCCCACGCCCAGGGGCCCGCCGGACCCCACCGCGATCAGGCTTTGGATGAGCTGGAAGCCCGCGCCCTGCGGGTCGTCCCAGGGATTCAGGAAGGCCGTAATGCGGCGCATGCGGTAGCTGGCCGATTCCACCAGGAAGATGAAGACCGGGATGAGGATGGAAAGCGGGATCACGAAGTAGCCCCAAGGCATCCCGGCCAAAAAGAGCATCAGGATGGTGACCAGGGCCAAGAGCACGGCGGTGCCGAAGTCGTGCTGTTTCTCCAGGAACACCATGGTGATCCCCAGGATCACCAGGTAGGGCATGAGTCCGGAAAAATGGACCAGCAGGTTGCGGCGCCGGTCCAGCGAGTCCGCCAGGTAAAAGACCAGGATGATCTTCATGACCTCGGAGGGCTGGAAGGAAACCGGCCCCAGGCGGAACCAGCGCTGGGCGCCGCCCACCGTGCGGCCGATGCCCGGCACGCAGACCAGCGCCATGAGGAAAAAGCCCGCCAAAAGCGCCGGGATGGCCAGCGACCGCAAGGCCTCCAACTCCATCCGGCTCACCTGCCAGGCCGCCAGGCTTCCCACCAGGATCCAGATCAATTGGCGGGCGAAGAAGTAGTAGGAATTGCCGTATTGGTCGTGGGCCAAAATGGCCGACGAGCTGTAAACCATGATCAGCCCCGAGGCCACCAGGACCAGGGTGATCAGGAAAAGCAGGAAGTCGGGCGATTCAATCTGTCGGTTCTTCCAGTTCAAAACGGCCTCCGAAAATCGCTTCTAAAAACCATCAGCTGCTAACCGCGGACGACCAGGGGTTCATTCCCCCGGGTTGTTCCGCGATGACCTTGTACTCATGAAGGAGGTCATTCCTTCGTTCGGATCCCAAGCTTTGGCGTAGGAGGTGTGGAAAAGCGTTGGTAGGTGTTGTCTTAGAATCCGAACGCAAAAATGAATTCCCGCTTGTCAGGCCTTGGTCGGCGCCCCCTTCTTGCTCTGGGCGAGTTTCATCACCAAAGCCTTGAACTGCCGTCCCCGGTCCTCATAGTTTTGGAACATGTCGAAGCTCGCGCAGCCCGGCGAGAAGAGCACCGTGCCCCCCTTTTCGGACGACACGAAGGCCCCATTGACCACTTCTTCCAGGCTCTGGGCCTCCACCACGGTGGCGGCCGTCGAGAGTTGCTGGACCACCTTGGCCTTGCATTCCCCAAAGGCCATCACCCGGGTCACCTTCTCCCGCACCAGGGGGATGAGGGCCCTGAAATCCCCCGCCTTATCCCGCCCCCCCAGGATCAACACGATGGGCCTCGGGAAGCTCTCCAAGGCCTTCACCACCGAATCCACGTTGGTGCCCTTGGAATCGTTGATGAAGGTCACGCCTTCCACCTCGCCGGCCCGCTCCAGGCGGTGCTCCACGCCCGGAAACTCGGCCAGGGCCTTGGCGATGGCCGCGTCCGGCACCCCCGCCAGGGAGGCCAGAATCGCCGCCGCGCAGGCGTTTTCCAGGTTGTGGGGGCCGGGGATGCGCAGGTCGGTCGTCCTCAAAAGTTTTCGCCCCAAAAGCTCCAAGCGGTCGCCCACCACGTAACAACCGGGCTTGCCCAGGTCCTTGGCGCCGTCCGCCAGGCCGAAAAGGTGCAGGCGGCTCTTGAGCAGCCCCGAGAAGATGGGCGTGTATTTGTCCCGGAGGTTCAAGGCCGCGGCGTCCTCGGGCGTCTGGTTCTCGAAAATCCTGGACTTCATCTCCACGTAGGCCTGCATGCTGCCGTGCCGGTCCAAGTGGTCCGGGGTCACGTTGAGCACCGCCGCCACGTTGGGCCGGAAGGTCTCAATGGTCTCCAATTGGAAGCTGGAGACTTCCAAAACCGCCCAATCCTCCGCCGTGAGCTCGAACACCGCCTCCGCGAAGGCCCGCCCGATATTGCCGCAGGCCAGGGCCTTCTTGCCGCCCGCCTGGATCATGGCGGCGGTCAGGGCCGTGGTGGTGGTCTTGCCGTTGGTGCCCGTGATGGCCACCACCGGCGACGGGCAATAGCCGTAAGCCAGTTCCAGCTCCCCGATCACCGCGATCCCCTTCTCCCGGGCCGATTCCAGCGCCGGGTGGTCGAAGGGCACGCCCGGAGAGGTGACCACCAGGTCCGAGTTGAGGATGGCGGCCAGGTCCATCTGCCCCAGGGAAAGCTTCAAGGGCAGCTCCTTGGCCTTGTCGATCCAAGCGCCGAGCTTCTCGGGCGTCTTCTCGTCGATGACCACCACCTGGGCGCCCCGCACGGACAAAAGGCGGGCGGCGGCCAGGCCCGAGCGGCCCAGGCCGATGACGGCGACTTGTTTGTTATGAACATAAATCATAAAAATCCTTGAACCTTTAACCGCGGAGACGCGGAGACACTGGAAAATCCTAAATGTTTAACCAACTTCTTCTTTGCTCTGCGCCTCTGCGTCTCTGTGGTGGACATATTTTTCCTCAGCGCAGTTTCAGCGTCGACAACGTCAACAAGGTCAGGATGATGGCCACGATCCAGAAGCGCACGATCAGCTTGGACTCCGGCACGCCGGAGAGCTCGAAATGATGGTGCAGGGGCGCCATCTTGAAGACCCGCTTGCCGCTGAACTTGAAGGACGTCACTTGGATGATCACCGACAGGGCCTCGGCCACGAAGATGCCCCCCACGATGATGAGCAACACTTCCTGCTTCACCATGACCGCGATGGTGCCCAAGAGCCCCCCCAAGGCCAGGGACCCGGTGTCGCCCATGAAGATCTGGGCCGGGTGGGCGTTGAACCAAAGGAACCCCAGCCCCGCCCCCACCAAAGCGGCGCAGACCACCGTGAGCTCGCCCGTGCCCGGCACGGTGATGATCTTGAGGTACTCGCT
>DATKNU010000105.1:0-10281 GCA_035541195.1 bacterium
GAAGATGATGGAAAGCGGCTGTTGATAGCGCTTGGCCCGGTTGAGCTCATAATCCAAAATCTGCTGGAAGTAGCGGCGGTTGTAGAGCCCCGTGAGGGTGTCCCGCACGGCCATTTGCTCCACCTGGGCGAAGAGCCGGGCGTTCTCGATGGTCAGGGCGGTCTGGCGGGCGAAGAGGCCCAGGATTTGCTGGGCGAGGGCGAGCCGCAGGGGCAACTCAAAGACCAAGAGCCCCACGAGGCGGCCCCGGATTTCCAGCGGCATGATTTGCGCCGACTTCAGGCCCAGTTCGCTTTGGAAGGTTTGGGCCCAGTAATTCTGGATCGGGGTGGTCTTGCGGGCGGCCGCGCCTTGGTCCCTTAGTTTCAAAAGGTCGGAGACTTCTTCCCGCTGGACGCTGATCTTCATGGCGTGGACCTTGTTTTCGTTCAACCCCACGCAGGCCGTCCCGGCCAGCAGGTCATTGGCTTCCTCATAAAGGAAAATGGCGCCCTTGGCGATTTGGGTGCCGGACTTGAGGCCTTTGAGGATGGACTTTAAAAGCGCCGGCAAAGGCTTGGACAGGTGCAGTTCGTCGCTGGCGTGATAAAGGGATAAGAGGCCCTTGTTCAGTTTTTGCGCCGACCCGCCCGCCGAGGGGGCGGATTGGGGTTTGGATTGGAATTTCAAAGCTCGGATGTTATTGTTCTTGTGGCGAGCCAAGGGAACCTGTTCTTCAAAACAGGATTTAGCGTGGAGGGATGTTGTCGGGTAATTATGGTCTGTCCGCCAGAGCCGGGCATAGCCAAAAATTGAGCTAAATCGGAAAATGTTTTCCCGGTTCGCAGAAAAAGACTTAAATTGATTTTAGTCAGTTGTTGGATAAATTAAGCATCTTTTCCCGCCATTGCGGCGGCGGGATTGAGGCGAAACAAACCCCTCGAGGACCGAATGACCCCAGTCAAAACCATCCTGATCAGCGGCGGCGCGGGCTATATCGGAAGCCACGCCGTGAAGGAAGCCCCGAAGTTCGGCTTTAGGCCGGTGGTTTACGACAACCTCTCCGCGGGCCATGCCTGGGCGGTGAAGGGCGCGACCCTGGTGAAGGGGGACCTTTCGAACCTCGGCCTTTTGCGCCGTACTTTCGCCAAGTACCGGCCCGCGGCGGTCATGCATTTCGCGTCCCACATCGCGGTGGGCGAGTCGGTGGTGAACCCCCAAAAGTATTATCGGGACAACCTGACCAACGCCATGGCCTTGCTGTCGGTCATGCTGGAAAAAAAGGTGGGCTATTTCATCCTCTCGTCCACGGCGGCGGTTTACGGCGATCCCGTCAAGGTGCCCATGCCCGAGACCCATCCCACCCGGCCCGTGAACCCCTATGGGGATTCCAAATGGATGCTGGAGCGCATCCTGGCCTGGTATGACTCCGCCTATGGCCTCAAGTCCACTTTCCTGCGTTATTTCAACGCCGCGGGCGCCTACGCGGGCGGGGGAATCGGGGAAGTGCACGAACCCGAGAGCCATCTCATCCCCTTGGTGCTGGACGCCGCCTTGGGGCGCCGCAAGGCCATCACGGTCTTCGGCGAGGATTATCCCACGCCCGACGGAACCTGCATCCGCGACTATATCCACGTCACGGACCTGGCCGCGGCCCATTTCCTGGCCTTGAAGCGCATGATGCGCCTGGGGGAAAGCGGGGTCTTCAATTTGGGGACGGGCCGGGGTTATTCGGTGCGGCAGGTCATCCGCACGGCCGAGAAGGTCACGGGCCGTCCCATTCCGGTGGTCCGGGGGAAGCGCCGGGCGGGGGATCCGCCCCGTTTGGTGGCCTCGTCAGCCAAAGCCCGGCGGGTTTTGGGATGGAAACCGAAATATTCCAGCTTGGAGAACATCCTGAAGACGGCCTGGGAATGGCACAAGAGCTACTTTGGGGAACCCAAATGAGGTTTTGATTTTTTAGTGATGAGTTTTAAGGTTTCTTGAAGACCTTTTCCCGATAGAAACGAAGTTCCTCGATGGTTTCCCGGATGTCGTCCAGGGCCTGGTGGGTCTGCTTTTTCACCGGGGCCTGGAACTCGGGCCCGTACCAGCGTTTGACCAATTCCTTGATGCTGCTCACGTCAATCAAGCGGTAATGCAGGTAGCCTTCCAATTTCGGCATGTATTCCAGCAAAAAGCGCCGGTCCTGGTAGATCGTGTTGCCGCAAAGGGGGCTGGCCTTGGGCCCGCAATATTGAGCGATGAAATCCAAGGTTTTTTGCTCGGCCTGGGCCGGGCTGACGTCCGATCGGCGGACCCTTTCCACTAGGCCGGACTTCCCATGGTGCTCCTTGTTCCAATCATCCATGGCGTCGAGCACCGAATCGCTTTGGTGGACGGCGAAAACCGGCCCCTCGGCCAAGAGGTTCAGGTCCTTGTCCGTGACGAGCGTGGCGATTTCGAGGATCACGCAGGTCTTGGGGTCCAACCCCGTCATCTCCAAATCCATCCAAACCAGGTTGTTTTGATTGTCCGCGCTCATGGCCTTCCTTGGGGCTGGGTTCCGGCAAACCGCGTCATTATACCTGGGCCGGGCCCCCGGGGGTTTTTCTTCGTTCCAAAAGGTCCTTGGAGGAGCGCACGCGGTCCAGGAAGAGCAGGCCGTCCAGGTGGTCGATTTCATGCTGCAAGGCCACGGCCTCAAAGCCCAGGCTGACGAAATCCACCGCTTCCTTTTTTTCATTGAGGGCCTGGACCCGGATCTTTTGGGCCCGCTTCACGTTGGCCAAAAGATCAGGAAAACTTAGGCAGCCTTCCCGGCTGATCTTCCACTGGCTGGCTTCCACCACCACGGGATTGAAAAGCTGGAGCAGGCCGTGGTTTTCCCCGGCCCGGGGCGAGGCGGAGACGTCCACCACCAGCGCCCGGACCGCGTGGTGGATTTGGGTGGCGGCCAATCCCACGCAGCCCGGCGAGGCCATAAGGGTGTCCCGCAGGTCCTCGAAGACCGCGGGCACCCGATGCTCGTCCCAGGGAGCGGCCGGGGCCTTCTCCTTCAGGAAGGGGTGGGGATAGAGTAGGACGGGCCGGACGGCCATCTTAAAGCTCGTCGGTCTCGGAGGCGTTGAGCGTGATGTCCACCTTCAATTCGCCCTTGAGTTGGTTGAGCTTTTCTTGGAAATGGCCCACGGTTTGGCTGCCGGGGATTTCCAGTTCCATGACCAGGGAATAAAGGGGCTTGTCCCCCGATTGGGTCACGTGGGTCCGCAGGTCCGTGATGTTCACCTTCGAGTCGGCGGCGCATTGGGACACCCGGTAGACGATGCCCGGATGGTCCAGGCCATAGACCACCAGGGTATAGTTCAGGACCTGGGAGGGGCGCGCGGCCCCGGCGGCGGGCGACAGTTCCCGCAGCGAAAGGGTCAGCCCCAAGGCGCGGGTGACCGGTTCCAGGGCTTGGCGCAGTTTTTCCAAGGGGAGGGATTCGGGCAGGCTGATGAGCAAAAGCACCGCGAAGTCGTCCTTCAGGCGGGTCATGCTGGAATCTTCCAGGTTGCACTGGTTCTCGAAGAGCACCTTGGACAGGGTGGCCACGATGCCGGGCTTGTCTTCCCCAATGGCCGAGAGGGCCACCAATTTTTTCATTCCGCGCCTCCCAAGGTTTGCTGGGGCCACTTTAGCGGCATGGAAAGATAAAAAAAAGGCCCATCCCCTAAAAGGGAACGGGCCTTCGGGCGAAGCGGCCCGGGGCTCACCCCCGGCCGAAAACCCTTTGGACGGCGAAATCCGGGTTGTCGCTGAACATCTTGGAGGCCAGGGGGTCGAAGGCCACGGCGGCCTTGATCATTTCCTTGGCCTTGTCGGCGTCGTTCTTGGCGAAAACCATGACGCTTTCCTTGGCGTCTTCCGGGTCGGTTTGGGCCACCAATTTCAGCAGGCTGGCGATGTTTTTCTCCAGCTTGTCGAAATGGATGTAGCGCAGCAGGATGCTGATCTTGCGCTTGCTGACCTTGGGCGAGGGCGCGGTGTTGTTGGCCACCGCCACGATGAAGTCGATGTAGTCGTTCACCGCGTCTTCCCGGCTGGCGGTGTCCTCCATGCTTTGGGTGGTGGCCAGGGTGAATTTCTTGTCCGAGCCGGTCCATTTGACCTTGGTGGACTTTTCCATCTTGCCCACGTAATCGCCCATGAAGGTGCCCACCTTGACGTCCCCGTGGTAGTCGTAAATGGGGTCCTTGGTCAGGAAGAGGCCGCAAAGGCGCAAGACCTGCACGTCGGTGGGGGTGAAGACCGACTGGGCGCCGCGGCGGGCCGTCTCACCGGACACCAGGCCCATGATGAAGCGGTCCTGGAAGAAGTCCACGAAGTTACGCAGCGGCTCGATCAGGATGGGCGGGATGATGGGCTTTCCCTCGAAGTCCTTGGGGAAGAGGTTGGTGTGGACCGCCAGGATCTTGTTGAGCGCGGCGCTGACGTTGGCCGGGCTGCAGAGCCGGTCCTGGAAGTTTTCACCCTCGGAGAACTGCTTGGACACCAGGATGCGGGAGGTGGAGAAAGCCACCTTGATGGGCGAGGAGTCGGCGGTGCGCACGCTCACGCTGTTGCTGTTGTCGATGTCCCGCTTGATGTTGTAGATGGCGTCGGCGTCGAAGAGGGGGCCGCCGGTCTTGTCCACCACCGGGGTCCCGGTCTCGATCTTGGCGATCTCGTTGATGGCCCGGGTCATGGCCTGGTGTTTTTCCTCCAAGAGGCGCGCGTGCTCGCCGACCTTGGAAAGGTAGCCCGACATTTCCTCGATCCACTTGCCCATGGAAGCGCCGGCGCCCCCCAGTTTTCCCTCGAAGGCGTTGATGATGGCTTTTTCCTGGGGCGTGGCGGCTTCGCCCTTGCTCCAGCCCAAGCCCACCTTCTTCATCATCTCGAGGGCGGTTTTGGCGTTCTTGATGGAGGTCTCGTTCAAGGTGTTGAGGAACTTGGGGAAGTGGATGTCCATTTGGTTGATGGAAAGGTTCATCTCGCTCTTGAGCTGGGCGATCTGGCGCTTGTATTCCTCCTTGGCGCGCTTTTGGTCCTGGGGCGAGTTGCGTAGGTCCTTCTTGCGGTCTTCCCCCATGGTGAGGGGCAAGAGCTCGCCTTGGGCGATGGCGGTGAATTTGTCCATCGTGGCGAAAACCGGGAAGGGCAGGGTGGCCGGGCCCGAAAACGTTTTGAGGAGCAGCGAATAAAATTCGGGGGGGAGGAGCGAAAGGACCTTGGGGTTGTTGTTGAGCGTCACGGTCACGCTGTGGTCGACCGCGCCGGTGCAAAGGAAGACCCTTTGTTCCAGGTTCAAGTCGTTCAGGCGGTTCGAGACCAGGAATTCCACCAGGAGGTTGTAGGCGGTGCGCAGCTTGTCCGCGCGGGATTTCTCGGCCATGCCCGAGGTGTCCGCGTCATTGGCGAAAAATACGAAAGCGTCCTCGACCTGTTTTCGGGTCTCGGGGTCGACTTCCTTCATCAATTCCAGGTAATGGGCGCCGCTGACGGTCTGGGTGGCGGTGGACATGAAAAAGCCTCCATGGGTTTGTTCGCACGGATCAAAATTCGCGGCCCCTGAAAAAGCCGGCTGGGCCGCCTTTTTCAGGAAAACGTTCAAGGGAACCCCACGACTTCCTGCGGAAATCTTTGGGGGAGGCCTCGGCTTGTCGCTTGATTCGAGTTTTCAGAGGCCTCAATTTGACCGGGAGGTTGATTATAACAGGCGGTCGGGCCGGGGAGTAGAAGGATTTCGGCCCGGCCAAGTAAAAGCCGGGTAAAAAAGGGGCGCGGGGTTTGCCTTCGGCTTTTGACCGGTTCATAATTAGGTTGAAGCCTAAACCAAGCGGGGAGGACGAGCATGCATGACCTTATTTTCATCCTGGTAGTGGGTTTGGTGGCCGGTTGGTTGGCGGGAAAAATCATGAAAGGCAAGGGTTTTGGCCTGTTGGGCGACCTGATCGTGGGCGTGGTGGGGGCGGTCATCGGCGGCTGGCTTTTCGGCCTCTTGGGTTTCACCGCCTATGGGCTTATCGGCTCCATCGTGGTGGCCCTGATCGGCGCCGTGATCCTGCTTTACATCCTGCGGCTGATCAAGAAATAAAAAGGGGAACGGCCTGCGTTGTTCATTTCCGATTGAAGGTTGATGAAAGGATTCCCGTGAACCGATCGTCGAAGTGGGTCTTGGCGGCGGCCATCCTTGGCGCGGCGGCCGGCTGCCATCAAAAAGAAAAGTCCGAGGCCGACAAGGCCCTGTCCAACCTTCAATTGGGGGTCCGGCAGGGCTTGGACGCCGTCAAGGGGGCGGTCAGCGACGCCCAAAAGGATTACCAACAATCCGCCCAGGCCAAAATCGACCGGGTGTCGGCCTCCATTGATGATTTACAGAAGAAGGCCGAACAGGCGAGCGGCCAGGTCCAGGCGGGCATGCGCCAAACCGTGAGGGATCTTCAAGCCCAGCGGGACGCCCTGCAAGCGAAACTGGACGCCATGAAAAACTCGACCGCCGACGCCTGGAAGGACATGGCCGCGGGGGTGGACCAATCGATCCGCGACCTGCAAAAGGCCAGCGACAAGGCGGCGGCGCAATTTCAGGATGTCCCCCCGAAAAAATAACCGGCCGACGCTTTTCATGAACCCGGTTTTTTTACGCCCTTGGACGATCGAGCTTCTTTTTAATCCCCGGGGATTTTGGGATCAAAGGGCGTCGGGCTCGAAATCAAAAAGTTTTTCCCACCCGCCGTCGAAGCGGAAGGCCTGGATCCCCGCGGTGGGGAAGCGCAGCTCAAGGGGATGGCCCATTTGTTCCTGGATCAGGAAAGCCAGCTTTTCCAAAAAAGGCAGGTGGCTGACCAGCGCCAGGGTCGGGGGCCTTTCCGCCATCAGGTCCTCGTAAATTTTCCGCGGGTTACCCTCGGGAGCCAGCTCTTTCTTCTGCTCCCGGTCCATGGAGGGGAAGCCGAGTTTTTCCGCCAGGATATCCGCGGTTTCGATGGCCCGGGCCTTGGGACTGTGCCAAAGGCAGGTGGGTCGGATTTGGCGCTCCCTCAAGGCTTGGGCCGCCTGGGCGGCTTCCTTTTGTCCCCGGGCGGTCAGGCGCAAGGCGGTCTCCCCGGGGGGCTTGGCGGCTTGGCCGTGGCGGATCAGCAGGAGGATCACGCGGTCACTTCCCGCGGCCCCGGACCTTTGGGCGGAACCGGGCGTCCCAAAGATCCAAGTGGAACCAATCCCTCAGGCCCTTCATCCGGTCCATGTAAAAGAAACCGTTCAAGTGGTCGATCTCATGCTGGATCACCCGGGCCTCGAATCCCCGGACGGTCCGGCGCACCCGGGCGCCTTCGGGCGTGAGCGCCGTGAAGGTCAACCACTCGTGCCGGGGAACCAAGCCCCGGTAGCCGGGGATGCTCAGGCAGCCTTCCCAGCCCCTCACCTTCTTTTTGGAAGCCTTCACGATCTTGGCGTTCAGGTAAAAGCGCAGGGGGAAAGCGGGCGCCTTCGGGTACCGGCGGTTTTTTTGGCTTTCCATGGCGAAAAGACGGAGGTTCACGCCCACTTGGTTGGCGGCCAGTCCCACGCCGTCGGCATGGCGCATGGTGGCGGCCATCTTGCCGAGGAGTTTTTTCAAACCCTTCGACCCGGCCAAGGCGGAGGGGACGGCGGCGGTTTTTCGCCGCAGCAAGGGGGTGCCGATTTTGACGATGGGCAGGATCACGGGGTTCCTTTCGGGGGACGAGGCTGGCCTCATTTTACCCCAAGCCGCGCGGGGATAAAAAAGGCATTAACAGCCCCCGGGGGGCCTGTTAAAATCCCGGGATTGCCCAGGGGCCTTCCGAAAGCCCTACTTTGCCGCCCAGTGAGGAAGCCATGCCTTCTTTCGTCTCTTTTCCCCCCGACTTTATATGGGGAGCCGCCACCAGTTCCTTCCAAATCGAAGGTTCGCCCCTGGCCGATGGCGCGGCCCCCAGCAATTGGTATGAATGGACCAAGACCCCCGGCAAGATCGCCGACGGCAGCGACGCGGACCTGGCTTGCGACCATTACGGGCGCTACGCCCAAGACGTCCAATTGATGAAGGACCTGGGCCTCATGGGCTACCGTTTTTCCTTGTCCTGGCCCCGGCTGGTGCCCGAGCGGGGGCGGTTCAACGAGAAGGCCCTGGATTTCTACAAGCGGCTTTTGGATGAACTCGAGAAAAAATGCATCGCCCCCAACGTGACGCTCTTTCATTGGGAAACGCCCCTTTGGGCGAAGGGCGGCTGGGAAAACCGGGAGACGGCCCTGGCCTTCGGGGAATACGCCGAGGCGGCGTTGAAAAAACTGGGCGGGCGGGTTTCCACCTGGGCCACCCATAACGAGCCCGTGGTGACGGCCCAACTGGGGTTCCTCTGGGGCTATTTCCCCCCGGGAAAAGCCGATCGTTCGGTTTTCGCCACCGTCGTCCACCACTTGAACCTGTCCCACGGCCTGGCTTTGCGCGCCTTTAGGGAGGGGCGTTACCAGGGGGAAATGGGGATCGTCAACGCCCTGGCGCCGGTCAGGCCCGCCACCCAAAAGCCCGAGGACATCCTCCAGGCCGACCGCATCGATGTCTTGCAAAACCGGATTTTCCTCGATCCCCTGCAGGGCCGGGGTTACCCGGAGTTCTTGTTCGAGTACTCGAAAAAACCCGAGGGGCCTTGGGCCGAGGATTTGAAGGTCATCGCCCAGCCCGTGGATTTTTTGGGGGTGAACCATTATTTCCCGTTGGTGGGCCGCCACGCCCCGGGCGTGAACCTCTTCGACAACGACTTCCGTTTCGAGGACGGCAAGCCCATGAACGACCTGGATTGGGAAATCGAGCCCGACGCCTTGCGCCGCCTCCTGGTGCGGCTTTGGAAGGATTATGGGTTCAAAAAAATCCTCATCACGGAAAACGGCATTCCCACCCGCGACTCCTTGAGGACGAAGGAAGAGACCATCGAGGATGACCTGCGGGTGCATTATCTGGGGACCTACCTGGCGGCGGCCCAAAAGGCCATCGCGGAGGGCGTGCCCTTGAAGGGCTATTACGCCTGGTCGCTCCTGGACAATTTCGAATGGTGCCACGGCTATGACCCGCGTTTCGGGCTGGTGCATGTGGACTTCAAGACCCAACAGCGCACCCTCAAGAAAAGCGCCAAGTGGTACCAGAAAACGATCGCCCAAAAGGGTTTTGACTTGGACGCGCTGCCGAAAAACCCGCCCTACCGGGTTTTGGGCGTTGAGGGCAAGAGCAACCGCAGTTTCTAAATCCGTCCCGCTTCTAAAGCTTTAAGGCCAGGCCCCCTTTGGGTAAACTGGGTCCATGACCCCTCGGCGCGCGGCCCGTCCCCTTTCCTGGCGGTGGTTCCTGATTTTCGCCCTTCTTTTTTGCGCGCAGGTCTTGCCGCGCTTGACCGAGGATTCCCCCGCGGGGGACGAGCCCATCGACATCGTCAATGGGCTCTATGATTGGCGCGGCGACGTGGCCACGGTCGACCTTCACCCCCCGCTGGCCCAAGCCCTCCAAGCCCTGCCCCTTTGGGTCCTGGGCCTGCGCCCCCCCGCCGGGGCCCAGGCGCAGGAATACGTGGCCCGGGACCTGAGTTTCCTGTTCGAAACACACTCGAAAAATTGGCCCACATTTTTCTTTTTTCCCCGGCTTGTCACCTGCCTTTTCGGTTTGGGAATCGGTTTTCTTTTGTACCGGATGTCCCGGGAAGAGTCGCCGGCTTTCATGATTTGCGCGCTGGGTTTTTGGGCCTTTGACCCCGCGATCCTGGCTTTTTCCGGTTTGGCCATGGCGGACGTGCCCATGGCCTTTTTCTTCCTGTTGTCGGTCTGGTTTTTCCACCGTTCCCTTGAGCAAGGGCGCGGACGTTTGGCGGGATGGGCCGGTCTTTTCGGGGCCATGGCGGTGACTTGTAAGTTTTCGGCCTTCTTCCTGCTCCCGGTCCTGGCCTGTCTGGAATGGGCGCAATGGCGGGAGGGGCGGTCGGCTTTTCGCCGGATGTTCCAGCGTTGGGGTTGGGGATTGGGCGCGGCTTTGGTTTGGGTGATTTTGGTTTATCTTCCGGGGACCGTCGTGATCCCGGGCCACCCCTGGCCCCTTCATTTCCTTTTTTCGGATTTCCAACTGATGCCGATTTTGATGCGCCACCCGGATTACTTCCTGGGGAAATTGGTTTCGGGCGGTCAGCTGGGTTATTACCCCTTGGCTTTCGTCCTGAAGACCCCCTTGTCCCTCTTGGTTTTTTTGGCTCTCGCCTTCGCGCTTGCGGCGGCGCGGAAAATCCAGATTCCAACCTG
>DATKNU010000106.1:0-6742 GCA_035541195.1 bacterium
CGAGGTCCTCGTACTCGAGCTTCGCCGCGTTGAACCCGAACGAGCCCTGGCCGTCCTTCACCTTCGCGACGACGATCGAGCCGTCGACGCCGGCGTTGCCCGAGATCTGACGCAGCGGCTCCTCGAGCGCGCGGCGGACGATGTTGACGCCGTAGCGGCGATCGTCGGTGAAGGTCAGCTTGTCGAGCACCGAGATGCAGCGGATGAGCGCCACGCCGCCGCCCGGGACAATGCCCTCTTCCACGGCCGCGCGGGTCGCGTGCAGGGCGTCCTCCACCCGGGCCTTCTTTTCCTTCATTTCCACCTCGGTGGCCGCGCCCACGTTGATGACCGCCACGCCGCCGACCAGCTTGGCCAAGCGTTCCTGCCGCTTCTCACGGTCGTAGTCGCTGGTGGTTTCCTTGATCTGCTTGCGGATGGTCTCGCAACGCGCGTCGATTTCCTTCTTGTTGCCCTTGGCCTTGTCGATCAGGATGGTCGTGTTGTCCTTGTCGATGACCACCTTCTGGGCCTGGCCCAAGTCCTCGAGCTTGACGTTCTCCAGCTTCACGCCCAAGTCTTCCGTGATGGACTTGCCGCCCGTCAGGATGGCGATGTCTTCCAGCATGGCCTTGCGGCGGTCGCCGAAGCCCGGCGCCTTGACGGCCGCGCACACGAAGGTGCCGCGGATCTTGTTCACCACCAGCGTGGCCAAGGCCTCGCCCTCGACTTCCTCGGCGATGATCAAAAGCGGCCGGCCCTTTTGGACGACCTTTTCCAGCACGGGCAGAAGGTCCTTCATGCTGGAGATCTTCTTCTCGTGGATGAGCACGTAAGCGTTGTCCAGGTCCACTTCCATCCGGTCCGCGTTGGTGACGAAATAGGGGGACAGGTAGCCTTGGTCGAACTGCATGCCCTCCACCACGTCCAGGGTGGTGTCGATGCCCTTGGCCTCCTCGACGGTGATCACGCCGTCCTTGCCGACCTTGTCCATCGCGTCGGCGATGATCTGGCCGATCTTCTTGTCGCCGTTGGCCGAGATGGTGGCCACCTGGGCGATCTCATTCTTGCCCTTGGTGGGGGTGGAGATCTTCTTGAGCTCCGCCACGACCGTTTCCACGGCCTTGTCGATGCCGCGCTTCAAGGCCATGGGGTTGGCCCCGGCGGTGACGTTCTTGAGGCCCTCGCGCACGATGGCCTGGGCCAGCACGGTGGCCGTGGTGGTGCCGTCGCCGGCCACATCCGCGGTCTTGGAAGCCACTTCCTTCACCATTTGGGCGCCCATGTTCTCAAAAGCGTCCTCCAGCTCGATTTCCTTCGCCACCGACACACCGTCCTTGGTGATGTTGGGGGCGCCGAACTTCTTGTCCAGGACCACGTTGCGCCCCTTGGGGCCCAGGGTCACCTTCACCGCGTTGGCCAACTTGTCCACGCCCTTTTGCAGGGCGCGGCGGGCTTCTTCTCCATAGATGATCTGTTTCGCCATTTTTCAATCCTCCGCTTTAACTTTTGATTTTTTCCGCTTTGTTTGAACTTGCCGGCGTTAAGCCTCGACCACGCCGATGATGCTTTCTTCCTTCAAGATCACGTATTCCTTGCCGTCAATGGTGACATCCTCGCCGCCGTATTTCTCGAAGAGAACCACGTCGCCTTCCTTCACGTCCAGCTTCAGGACCTCACCCTTCTCGTTGACCCGGCCCTTGCCGGCGGCGACGATCTTGCCCTTTTGCTGCTTCTCGCGGGCCGCGTCGGGGATGATGATGCCGCTCTGGGTCTTTTCGGCTTCTCCCACGCGTTCAATCAGCACCCGGTCGTGTAACGGACGAAATTTCATGGACAACCCTCCTGAAGAATTACTCGCTTTCGCGAGATTGAATTCACTTTTTGGTGTTGGCGGCCGAGTTGCCGCCGGGTTAGCACTCCTATAGCCCGAGTGCTAGGGTGGTCATAATAGGCATGGGTGCTAGGAGCGTCAAGGGAGCGGCTGAAAATTTCAGGGAACGGGAAGGAAACAAAAAAAGCCCCCCATCTCAAGCGGAGGGGCTTTCGGAAGGCCTGCTTTTACTTGACGGCTTCCTTGAAGTTCTTGGAAGGCAGGAACTTGGGCGCTTTTTTGGCCGGCACCTGGATGGACTCGCCGGTCTTGGGATTGCGGGCCAATCGGGCTTTTTTGTCCTTCAACTTGAAAATGCCCAAACCAGAGATGTTGACCTTGTCCCCGGTCTTGATGGTTTCAATGATGGTGTGTATGAGCGCGTCCAAGGCCTTTTGGGTATCGGCCTTCTTAATTCCGGTGGTTTCAACAATCTTCGCGACCAATTCATCTTTGGTCATTCGCTCACCCCCCGCCAATTCGAAAAAAACCTTTAAAACCCCGCATTTGCTGGACTAAGTATGCCCCGGGCTTAAAAACCTGGCAAGCGAAAAGCCTTTGTTTTCAAGGGTTTGAACGTTGCAAAAGGAAAAAGGCTTGGGAAATAAGCTTTTTTGGCCGGTTTCCCAAGGAAAAAAAGAGGGGTTTTAAAGGAAAAACTAACGGTAAATTTCAGGGCGGAAATAAAAACGCCGCTGGATGACCTGCTTGATCTTGGCCATCTGGCGTTTGGCTTCCTTTTCCCCGGCGTCGATCAGGCTCTTGCCCGTGCTGAAATCAAAAAGATCGAAGAGGCGCAGGTCCGGTTCGATCAAAACATCCGCTTGGTCCCGCCATTGGGACTGCTCGCGCACGAAAAAGTACCAAACCCGCATGAGGATCTGGAACACGTTCGAGGCCGGGGGGAAAACCTGGTTGTGGCCGAAGACATTGACCGCGATCACCACGTCCGCCCCCAGGGCCTTGAGCGCCTTCACGGGGACGTTTTCGGACATGCCGCCGTCCACCAATTGGCAGCCTTCCATTTCCACCGGCGAGTAGATGCCCGGGATGGTGCAAGAAGCCCGGACCGCCTTATCCAAGGGCCCCCGGGTGAAAACCACTTCCTGCCCCGAGCAGATGTCGGTGGCCACCACGGCCAGGGGCTTCTTGATCTCATCGAAGGTGGCCACCTTCAGGTACTTGTGGATGTATTCCTCGATGGGCCCGGAGGACACCAGGCCGCTGCGGGAAGGGCGAAAGGAAAAGAGCTCGCCCCAATTGGTGCCGATCCCGATTTCCTCGATGCGGGAAAGCGGCAGGCCCGTGGCGTAAGCCGCGGCGATGATGGCGCCCGCGCTGGTCCCGGCGATGCAGTCCACTTGAATGCCCGCCTTTTCGAGGGCCTTCAAGACCCCGATCTGGGCCACGCCATAAGCGATGCCCCCGCAGAGGGCCACGCCCACCTTATAGCGGTTGGGCTTGTTTTCCTTCTGCAGTTGCTGGAGCGTGCGTAGGCTTAAATGGGAAGCGGTTTTCTTTTTCGGCATGGCCGCCTTTTACTTGTCGGTGAATTGGGGTTGGCGTTTTTCCACGAAGGCCTTCACCCCTTCCTTCATATCGGCGGACTCGCAGCATTTGGCGAACCCTTCCAGCTCCAAGGCCATGGCCTCTTCCATCGAGGCCTTTTGGAGTCCCTGGTCCACGGCCTTCAGGGCTTGCGCGATGGCCACCGCGGGCTTCATGGCGATCTTCTTGGCCAGGCCCTGGGCCTGGCGTAGGACTTCCGCCTCGGGCACCACGTGATTGACGAGCCCCAGCGTTTTCGCGTCCTGGGGCGGGATGTTGTCGGCGGTCAGGATCCATTCCAAGGCCTTGCCCGCGCCCACCAGACGGGGCAGTCGCTGGGTGCCGCCGAAACCGGGGATGAATCCCAAGCCGATCTCGGGTTGGCCGAGCCGGGCCCGGTCTGAGCAAACCCGGATATGGCAAGCCATGGCCAATTCCATCCCCCCGCCCAGGCACACGCCGTTGATGGCCGCGATCACGGGTTTGGCCAGGCACTCGATCTTGAGGAAAATCCGCTGGCCCGCCCCGGCGGCCTTGCGGGCGTCGTCGCCGTTTTGGATGGTGGCGATCTGCTTGATGTCCGCCCCGGCCACGAAAACCGGGCCCGTGCCGGTCAAGACGATGACCTTAGCCTCGGGGTTGCCCGCCAAGGCGTCAAGCGTGGCTTCCAATTCCTGAAGCACATCCGCCCCCAGGGCATTGACCGGGGGGTTGTTGATCGTGACCGTCGCCACTTTGCCCTCAATCGCCACGTTTAAATACTGTCCCATATCCACCTCCCTAACAATTTAGGATTCAACCAAAACAAAATTTACCGCCAAGACGCCAAGTCCGCCAAGAACACCAAAATCACCCCTTTTATCTTCACACCTTCGTTCGCCTTGATTTTCTTGGCGGACTTGGCGTCTGGGCGGTGAAAATGGTTTTTTGATGTTAGTAATTAAAAAAGCCCTTCTTCGTCTTTTGGCCCAGGTAGTTGGCCGCCACCATGCGCTTGAGGATGGGCGCCGGCCAGAAACGGGGGCCCAGGGTCTTGGAGAATTCCTGCAGCTTGGCCAGGACCAGGTCCACCCCGATGCCGTCCACCAGGTGGAGCGGCCCCCCCTTGTCCTGGGGGAAACCGGTCCCGGCCAGCATGGCCAGGTCGATGTCGGAGGGCGACGCCACGTTTTCTTCCAGGCAGAAGGCGGCTTCGTTGATCATCTGGAACACCAACCGCTCCGGCGAGAAAGGCGTTCCCTTGACCCCGGTCTTGGCCTGGATCCCGTCCAGGATGGGTTTGAGGTCGGCTTTTTTGGATTCGTCATAAACATAAAACCCGATGCCGTTTTTGGTGCCCAGGCGGCCCGCCTGGTGCATGGCCCCCAAAATTTCGGCGGCCTTCATGCGGGGGCCGAAGGAATCGTAAAGGATCATGGACACGTCCGCGCAAACGTCCAAACCCAGCATATCCAACAGCGCGAAGGGGCCCATGGGCATGCCGAAAGCCCGCAGGGCCTTGTCCATCTCTTCCATGGGCGCCGCGCCTTCCTGCAGGGCGTAGGCGGCCTCGTTGAGGTAAGGAAGGAGCAGGCGGTTCACCAAGAAGCCCGCGCACTCCTTGACCCGCACCGGCATCTTGCGAAGCGACTCGGCAAAGGCCACCGCGTCGTCCACCGTCTCGGAAGACGTTTGGAGCCCGGGGATCACCTCGACCAGTTTCATGACCGGCGCCGGGTTGAAGAAATGGATGCCGATGACCTTTTCGGAGCGCTTGACCGCCGAGGCGATCTGGGAAATGGAAAGCGCCGAGGTGTTGGTGGCCATGATGGCGGTCTCGGGCAACACCTTTTCCAGTTCCTTAAAGACCTCCTGCTTGACCTTCATGTTCTCGAAGACCGCCTCGATGACCAAGTCGCAATCCTTGAAGTCGTCATAAGAGGTGGTGCCGGACACCAGGCTCATCTTTTGCTCAAGCTCCGAAGCCGTCATCTTGCCCTTATCCACCCGGCCCTGGTAAACCTTGCGCACCAAGTCGATGCCCTTTTTCACGCGCGCCTCGTCCGTGTCCTTGATCACCACCGGAAGGCCCGAGAAGGAAATGACTTGGGCGATGCCCGCCCCCATGGCCCCCGCCCCCACCACGCCCGCTTTATAGATGAACATTTTACGCTCCGCTCAGTTAGGAGTTAGGAGTGAGGAGTTAGAAGCGAACCCCTCCGCCCAACCCTAAACGCATTAGTTATTCTGTTCTTCCCGCTTCCCGTCTTTGGTTTAAAACTCCCAACTTCAAACTCCTAACTCCTCACTGGTTCTTGAGCGCTTATTTGCGCTCGAGAACCATCGCCCCGCCCAGGCCGCCGCCGATGCACATCGAGACGACCCCCAAGTCCACGTTGCGCCTCGCCATTTCCCGCAGCGCCGTCAAGATAAGCCGGGCGCCCGTCATGCCCACCGGATGGCCCAGCGCGATGGAACCCCCGTTCACATTGAGGATTTCCCGGTTCATTTTCAAAACCCGGTCATCGGCCAAAACCTGGGCCGCGAAGGCCTCATTGATCTCGATGAGCTTCATGTCCGAAAGCTCAAGCCCGCCCTTCTTCAAGGCCTTGGGGATGGCGTGGGCGGGACCGATGCCCATGCGCTCGGGTTCCACGCCCGAGAAAGCGTAGGAACGCACATAACCCAGGGGTTTATAGCCCAGCGCGTCGGCCTTTTCTTTGGTCATGACCATCAAAACCGCCGCGCCGTCGTTGATGCCGCAGGCGTTGCCCGGCGTCACCGTGCCGCCTTCTTTAAAGATCGTCGGATAAGCCGAAAGCGTCTGTTCGTTCAGGGCGATGTTGATGCCCTCGTCCTGGGTAATGGGTTCGGCGGCCACGGGCTTGCCCATGACCTTCTTTTGGACGATGACCGGGACGATTTCCTCTTTGAATTTATTCTCCCGCTGGGCCTTGAAGGCCTTCTTGTGGCTTTGGACCGCGTATTCGTCCTGTTCCTTGCGGGTGATCTTGAATTCCTCGGCCAGGACCTCCGCGGTCTGGCCCATGACCAGATGGCAGACCGGGTCGGTGAGGCCTTCCATCAGGCTGTCGATCATCTTGGAATCACGCATGCGCTTGCCAAAGCGCAGGTCCCGGCTCACATAGGGGGCCTGGCTCATGGACTCGGTACCGCCGGCGAGCTGGAGGTCGGCGTCGCCGCACTGGATGTTCTGGTAGGCGTTCACCAGGGCCTGCATGCCCGAGGAACAATTGCGCTGGACCGTATAGCCGGTCACTTCCTTGGGAAGACCCGCCAAAAGCGCGGCCACCCGGGCCACATTGGGCGCGTCGGAGAACTGCCCCACGCAGCCCAATATCA
>DATKNU010000107.1:0-9547 GCA_035541195.1 bacterium
ACAGGCAGGCGCTCTAACCAAGCTGAGCTACAACCCCTCGCAGGAAAAGGAAAAGCAGGAAGGAACATCCCTCGCTTTGTCACGGACCCGAAAGGGCCTCCCCCCACCCGGGGGAAGCGAAACGAGGCGCTATAGTACAAATTCAGGGGGATTTAGTCAAGAAAAGTGAGAGGGGCCAAACCACCCCTAGGGCGACCTGAATCCATCCATTTCGGAGATCGCTATAAGTCGATTTTTGGAGAAATCGACCGCCAATCCCTTTAACTCCGGAGAGTCAGTTAGATCGAATCTGGCTGTGCCGACATCATTTTGGCAAATGATTAGCGCGTCGGCACTTCGCCAATCCCTTTAACTCATTTATTAAGGATTGGCTCGGGCTCCGCCGTTTTGATCTGCGGCTTTTGAAGCCTAATCTTCTTCACCGAGAAGCGCGACATGGCGTTCTTGGTGATGCTCTTGGCCGAGAGCTTGTACAAGTACTCCCCCTCGGGTTTGCCGGTGGCGTCCCAAATGGTGACGGCGTAGATGCCGCCTTCCTTGCGTTCCTCAATCTTGTCCACCAAGCCGCCGGTGGAGTCGAACACTTCCAACGTCACCTGGCAGTCTTCCTTGAGGAAATAATAAAAGCGCACGGGCCCGGGTTGGGGCGGGATGGGGAAAAAGCCCATGTCCTCCACGAACAAATGGGCCCGGCTGTTTTCCGCCGGGTCCAGCGCCAGGTCCTTCAGGCGCAGGACCGGGTATTGGTCGCTGTGCAGGCGGATTTCATACTTGCCCTCGGGCATGTTGGAGAAGTAAAAGGCCCCCTTGGCGTCGGTCAGGGTGGTCGCCACCACCTGGTCGCCCTTGGCCAATTCCACCTTGGCGCCCGACACCGCCGTGGCGGCGTCCTTGCGGAAGAAGC
Organism: bacterium; assembly: GCA_035541195.1. Classification (GTDB taxonomy): domain Bacteria; phylum Oederibacteriota; class Muellerivitia; order Muellerivitales; family Muellerivitaceae; genus Muellerivita. The sequence goes on from DATKNU010000107.1 coordinate 905, forward strand.
GGCCGTTCAATTGGCTGAGCTTGCGGATCACGATCTTGCGGCGGGCCGAAAGCGGCGCGGGCTTGCCCTTGGAATCCACCGCGGCCACGTGGAAATACCAGGTCCCCTCGGTCACATCCTTCAGTTCCACGGAATTCTCGGACGTGAAGATGTCGTCCGCCGTGAGCTTGTCCGACTCCTGGCGGCTGAGCTTGTAGACGTAACCCACGGCCTCGTATTGGACGTCGGTGTTGGGCCTCAAATGAAAGACCGGGTTGAAGACCGTGCTGGCCTCGTCTTCCTTGGGGTGGGTGGGGCTTTCGATGACCGGCGGCGGGATTTGGGACAAGGCCACGCGCAGGGGCAGGTGGCTCGCCTCGGACAGGTTCCCCGCCCGGTCCCGGCAGACGACGTGCAGGTACCAGATCCCCGGTTCGGCGGCCAGGGCCGTGAAGCTGGACTCGGTGGTGCGAAGGGCCGTGGCGGGTTCGGGCAGGGTGCGGGGCGAGCGGTCGAAGACGTAATAAAAGGCCTCAAAGCCCGAAAGTTTGGGCCGGGGCGCCAGCTGGAAATAAACCTTGCCGGCCTGGTACCAGCGGGTCTCGTCCGGGTGGCTGGTGGAAACCACGTCGGGCGCCGCGGGCTTTTCCAGGTCGATCTTGAGGCGGTAATGGGCCGGCTCCGAGAGGTTGCCCGCCCGGTCCTTGGCCGACAGGTGGAAGTACCAGATCCCGCTCTTGAGCGCGCTTAAAGTGACCTGCAGGTCCTCGGTGGCCAGGGCCTTGCCGGGTTCGGGCTTCGTGGCGGGATGCTCGTCCAGCAGGTAATAATAGCCCGCGATGCCGGTGGCGTCCGCCGGGGCCTTCCAGCTGAGGCTTGCGGCGTCCTTGGCGCTCCATTCGTCCGGCGGGTGGGTGGCGCTGGAAAGTTCGGGCGTATCCACGCCTTGGTCCGACAGGGCCGCGGCGGACTGGTTGTTCTCGTGTTGCTCGTTGCCCATCTTGTCCACGGCCTGCACCGTGTAGTAATAGGCGGTGTTTTCCCGCAGGGCCTTGCCCCTGTCCCAATAGCCCGGTTCCCTCACCTGGCCGTCCACGGAAATTTTCTGTTTCTTCTCGCCCTCGACCCAGCGGTAAACCCGGTAATAGTCGGTGCCCGACACCCGGTCGGCCACCGGATCCCACTTGAGCTCGATGTCGCCCTGCGGGCGCGAATAGGCCTTGAGGCTGGTGACGGGCGGCGGGGGGGAAATGTCCAGCGTCACGCTGGCCATTTCCACCGAGGGAAAGGGCTCCACGTTGCCCACCTTGTCCTTGGCCCGGCAGCGGAAGGCGTAGCGCTGGCCGTCCTGGCCCTGGTAGAGCGCGTTACGTTCGTAGGTTTCCACCAGCCAATCGGTCCAGGGCCCGTTGGGGCCCACCTTGACTTGCACGTCATAGCAGGCCACGTCGCTGCCCGCGTCCGTGCCTTCCCAGGCCACCGGCACCTGGGTGCGGTCGAGGAACAGCGGCAGGGCGGCCATCTTGGACTTGGGCGCCGTGGTGTCGATGAAGACCGGGTAATGGGCGGCTTCCCGGCTGAGGTTGCCCACCTTGTCCTTGGTGGCGATGTGCAGGTACCACTTGCCGTCCTTCAAGGCCGGCGAGGTGAATTCGTTGCCCTTCACCCACTGGGCGTTTTCCGGCGTGGGCAGGGTGGCGGGTTTGCCGTCCACGCAAAGGTAATAGCCTTCCACGCCCGAAAGCTCGGCCGGGTCTTCCCAGGTGAAATGGGGCGACGGGTTCCGCACCCAATGGTGGGCCGGATGGGTGGGGCTCTTCACCAGGGGCGGCTTGGCCGAGGAGTCGATCTGCAGACGGTACTTCCCCGCGGCGCCCAAATTGCCCGCCTTGTCCTTGGCCGCCACTTGGGCGAACCAGACCCCGTCGTCGGGCAGGGTGAAGGTGGTATGCAGCCCCGGGATCCAGGTCATTTTCTCGGGCAGTACCCGGAAGTCCTCCTCGGGCCCCACGGCGAAATAATAGCCCTCGATGCCCGAAAGGTCGGCGGGTTCCTTCCAGGCCAGTTCCACCCGCCTTAAACCGGACCAGGCTTCGGGGTTGGGATGGGTGGGGGAAAAAAGCACGGGGGCGGCCACTTGGGTGTCGATCTTGACTCGGTAACGGGCGGGCTGGGGCGAGAGATTGCCCGCCCCGTCCTGGCAAATGACGGAAAGGATATGGACCCCGTCCCGGGGCGCCTCCAATTCCAACTCGGCCTTCTCGAGCAAGGGCGAACCCTTGGCCGAGGGCACGGCCTTCTCATCTTCCGAGAAGCTGTAGTAATAGCCCAGGATGCCCGAGGGATCGGCGGGCGGGTGGAACTTGAAGAGGATCTTGGGGTTGGAGGACCACTGGCCCTCCTCGGGATGGCTGGGCGAGGTGATTTGGGGGATGCCCGCGGCGGTGTCCACCCGCAGGCCGTAGTGGGCGCCCTTTTGGTCGAGGTTCCCCGCCTTGTCCTTGGCCGCCAGGTGGAAATACCACTGGCCGTCGTCGGAAATTTCCAAGGCCAGCGTCCGCTCGCGCGTGAAGGTGGCGTTCTTTTCGTTGGGCAGGCTGTCGGCCTTCTTATCCAGCAGGAAGTAATAGCCCTCGACCCCCGAATGGTCCTGCGGGTCTTCCCAATGGAGCAGCACCTTGCGATCGGCGTACCAGCGGTTGGGCTCGGGATGGCTGGGGGATGAAACCAGGGGCGGTTGGGCCAGGGTGTCCACGCAGACCTTATAGTGGGCCGCCTGGTTGGAAAGGTTCCCGGCCTGGTCCTTGGTGCGCACGTGCAAAAACCACTGGCCGTCCTCGATGTCATGGACGGTAAAGCGGTTCTTGGTGGTCCATTCCGACGTCTCGGGATGGGGCAGGGTCGAGGGGTCCTTGTCCAGGGTGAAATAATAACCCTCCACACCCGAAAGCTCGTGGGGTTCGGTGAGTTCCACCTGCATGTCCTTGAGCTTGAACCAATCCCCCGGGCGGGGGTGGGTGGGCGAGGTGATGGCCGGGGGCAGGGCCTGGGTGTCGATGCGCAGGGCGAAATGGGCCGCCTGCTGGCCCAGGTTGCCGGCCTTGTCCTGGGTGGCCACATGGGCGTACCAAAGCCCGTCTTCCAAGGGCCCCAGGGTCAGGCGGGTGCCGTCGGTGAAATCACCCGTGGTGGGGCCGGGCAGGGTGCCGGGTTCCCGGTCCACCTTCACCCAATAGCCCTTCACGCCCGACAGGTCCTCGGGCGCTTCCCAGGACACCACGGGCGTGGGGTTGGGCGTCCAGAGCTCGGGGCGGCGGTGGGTCTCGCTGCCCAGGTTCAAGGGCGCGAGGGCCTCGGTGTCCACCTGGACCTTGTAATGCGCCGCTTCCTGGCCGATGTTGCCCGCCTCGTCCACGCCCACGGCGTGGAAATACCAAACCCCCTGGGAGGCCACGGGCAAAATCAGGCGGCGGTCCGGGGTGAAGATGGCGTCCGGCGGCGCCGGGATGGTCTCCGGATAGCGGTTGAGCTTGTAGTAAAAGCCCGCCAGGGGCACGGGCGGCGCCAGTTCCAACTCGATCTGGTTCTTCTTCTGCCATTCGGCGCTCTTGGGGTGGCTGGGGGAGGTCACCTTGGGCGGCCGGGCGGGCTGGGTCGTGAAAAAATCCTGGGACGCCGATTCCCGGGAAGAGGAACGGTAGGCGCTCACCACCCGGTAGGCGTAGCGGGTATGGGCCTTGAGGTTGGTCAGCTTGATCTCATGGGCCAAGGCCGGGGTCTTGTTGATGGCCGCCAAGGGCAGCTCCAGGGAAGGCGCTTCCCCTTCCTCGACGGGCCCGTAATAAACCTCGGAGGTGGCCGGGATGTCGGTTTCCCAAGCCAGGGTCGCCCGGCAGGAGGTCAGGTCCTTCACCGAGACGTTGCGCACCTCGGGGACCCGCGCCATGTCGAAGGTGGAGCGCAAAAGGCTGCCGCCGTTTTCCGTGCAGGCGAAAAGATAGTCGCCGAAAAGGGCGAAGGCCCGCACGCCTTCCACGTCGCCCGCGAAGGCCGTGGTCCAATTTTGCCCGTCGGGGGACTTGAGCACCCGCCCCGAATTGCCCGTGCCGGCGAAAAGCGTGTTCTCGAAGACCGCCAGGCCGTAGATGTTCAGTTCCCGGGAGCTCTCGTAAACCCTTTCCCAATCCTTGCCGTTTTGGGTGCGGTAGAGGGTGATGCCCTTGCCGCTGGAGGCGCCGGCGTAAAAGAAGCCGTTGAATTCCTGGAAGGACTGGATGAAGTTCTGGCCCGTGGCCGAGCATTCCTCCCAATGCACGCCGTCCTCGGTGGAAAAGAGGATGCCGCTGGGATAGGTGCCGGCGTAAAGCCGGTTCTTGAAGACCCCCAGGGCCGTCACGGCCACCTCGCTCAAGGAGGCCAGGTTGCTCCATTGGACGCCGTCATAGGCGTAGACCCGGCCCTCGGAGCTGGTGCCGGCGTAAAGCCGGCTCTTGAACTCGCAAAGGGCGTGGACGCGGTCCTCGCCGGTCGAGAAGGAATCCTTCCAGGTCTCGCCGTCCGCGCTTTGGTAGATGGCGCCGTTCAGGTTGGTGCCCGCGAAAAGCAGGGCTTCCTTGCCCGGCGCCGCGAAGGAGGCCAAGCAATAGACCTGGGTGACGTAGTCCCCTTCCCCCTCGGCCCCCGGCTGGGGGTTGAAGAACTTGGAGGGGCTGCCCGTGACCGGGTGGGCCTTCCAGGAACCCGGCGCGCCGCTGCTGGAAAGCAGCACCTTGTCGCGGTTGGTGGCGGCCACCAGCTTGCCCTTGTACTCGAGCAAATCATAAAGGATGGGGATGTCGGGGAAAGCCTCGCTCACCCCGAAAAAGGCGGGCGAGGCCGAGGCGAAATAAAGGTCGATGGCGTTCTTGAGCTTTTCCAGGGCCTCTTTGGGCGTCTTGCCCTGGGCCTGGCAACCGGGCAACAGCGGGCAGCGGGCCACCACTTGGCCATGGGCCCGGGTTTCCAATTCCACCGGGAAATCGTAGGGGAAGGTCTTTTGGGCTGGCGCTTTGTCTTTTTTCAATCGCTCATCCGGAATCGGGGTGATCCCGGGAAAGACCGGGGAGGGTTATTTTAAACAAACCGGGGGCAAAACCGAAGCAAAACAAGCCCGCCGCGACGCTTCTGGCAACCCCTGAATGCCCGTTAAACCCAGCAAAACGCTCAAGCATGAAACCTATTGACCGCCAAGGCGCCAAGTTCGCCAAGGGAGGCGAGAACCAAGAAATGGGTTTCAAACCCGGCTTAAAATTTTGGTCTTAACTTGGCGCACTTGGCGCCTTGGCGGTGAAAATGCTGTTGTCGATGATTGGATCAAAGGTTTCAGCTTACTCTTTTACCTTCTTTTTCCACTCGGCGATCAGGTTGAGCGCGTCCCGGGGCGTGAGGTCGTCCACCTCCAGGCCCTTGAGTTCCTGCAGGACCGGGTGGTTGTCCCCCGAGCCGAAGAAGGACATCTGGGGCAAGGCGACCGCGGGTTCGGCCGGCGCGGCGGCAGGGACCTCGGCGGTCCTCGAGAGGAAGGTCCCCGATTCCAGGGTGGCCAAGATCTTCTTGGCCCGGGCCACCACTTCCTTGGGCACGCCGGCCAGGCGCGCCACCTGGATGCCGTAGCTCTTGTCGGTGCCGCCCTCCACGATCTTGCGCAGGAACAGGATCTGCTCGTTCCATTCCCGCACCGCGATGTTGAAGTTCCTCACGTTGGGGAAGGTCGCCGCCAGGCGGGTCAACTCATGGTAATGGGTGGCGAAAAGCGTGCGGGCCCTGAGCTTTTGGGCCAGGAATTCCACCACGGCCCAGGCGATGGAAACCCCGTCGAAGGTGGAAGTGCCCCGGCCCACCTCGTCCAAAATGAGCAGGCTTTTGGCGGTGGCGTGGTTGAGGATGTTGGCCGTCTCCACCATCTCCACCATGAAGGTGCTGTGGCCCTGGGTGAGCGCGTCCGAGGCCCCCACCCGGGAAAAAATGCGGTCCACCACGCCCAGCTTCATTTCCTTGGCCGGGACGAAAAAGCCCACCTGGGCCATCAGGGCCAGAAGCGCCACCTGGCGGATGTAGGTGCTCTTGCCCGCCATGTTGGGGCCGGTCAAGACCACGATCTCCACGCCCTCCACGCCCAGCTTGGTGTCGTTGGGCACGAATTGGTCCGAGGACAAGAGCCGGTCCAGCACCGGGTGGCGCCCGTCCAAGATGGTCATCCCCGCCGAGTCGTCCACCAGGGGGCGCACGTGGCGGCCCCGGTCGGCGATGAAGGCCATGGAGGCGAAGACGTCGAGCTCCGCCAAGACCCGGGCCATGCGCTGGAGCCGGGGCAGTTCCTGGCCGACCTGCCGGCGCACGCCGTCAAAAAGCTCGTATTCCATCCGGTCGGCCTTTTCCTGGGCGCCCAGCACCTTGCCTTCCATCTCCTTCAGCTCCGGGGTGATGAAGCGCTCGGCGTTCACCAAGGTCTGCTTGCGGTGGTAGTCGGCGGGCACCTTGTCCAGGTTCGCCTTGGACACCTCGATGTAATAGCCGAAGACCGAGGTGTAGCGCACCTTGAGCGAGGCGATGCCCGTGCGGGCCTTTTCCTTTTCCTCCAACTGGGCGATCCAAGCCTTGCCTTCCAGCGAGCCTTTTTTCAGCTCGTCCAATTCGGCGCTGTAGCCGGCCCGGATGAGCCCGCCTTCCTTCAGGGCCAGCGGCGGCTCATCGGCGATGGCCCTTTCCACCAGCTTGTGGATTTCCTTCAGGTTGTCCCAGCCCTCCACCTTGTCGCGGATCCATTGGGCCTTGAAGCCCGAGAGCATTTGGTGCAGCTTGGGCAAGAGGGCCAGCGTGTTGCGCAGGGCCACCAGGTCCCGGGCGTTGGCGGTGCCGCAGCCCACCCGGCCGGCCAGGCGCTCCAGGTCGGACACTTCCCTGAAATAATCCCGGAGCGCCTCGCGCTCGTCCGGGTGGGCCAGGAACTCCTCCACGGCGTCCTGGCGGTGCTGGATGGCCGAAACCGAGGTGAGCGGCGTCACCAACCACTGGCGCAAAAGGCGCCCGCCCATGGAAGTCACCGTCTCATCCAGGACCGAAAGCAGCGTGCCTTCCTTGCCGCCGTCCATGCCCTTGAGGATCTCCAAGTTGCGCTGGGTGGTGGCGTCCAGCACCATGCCCTCGCCCACCTGGTAGGTGGCGAAGGTGGCCAAGTGGGAAAGCACGCTGTGGGTGGTTTCCTTGAGATATTGCAATAAAGCGCCCGCCGCCCGGATGGCCTGGGGATGGCCCGAGAGGCCGAAGCCGTCCAGGGTCTTGACCTGGAAATGGTCCCGCAGGGCCCCCTCGGCCTCCTCGACGGAGAATTTCCAATCCTCCAAATGCGATTTTTTCGCGCCGTTGACGCCTTGGTGGATCAGCCGGTTCCACTCCTCCGCCTCGGGCTGGTTTTGGGAGAGCAGGACCTCCGCGGGGTTGAATTTCGAGATCTCGTTGGCCGCCACCGAATAGCGCTCCGGGCCCGTGAGCTCACAGGCCTTGAACTCGCCGGTGGTGACGTCCACGATGCCCAGGCCCAGGGTTTGGGGGGAAAAGGCCAAGGCCGCCAGGTAATTGTTGGTTTTCTCGTCCAGCATGGCGGCCGACAAGATGGTGCCCGGCGTGATGACCCGGGTCACCTCGCGCTTCACCAAACCCTTGCCCAGCCCCGCTTCCTCGGTTTGCTCGCAAATGGCGATGGAATGGCCGCTTTTGACCAGGCGGGAAATGTAGTTTTCCGCGGCGTGGAAGGGGATGCCCGCCATGGGCACCTTCTGGCCGTTGCCGCCCTGGCGGGCCGTCAGGGTCAGGTTCAAGACCCGGGCCGCGGTCTTGGCGTCTTTGAAGAACATCTCGTAAAAATTTCCGAGTTGGAAGAACAGCATCTCGTCCTTATGGACGCGCTTGATCTCCAGGTACTGGCGCATCATGGGGGTTAAATCGTCCATTCAAACCCTTCCGGAAGAATTACTAAAGAAGCTCTTTACCGCGGAGGCACGGAGACGCAGTAAACATTGGAGATGGAATCCTTTACATCTTCACAGCGCCTCTGCGTCTTGGCGGTGAAAAGGTTTCGCCTTGTCAGTTGCCCTGGTCCTCGACCACGATGACCTGCTGTTTCAGGAGGCGGGAAAGTTTTTTGGCTTCCTTCTCGGCCTCGACCCGGGTGGCATATTGGCCCGAACGCACCTTGTAATAGGTATAGGGGCTGGAGTCGCTCTTAGCGGAAACCACAAAGGCCTTATCGCCGAGCTTGGCCAGGGATTTCACGGCCTTCGCCACGTAAGCTTTTTGGGTGAAGACGCCCACCTGCACATGGAAGGGCTTGGGTTGGGCTTGCGGCGGAGCCTCGGCCTCGGGACTTTCGGCAGGGACCGGGGTGGGAGCCGCCGTGGGCTCGGCGGCGGCCGTTACCGGCGTGGGCGCGGGCGTTAATCCGGGTGTCGGGGAAGGCGTGGGGTTTTCCGGCGCCGAAACGCTTTCATAATCCGGGTGGACTTTTGAAAGGGCCGTCAGGCGGTCCTGGGCGTCCTTGGCTTCCAAGGCATTGGGGTAGCGGTCGAGCAAAGTCCGGTAGGAGGCGTAGGCCTGGCGGTCCTTCTTTTCCTTCTCAAAGGTCTGCCC
>DATKNU010000108.1:0-3926 GCA_035541195.1 bacterium
TCGACCTTTTCCACGGCCATCCGGAAGGGGACCTTTCGCCGGGAAAGGCCCGTCAAGATCTTGATCTGCAGGTCCTTCTCATAGAGCCCCAACCGGTCGGCGGCCATCAGCGTCATTTGGAAAACTGCGGAACCAAAAGCAGCCGCCGCGACCAGGCTGAAAAAAAGCGCCGTCATAATTCCACCCGCAAGAGCTGCCGGATCCATAAGTACCCGATCCATTCCATGCCGGCCGCCAGCGCCAAAATGCCCCATCCGGTTTTTTGGGTGAAGAGCGGCGCCAGAAGCTCGGGGTCCATCAGGAAAAAGACCCCCAGGAGGATGAAAGGCAAGAGCCCCATCACCCATCCCGAAAGGCGGGCTTGGGCGGTCATGGATTCCATCCGACGGGACAGGCGGTCCCGCGTTTCCATTCCTTCCATCAACACTTCCAATAAGTGCGTCAAATTGGCCCCGGTCTGCCGGGAAATTTTATAAGACTGGAGGAACGGTTGAAAATCCTGGAAATCCGGGTAGCGGTCCCCCAAGCGGGCCAGGGCTTCTTGGGTCGAGGATCCCAGTTTGATTTCGGAGCAAACTTGTTCCCATTCCTCGCGCAAGGGGGAGGGGCTTTCCTTCGAGAGATATTCCAGGACCTGGGGAACCGTCTGGCCCGCCTTCAAGCCTTGGACGGCCATGCCCAGCGCCTGGGGAAAGAGGTCCCGGATTTTCCCGAATTTCCTTTGAGCCCTGAGCTTCGCGAGAAAATCCCGAAAAGGGTTCCTGATCCAGGGCCTTCCCGGATCGAGCCCGCCAGCGCCCCGATCGGGCATCCCGATTTCCCGGGAGAAAACCCAGGCGTAAACCAGCGCGCCCAGGGACGCCGCCACCCCTAAGGCGCTGAGAATCGCCAGGGCTAGGAGGACCGTCACTGGTTTTTCCCCGGTTTTTCGAAGGGTGCCTGGGCGTCCAATTGCCGCAAGGCGGCCTGGGCATCGGCTTGATAGGCCTTATTTTTGGAGAAGGACAGCAACTTTTGAAGCTCGGTCTTGGCTTGGCTGGGGTTTTGGATCCGAAGATAAACGTTGGCGATCATCAGTTGGGCCTGTTCGGCGGCGGGGCGGCCCGGTGATTTTTCCACCAAGGCCCGGTAAGCGGTGATCGCGTCGCCCACTTGGTTGCGCAGGAGCAGGCATCCGGCGATTTGAAGCGCCGCGTAATCCTGGACGTCCCGGTCCGGGCTCTCCGCCAGTTTCTTATATTCCCGCATGGCCCGGGAATAATAGCCTTCCCAATAATCGCAGTCCGCCAAGAGCCGCAGGGCGCTTTCCCCCAGGGCGGGATCGGCCCCGGCCTTCACCAGCTGTTCCAGGGGTTTTCGGGCCTTGCGGAAGTCCCCCCAACCATAGGCCATGGCGTAGCCCTCAAGATAAAGCCCCTCGGGCACATTGGACAGGTTGGCGGCTTGGCTCACCGCCGCGTCATAATTGCCGGCCGCGATGGATTTTTCCACTTCCCGCAACCGGGGATCGCCGGAGAAATCACCTTTCGAAGGGTGGCAGGCCCCCAATCCCAAGAGCGCCGCCATCGCCAAAAAGAAACTCGCTTTCATGGACCTTCCCCCCTACATGGACTCGGGGGCCGAAACCCCCAACAAAGCCAAGGCGTTGCGGATGACGTTTTTGACCCCCAGGGCCAGCGCCAGACGCGCGTTGCCGAGGGCGGGCGTTGAATCCAAGATCCGGTGCTTGGCGTAAAAAAGGTGGAAGTGGGCGGCCAGGTTCTGCAAATAAGCCACGATGCGGTGGGGTTCGTAACTGCGGCCGCTCTCTTCCACCCACTGGGGATATTCCAAAATTTCCCGGAGCAACGCCATCTCCTCGGGCGCCCCCAATTCGCGCAGGGCCGAGGGGTCCGAGGCCGGCGCGAAACCTTTTTCGGCGGCGGCTTTGCGGATCAGGCTTGAGATGCGGGCATGGGCGTATTGGATGTAGTAAACCGGGTTCTCGTCGGTTTGCTTTTGCGCCACCTCGATGTCGAAATCCAGGTGGCTGTTGGCGCTGCGCATGACGAAAAAGAAGCGGGCCGCGTCTTTGCCGACTTGTTCCAAGAGCTCATCCATGGTGATGAACTTCCCCTCCCGCTTGGACATCTTGACCTTCTCGCCCCCTTGGAGCAGGTTCACCTGCTGGGCGATGAGCACCGTAAAACCTTCCACGGGCTTGCCGGCGGCCTGGAGGGCCGATTTCATGCGTTGGATGTGGCCGTGATGGTCCGGGCCCCAGATGTCCAGGATCTTGTCAAAACCCCGGTCGAATTTCCCCAGGTGATAGGCGATGTCGGCGGCGAAATAAGCCGGAAGGCCGTTTCCCTTGACCAAGACCTCGTCCTTGGGCGAGCCGAATTCCCCCGTCTTGATCCAAAGCGCGCCTTCCTTCTCATAAGTCAGGCCCTTTTGCTTGAGGGACTCCACGGTCTTGCCCACCAGTCCCGTCTGGTGCAGGCGTTGGTTCTCGCTGAACCAGGTGTCGAAATGAACCCCATAGCCTTCCATGGCCTTGCGGTGCCATTCCACCACCCGGGCCATTCCCCATTGGCCCATCCAATCGGCCATTCCCTCAGGGCCGCCCGCCTTGCGCTTGTTGAATTCGGCGTCCGCTTGGATCTCCCGGGCCAAGTCTTCCATATAGGCCCCTTGATAGCCGCCCTCGGGGGCCTCCGCGGGAGTCCCGTTGATGCGTTGGTAGGCCGCCCAGAGGGATTCCCCAAAGAGCCGCGCCTGAACGCCGGCGTCATTCACGTAATATTCCCGCTCCACCTGCCAGCCGGAGGCCGCCAGCAGGTTGGCGATGGAATCCCCCAAAGCCGCGGCCCGGGCGTTCACCACGTTCAAGGGGCCGGTGGGGTTGGCGCTCACGAATTCCAACAGGATTTTTTGGCCTTTGCCTTGCTGGTTGCGCCCGTAAGCCTGGTCGGCCGCCAGGGCCTCCCAAAGGGCCTTTTGGAAGACGCCCGGATCCAGGGTCAGGTTGATGAAGCCCGGCGGCGCCACTTCCGTCTTGGCCACAAACCCCTCGGGGAAAACCAGTTTCGAGGCGATTTCTTGGGCCAGGCCCAGGGGGGCCTTCTTCAGTTTTTTCGCCAGGGCCAAGGCCACCGGCGACGAGAAATCCCCGTGGCCCTTTTCCTTGGGGATCTCGAGGGTGGCGGTCACCCCCGAGTCCGGATAAGATTCCAGGGCCTTTTGAAAAGCGGTCGTGAGGGTGTTTTTGATTGAGAAGATGTCGGTCATGGGTCTTAGAGGGCGGTGGAGAGGATCGTCTTATAAATGAGGGAACGGACCTTCAGTTCCACCACCTCATAGTCGTTTTTGCGGCCGTCAAAAAATTCAGCGATGGATTTTTCCAAGTCCGGGTTGGAACCCGCCAAAAACTCCACCTGCCGCTCGCCCTGGAAGTCGGCGCTCACATGGATGAGCCCCAAGCCCGCGAAGGTCTGGAATTTGGCGTCCAGCCCGTCTTCGGAAACCGACAAGAGCTCGGAAACCGACCGCAGGGAAAATTGGGATCCCTTGAGCAACATCCAAATCCCCATCAGGGTCCTCGACGTGGGGTTGGAGAAAAGCTGCTTGATCTTATTTTTTTCCGCTATGAGTTCGCTCACGCTTCTTCCCCCGCAAATTCAGGTAATCCCGACCCACGATGACCACCACGTCGGCGTCTTCGGCGGCGGCCAAGGACTCCACCTGATCCGGCCTCAAGCCCAAACGTTCCACGGCCTCTTCCAGGGCCACCGGCGTCCCGATGGAGGACTGAATCAGCGTCTTGGGATAGTTAAACCCGTCCGCGTTTCCGACCGCCGTGATGCTGACGCCCGGACCCTTGAGCCGCCCGGCGGCCCAATCCGCCGCATTGGTTATACCACAACCATTGAGGATTTTGACCCGCA
>DATKNU010000109.1:0-5904 GCA_035541195.1 bacterium
AATCCGGCCTACGACGCCAAGCCCGAGACCCCCGAACCCATCCTCTTGGAAAGCCTGGGTTTTTATGACATCTTCATGCCGATCCGCCGGAATGGCAAAAGGCTGGGCACGCTCTTGTGCGGCGCTTTCTCCAAAAACGAACTGACCCTGCCGGATTTGAAGGCCAGCTGGAAAAAACTCACGGGCCGGGAGGCCGGCGGGGAAGACCTGGAGTTCCGGGAATTCGCCAAAGTGATGCTGGAGACGCCGCTTTTGGAAGGGCCGGTCCTGTCGGCTTTCCGGGAGGCCTTGGGTCTTTTCGCCCGGGTTTTGGTCCTGGACCAGCATCCCGAAATCCACCCAAGGCTCCAGCGGTTGGTGACCGAGGTTTTTTCCAAAAACTTTTACCACAGCTATTGGATGGACTGGGCCCTGGGTTTGCCCACCCGCCAGGCCACGCCCCTCTGGAACTTGGACATCGAGGACATGGAATGGGTCCGCCAGGATATCGGGGTCAGCCGGATCCCCACCACGGTCATCACCGTGGTCCCCAAGGGCCCCCGCCCGGGCAAACATGACCCGGTGGAGGAGATGGTCCGCGTGAGCCGGTTCCAACGCCGCAGTTTCCGCTTCGCCCAAACCCTGGCCCAGACCGTCAGCGGCAAATTGGAGAATTACGGGGCGGTTTTCGTCACCTCGGCGGACCCGGCCTTGGGACGGCCCCAGCGCCGCGCCCAGATCCTTGAGACCGCCGAACGCATCCGCGCCTTCGCGGCCGCCGAGTTGGGCGGGCCCGTGCTGGTGGGCGTCGGGGAAACGGTGGCGCCGGGGGAGGTCTTAACCGAGTCCTACCGGCAGGCGGTCTTGGCCCTGCACATGGGACGGGGAGCGGACAAGGAAATCATCGCCGCGGGCCAGGCGCCCACGGCCAAGGTGGAAGGCGTGCAGCGCTTGATGCGGCTGCTCCAGGACTTGAGGCGCAACCTGGAAACCGGGACCTTCGCGGGCTGGCCGGAGACCCTGGACGGGTTCCTCCGGCAGGTCTTGACGCTTTCCTTCCAGAACCCCGAGGAAATCCGGTGGCACCTGCAGTACAGCCTGGCCCAGATGCAGGAAGTGGCCCGGACCCGCACCGAGGTGGACGAGAAGGATGTGGCGCGCCTCTACAGGGACCTGGCGGTGGCGTTGGAACGCACCGGCACCACCCAGGAAATGATCCTGGCGTTCAAGGACGCCCTTGAAAAATTATTGTATCTGGTCCAGGGCCGCAGCCGTTTGGAGGCCGACCACTCGATCGAGCGGGTGAAAAATTTCATCGCCAAGCACTTCCGGGAAACCTTGAAGATTTCCCACTTGGCCAAAATGGCGGGGACCTCGGTTTCCACCTTCAGCCGGCGTTTCAAGAAATCCACCGGCGTGGGGTTTGAGAAATATTTACAGAATCTCCGGCTGGAGGAGGCCCGTCGTTTGTTGGCCCTTGGCAGCCTGCCCATCGTGCAGGTGGCCAAGGCTTGCGGCTTCAAACCCGGCTCCTATTTCTCGCGTTTTTTCCGCCAGCGGACCGGCTTGACGCCGGAAGAATTCCGGAAAAAGTCCCAAAGAGGTTAAACGGGAAAACCGTGCCTTTGGGGCCGTGTGGAATAAAAGTCCAATAATTTGACTTCTTGGCACCATCGATTTTGACCCTTGACTGGCCGAATAATCTCCCCGGGTGTATCTTGACTGCGAACCCTTGGGCCCCTTTTTGGCCTGGGGCGAAAAACGTTTTTGGATCAAAATTCCCTTTTTTCCGGGGGAGTTTTCCGGTCCCGGGTGAACCCGGAACCCACATTTCAGGCGGATTTGATGATTTTGAAAAAACTCAAATCAATTTTGACGGCCTTCCTCTGCCTCGCGGCCGTTTCCCCCCTTTGGGCGGGGACCGCGACCATCGACTCCACCACCACCTACCAATATATCCGCGGCTTTGGCGCCTCCAGCGCCTGGCATGAGAGCGCCTTTTCCACCCAATTGGCCACCTGGTATTGGGACGCCACCGGCATGACCGGCAATAACCCCAACGGCATCGGCATGTCCATGTTGCGCTGCCACATCCCCTACACCAACACGGTGGGCGCCACCGGCGGCACGGGGATCTCCGACCCGGGCGAAACGGCCGTCATGAAGCAGGCCATCGGTCTGGGCGTCACCCAGGTCTGGCTCACCGAATGGACCCCGCCGACCGCCTTCAAGACCAACGGCGCGGCTTATGGCACGGGCGACGCGGTGGCCACCACGAACAACACCTTCAACGGGGCCGGCACCGCGCCGGCCAACGCCAACGACACGGGCTACGCCAACTACTTGGTCAACTACATCCAATACGTCAACAACCAGCTTAAAAGTTCGGGGGTGACGGTCCTGGCCGTTTCCTGCCAGAACGAGCCCGACTGGAACCCGACTTACGAGTCCGCCATTTGGACCGCCGGCAAGTTTGACGTTTTCGTGCCCTCGCTTTATTCGGCCCTGCAGGCGGCGGGGCTCAACACCAAGATCATGATCCCCGAGAGCTTCGCGGACAATAAGGCCCTGGCCGCCACCGCCATGGATGACGCCACCGCCGCCCCCGAAATCGCCGTCATCGGCGACCATCTCTACGGCTTGAACGGGGCCACGCCTTATTCGTTGGCCGGCGCGGGTTTCACCCACCTGACCAACCAGGAAAATTGGGAGACCGAGATGTCGGATGTCAGCGGCGCGCCCAACGACACCTCCATCACCTCGGGGCTTCAAATCGCCGCCTGGGTCCAACAGTGCATCGTGGGCGCCAGCATGAACGCCTATCACGCCTGGTGGCTCTATCCCACGGGCAGCACCAATGAGGCCCTGATCGGCACCGACAACGCCTCGACCAAGAAACTCTGGTGCCTGGGCAATTGGAGCCGGTTCGTGCGGCCCGGTTACTACCGCATGGGCGCCACGGTTTCCCCCGCGGCGGGCGTGTCCCTTTCGGCCTTCAAGAGCGACAACAGCAGCTCCCCCGCCACGGTGGTGATCGTGGCCATCAACAGCGGCACCGGCGCCTCCTCCACCACCTTCAATTTGAACGGGTTCAGCGTCACCTCGATGACGCCTTGGGTGACCGACGCCAGCAACAACCTGACCCGCCAAACCGACGTGGCGGTGAGCGGCGGTTCCTTCACCTATAACCTGGGGGCCAAGAGCGTGGTTTCCTTCGTGGGCGTGGTCACTGGCGGGGGCGGGCCCACCTATACGCCCACGGTTTCACCCACGCCCACCAAGACGCCCATCCCGGGGGCTTATTGCGAAGTGGATGATTTCGAGGACGGCAATACCACCAATAATTGGGGCGGGACCTGGGGCACCTACGCGGGCACCAACAGCACGGTCAGCGCCTCGGTCACGACCGGCGGTTCGGCGGGGTCCACGGCCCATTCGATGGCCGTCTCGGGCACGGTGGCCGATTACGGCGGCTTGAGCACGGGCCTCAATTCGGCCGGAACCACGGTGGATCTCTCGGCCTTCTCGGGCGTGGTCTTTATGGTCAAGGGCAGCGGCACTTATTGGTTCCAGATCGCCAGCGCCCCGGTGACTTCGGGGGACAATTACGGGGTGAGCTTCACGGCCACCGCGTCCTGGACGCCGGTTACCGTGATGTTCAACCAGGTGGCCCAAAGGGGCTTTGGCGCCGGCGAGCCCTTTGACCTGACCCAGATCAACGCCTTGCAGTGGGGCGCCGCGGCCAATGGGGCCTTGAACTTCCAGATCGACGATGTGCGGTTGATCGGCAATTACTGCCCCGGCGGCACCCCCACGCCGACCCCGACTTTCACCCCTACGGCCACCTCCACCCGAACGCCGACCCGCACGCCGACTTTGACCCAAACGCCCACTTTAACCCGCACGGTCACCTTAACCCCGACTTTAACCGCGACCCCCTCGGCCACCCTGACCGCCACGGCCTCCCGCACGGCCACGCCCAGCCTGACGCCTTCGGCGACCAAGACCCCCACGGCGACCCTCACGCCCCAATTCACCTTCACGATGACGCTGACGCCGACCCAAACCCTCACCGCCACCAACAGCTTGACCCCCACCGCCACCAACACGCCCCCGCCCAGCAAAACCCCGACGGCCACCCCGACGGCGACCGAGACCCGCACGCCGACTTTGACCCAAACGCCCACGGCCACGCCCACGGTGACCTTGACGCCCCAGTTCACCTATACCCAAACCCTGTCGCCCACCCCGAGCCAAACCCCCACGGCGACCCTTACGCCCCCATTCACCTTCACGCCTTCCAGGACCTTCACCGTGACGGCCACCCCGACCTTCACCCTGACGGCTTCCCGGACGCCCACGACCACGCCGACTTCCACGGCCACCGCCACGAAAACCGCCACGCCGTCTTTGACGGCTACGGCCACGCCGCCGGCCCTCACCGCGACACCGACCGAGACCGCCAGCCCGACTTCGTCGCCGACGGTCCTGCCGACGGTGGTTTTGCAATTGTCGGCTTCCACGGCCTCCATTTCGCCCAACCAGACCTTTAATTACACCTTGGATATCGGAGCTTCGGGCAGCGGGCCGCAAAGCGGCAGCTTGGTGTTGAACTTGGCCGCGGGCCTGACGGTCACCGGGTTCCCCCAAGGCCCCTCGGGCTCGGTGAGCGGCACCCAAGTCACCTGGAACTTGGGCTCCCTGCCCACGGGCACCACCCAATTGCAGTTGACGGTGCAGGTGGATCCCTCGGCCGCCGGCAATTTGACCAGCCAGGCGACCCTTCAGTTCACCGGAGGATCGGTTTCTTCCAACAGCAGTTCAGTCAGCGTGACATCGCCCACCGCCACGCCGACCGCCACCGACAGCCCCACGCCGGCGGCGGCCTCGGCCACCCCGGTGATTTTCCCCAACCCGGTGCGGGGCGGCACTTCGGTCGGCATCCAATTGCCGCCCTACCCCGGGACGGCGAACGTGACCCTTCAGGTCGTGACCACGGCCTTCCGCATGGTGAATCGCTTTACGACGCCTGAAATGGGCGGGTCGGTGGTGACCTTGCCCCTGACCGACTGGAGGGGAACACCCCTGGCCGACGGCATTTATTACGTGGTGGTCCAAAGCCCGGCGGGCCGCTCGATTCTTCGGCTTTTGATCCTGCGCTAGGCGTTTCGCGGCCACTTCCACGATGGTTTTCACCGGCCCGCCGGTTTTGTTTCCCAAACCTCCCTTCGGCGGGCTTTGGGTCGTTTCCGGCGCCGCCCCCGGGACCCGGATGTTGATTTCGCGTTAAGGCGGGGGGCCTAAAAGCGGGGAAATGGGCCTTTCGGGGCCGGGGATTCCCTTGACAATGGCCCTAGGCCTTTTATAATCCACCTTCTCTTTACCATTCTTTTGCCGCGCATTTTTAGGAGGACTTGTGTCTGTTAAGATTCGCTTGAAGCGTATGGGAAGCAAGAAGAAGCCCTATTTCCGCCTGATCGTGGTGGATTCCCGTTTTCCGGGCAAGGGCCGCCGCGTGGAGGATTTGGGAACCTATAACCCGCGTTCCGCCGACAACCACGTTTTGAACTTGAACCAAGAGGCCATCGCGGCCTGGGTCAAGAAGGGCGCGGTGCCCTCCGAGACCGTCAACGGCATCCTGAAAAAAGCCGGCGTCAAGCTTTAACCGGCCACCTTGAACCGATAGAGAAGGTTGTCATGAAAGAATTGATCGAATACGTGGCCAAGTCGCTGGTGGACAAGCCCGAGGACGTGGCGCTCCAAGAACGCATGGAGGGCAACCTCACGGTGCTGGAGCTGCGCGTCTCGAAGGAAGATTACGGCAAGGTCATCGGCAAGCAGGGCCGCACCATCAAGGCGATCCGCACGCTGATCTCCGCCTCCTGCGCGAAGAACGGCCTGAAGTATTCCCTCGAAGTTGTTGAA
>DATKNU010000110.1:0-25496 GCA_035541195.1 bacterium
GGGTCTCATTCAAGTTGCCCCATGTGACCGAGGCCGCCCCGCCCCCGCCGCCTTGGGTTGAGCCGGCGCCCCCGGCACCGCCGTTGATGAACCAGTTGGAGGCCGAGACCGTCAAGGCGTCCGCGGCCACCGTGACCGCCCCACCCGCCCCGCCGGTATTGCCCAATTGGCCGATTCCGCCGTTCAAGTTGAGGCCCGAACTTCCGGTCTCGTTCCAGACCCCCACGAAGACGCTCACGCCCCCGCCGGCCCCGCCCGTGGAACCGGAAGCGTCGGTCACCGCCCCGCCGGCCCCGCCCGTGAGGGAATAATTCGCTCCCGACAAAAGGGTCCAGGAACCGGCCTGGAAAGAAACCCCGCCGCCCGTCCCGCCGGCGTCATGGTTGCCGCCCACATCGGTGACGGCCCCGCCCGCGCCGCCCGCCAGGTTGCCGCCGATGATGGAATTCATGGTCACCGAACCGGACCGCCAAAAGGCCGTGCCGCCGTCCTGGCCCGAGAGGCCGCTGGACCCCGAGGTGCTCAAGAACCCGCCGTCCCCCGCCTGGGTCCCCGTGCCCGAACCCGCGTCCAGGTAAATGTTGGCCGCCGTTATCCCGGCGTCAAGCCCGGAACCAATGTCGATCAGGTTCAAGTGGGTATGGGGGCCCAAATAGAAATTGTTTTGGAAAAGAAGGGTGGCTTCGGCGCTGGTTTGCCCCACTAGGTCGACGCCCGGCACCGAGGTGCCCGTGGCGGCCACAAAAGAGGCGCTTTGGGAAAAAACCGAGAGGGGACCGGACAAGGTGACTTGATTGGCGCTGGTGGCCGATATCTGGAAGACCAAGTTCCCGCCCCCCAGGCTGTCCAAGGCCGACACGCCGGCGGACAAGGAACCCGCCGAATTGTCGCCCGCGTAGCTGGTGATCGTCACGGCGTTTTGGGAAAAAAGGGGCAAAGCCGGCGCCCAGGCCCAAAGACAAAGCCAAAGGGCGCGGATGAAAGCCGGCTTGGCGCCCCGGTGGATGCCCAGGGATGGGGATGCGGTGACTTTCATGGAGGCCTCCGGGGGCGACCGTCGGAATGGGAATAACCCGTTTATTGTACCCTCGTTTAAAAAAACCGGGTTCCGAAAGCGGGCCCCTCTTCTTTAGGATTTATCGATTTACCCGATGGGTTATTCCACGACTTCGGACGCGTAGACGAACTCGATGCCTTGGGCCCTCAGCTGCGGGATGGCGTCGCGCAAAGTCTCAAGGGTGGTGGTCTTGAAATGGCCGATGCCCACCGCCGTGCCGCGCCTTTGGGCGAAACGCACCAACCGGCCCAATTGGGTCAAGATGGCGCCCCGGGTTTCCACATTGTCCAAAAAGACGTCGCGCTGGGCGTGGAGCAAATGCACCTTCACGGCCTCGTCGGCCTCCACGGATTGGGGCGTGGTGCGCGAGTCGATCAGGTAAAGCCCCCGGCCCTTCAAGACCTGGCAGACCTTGAGCATCAGGTCCTCATCCTCGGTGGCTTGGCTGCCCATGTGGTTGTTGAGGCCCACGCAACCCGGCAGGGCGTCCAAGGCCTGTCCCACGATTTGTTCCACGTCCTCCACCCGCATGCCGAGCCTCAGGAATTCCTTGTAGTCGTCCTTGCGGGCTTCCTCATGGCCCTGCATGGGCATGTGGCACATGACCTCCACCCCATGGGAGGGCATGTCCAGCGCCAGGGCCTTGGAATAAAGCACGTCGGGAATGATGGAAACCGTGACCGGCACCTTGAATTGGTAAAGCGCCGCCAGGGCCGCGCCCCTCTGGTAGCCGCCGTCGTCGATGATCAAGCAGACCTTGGGCCGCGCCACCTTAACGAGCGTGACCCGCAAGGGCACCCAACCGGCCTCAAAGCCGAAATCGTAGTCATAAAGGGTTTCCTGGCGGCCCTTGTCTTCCCGGCTTTCTTGGGCTAAAAGCTTGCCGCCTTGGGCCTGGGCGGTTTGGGCCAGGATTCCCGAAAGCGCCTCGGGGGTGAAACGGGCGGGGAGGCGGAAGCTTTCATGGTAGCCTGGAAAAATCTTGCCCTGGGCGGTGACCGGCTCTACGTCCACCGGTTCGGTCAAAAGCTTCAGGACGCCCAGCCCTTCCAACTGGTGGTTGAGGGCCGTGACCATCTGGGTGGTGGCCTGGGAAGCGTCCCCCTGGAAGCCGCCGGGGCCGGAGAAAAAGGGCGGGCCGGGGAGCTTTTCCCCGCCGCGGGAGGCCAGATAGCACCAGAGGGCGGCCGCCGCGGCCAAAAAAAGGCCCAGGGCCAAAAGCGTCAAGCCCACCGAACCCCGGGCGGCCGCCCTTCGCAAGGCCAAAGCTATTCTTCCGAGTCGTCGGCTTTTTTGAGCCTGGCTTCCTTGGACGTGTCGATCTTCTTGGGCGGATACTTGGCTAAAAGCGCCGCCGGGATCTTGTTGTCCAAGTTGATCAGCTGCTCGGCGATGGCCACCTGGGGATCGATCAAAACCGCCGCCTGGCGGGCCTCGGCCTCACCCTTCTCGTCGCTGATGAGTTCCACCGTCAGGCTGTCCTTGAGGTAGTCCTTGTCCTTTTCCAACTCGTCCCGGTCCAGCTTCTTCTCGTTCTTCAGGCAATAGTCGAAGAAGCCCTCCACCACCTTGTCGGGCAAGGCCCGGTCCAAGGCCGCCGTCACGCCCTGTTTCTTGAGCGTTTGGGCGTATTTCTCGACGTCCTGCTTGCTGTAGACCTTGAGGGTGGACTCCGTCAGGTTCTCGTCCCGCAGGTCCAGGTCCGGCTCGATGCCCACGCCGTGGATGCAAACGCCCGAGGGCGTGTAATACTTGGCCATGGTGAGGCGCAAGGCCGCGCCGTCGCTGTCGTCCAGCGGCAAAATGGTCTGCACCGAGCCCTTGCCGAAGGTCTTTTCGCCGATCAAAACCGCCCTTTTCCAGTCCTTCAGGCAACCCGAGACGATCTCCGAACCCGAGGCGCTGCCGCCGTTGACCATCACGACCACGGGCTTCTTCGGGTCGAATTTCTCGCCGTCCCGGGCCTTGAACTCCTCGGTCTGGTCGGCGTTGCGGCCCTTGGTGGAAACGATCAACTTGCCGCTGGGGGTGAAGTAATCCGAAACCCCGATGGCCTCGTTCAAAAGCCCGCCGGGGTCGTTGCGCAGGTCCAGGATCAAGCCCTTCAGGGGGGCCTGCTTTTGCAAGGCCTCCACCGCCGCCACGAAATCGTCCGTGGTGTTGTCGATGAATTCCGAGACCCGCACGTAGCCGATGTCGCCGGGCAAGCGGTAGGACCGGACGCTTTGGACCTTGATGACGTCGCGGGTCAAAGTCACGTCAAAAGCCTCGTTCAAGCCCTCCCGAAGCAGGGTCACGGTCACCGAGGTGCCCACCTTGCCGCGCAAAAGCTTGACGGCGTCGTTGATGCCCATGCCGTCGGTGGGCTTGCCGTCGATCTTGATGATCTTGTCGCCCGAACGCACCCCCGCCTTGTCGGCGGGCGTCCCCTCGATGGGGGTCATCACGGTCAAGCGCTCATCCTTGATGGCGATCTCGATGCCCAATCCCCCGAACTTCCCCGAGGTCTCGGTTTGCATGTCCTTGTACTCGTCGGGGGTCATGAATTGGCTGAAAGGGTCCAGCGTCCCCACCATGCCTTGGATGGCCCCATAAATGAGGTCCCTGGTATGGGTCTTGTCCTCATCCACGTATTTTTCCTGGATGATGGCCAAAACGTCCGTGAAGGGCTTGAGGTACTTGTAGACTTCCTCGGACTGGGCTTTGGCGGAGGCGGGGGCCTGGGTGGCGGCGCCGGCGGCGAAGCTGATGGCCGACAAACCCACCAACAGGATGGCGAAGGTCAGCATGGAAAAGGGGCGATTCATAAATCCTCCACGGCTTTTTTAGGATGGCTTTACCACAAGGTACACTAGGTTCCCGAAGGAAGGTTAAAAAGGCAAGCCTTTTAGCCCGATGATTTGACGGGATGGGCCCCAAGTCCTTCCCGAACCCCAAGGTGAAAGGCTAAGGTTTTCAGCCCGCGGCTTGGCGCTTGAGCCACTTGACCGGGTCCTCGGGTTGGCCATCTTTGCGGATTTCGAAATAGAGGCTGCTGCCGTCAAGCAAAGAGCCGGTGTCCCCCACCAGTCCCAGAACCTGCCCGGCTTCCACCCTTTGGCCCGTCGTGACGCTCAAATCCGAGGCCTGGGCGTAGAGAGAATAATACCCTCGGCCATGATCCAAAATCACTAGTTTTCCATAGCCCTTGAACCAATCCGCGTAGCGCACGACGCCGGCCGCCACGGCTTTGAAGGGCGTGCCCGCGTTCGCCCGGATCTGGATGCCCGTATTGACCACGGTGGCGTTGAATTCCCGGCTGTGCTGGGTCCCGAAGAAAGACACGATGGTCCCCGACACCGGCCAAGGCACGCGGCCCCGGACCACTTCCAACCCCTCCCCGGCGGGCGTGTAGGAAGGCCGCTTGCGGGCCTCGGCGGACTGGGCGAGAAGGTTCGAGACCTTGGACTTCAAGTCCTCGGCGGCTTGGTTGAGCTCGGCGATGGTTTGCTCGCGCAGGGATTGCTGGCGGCGGATGGTGGCCAGGAAAAGGTTCCGGTTTTTCTGTTGGCGGGCGAAGGTCTTTTCCTGGCGGGCCAAGGCGTCCAGCACCCGCTTTTGGTGCCGCTCCTGGGCGTCCAGCAGGTCGGAGGAGCGGGTCAGGTCCTCGTTCTGCCTCTGGGTCTGGGACAAAAGCTTGCCGTTGCTTTGGGCCAAGAGCGTCTCAAACTTGATCTTACGGGCCAAGTCGGCGGAACTTTCGGATTCCAGCCAGCCGTTCAGGAAGGGCTCCTGGAACGACATGCGGTAGAGGTCCCGGAGGCGCTTGCGCATGATTTCCCGGCTTTGCTCCAAGCGCTGCCGGCTCAAGCCCACCTCGTCGTGCAGCACTTGGGTCTGGGCCTGGGTCTCGTAAAGGTCCTGTTGGTTGGCTTTTTTTTCCCGCTTGAGGCGGTTCAAGTCCTGGTCCGCGGCTTGGAGCCGGTTGAGCAGGTTTTGTTCCCGGGCGGCGTCTTGGGCCTGGCGGCGTTTTTCCTCGGCGAGCTTGCGCTCGATTTCGCCCAGGCTTTTCTTGTTCTTGAGGATCTTCTTTTGGATCTTGCGGGCGTCTTGGGGTTTGGGGGAAGGCGTCGAAAGGTCTTGGGGGAAGGCGGTTCCCGCGCCCCACCAAAGGGCGCCCAGCAAGGCCAGGGGTTTTAAAGCCCTCACTGAACTTCCCAAACCCATTTTTTACGCAGGGCCAGGGAGGCCCCCAGGGCGCCCAAGGCCGCGCCCAAGGCGCAGAGGGTCAGGTCCAGCCCCACCCAATCGGACAAGGGCAGGTCCATCAGCTCGGTGAAACCGCCGAAAACCCGCAACAGCCAACCCGCGCTCAAGTGGAAAAGCGCGAGGAAGGCGCAAACCAAGAGGGCGCCCAGGAAGCCTTGCAAAAACCCTTCCCAAAGATAAGGCCCCCAGCGCATCCAGGAAGGCGCGCCCAAGCGGTTCATGAGGGCCAGGTCCTCACGGCGGGCCCAAAGCGATAGCGTGAGGGTGTTGGAGATGATGAAAAGCGCCGCCAAGAAAATGAGCCCGCCCAATCCCGCCCCGACCCAGCGCACCAAGGCCAGCATCCGGGAAAGGGCCTCGAATTGCCCCTTGCCGTAGCTCACCTCGTCCACCTGGGGGTCCTTCTTCAGCAGCGCCACCAAATCCTCCACGTGGCCCACGGCCTCTTTTTTCACGGTCACGTCAAAGGAATCGGGCAGGGGGTTTTCCCCCAGCGCTTGGATCATCTGGTCGATTTCCGGGTCCTGGCGGAACTCGGCCAAGGCCTCGTCCCGGGTGACCACCTTCACCGAAGCCACCCGGGCGTCGGCGCCCAAAAGCGACTGGACCCGGTCCCGGTCGGCCCCCTTGGCCGAGGAGGAGAGGAACACCACCAGTTGGAAATTCTCCTGGGCCGAGGACAGGGCCCGGTCCAGCACCCGGTCCAGCCCCAGGAAGATGGAAAGTTGGAACAGCGCCGCCGCCACCGTCACGATGACGGCGGCCGACAATCCCTTGGAACGCAGCATCTGGCGCAAGCCTTCCCCCAAAACGTAAAAGAACCGGGCCAGAGCGTTCATCATTCCCCCACCCCCACGGGCCATAATTGCCTTTCCTTCAAATGCACCATCTGCACGCGGGTCTCATTGAGCAGGTCTCCGGCGGAAGCCAGGTCCTCCGGGCGCTGGAGGGAAAGGAAGACCGTGGTGCCGGCCTTGTGAAGCTCGGCGAAGAGCTTCCACAGCGTCCGGGCGGACTTTTCGTCCATCCCGGCGAAAGGATCGTCGGCCAAGAGAAGCCGGGGTTTGAAGACCATGGCGCGCAGGGCCACCCCCATGCGCTGTTCGGCGGCCGAGAGGTCCGCGGGTTTTTGGCCCGCTTTGGCCCCGAGCCCGGCCCGTTCCAGGAGCTGGGCCACGGGCGCTTTCGGGTCCGCCTCGAAAGAGCCCCGGACCCGCAAGGGGAATAGCACGTTCTCTTCCACGGTCTTGTCGGGGAAAAGCTTGAGGTCGGGAAAAATGAAGCCGTTCAAGGACTGCCACTCGCGTTTTTCTTTTGGCGAGAGGGCGTAGGGGTCTTTTTGGTGGATCAGCGCCCGGCCCGAGGTGGGCTTGTCTTCCCCGGCCAGGATGCGAAGCAGGGTGCTCTTGCCCGCCCGGTTCTCGCCGGCCAAAACCACGAAGGCGCCCTCGGCCACCGTCAGGAAGGCGTCCTCCAGGACTTTGACGCCCGAGGGATGGACTTTCGTGAGGTGGAACAATTGGATCATCATGGAGGTTAAAGTAAGGCAGGAAGGGGGTTCCCGCAAGAAAAATGAGGCGCCCTAAGGCGCGGGCGTGGCCTCAAGGGCGGACTTGGCTTGCAGGGCTTCCCGCACCTTCTTTAAGTGCCGCAGGTGCTTGGCCTGGATCACGTTCTTCTGGTGTTCCGCGAAGGTCACGGCGTAAAGATTGGTGCCGTCCCCCTTGGCCACGTAGTAAAGGTAAGGCACGTCGGCGGGCTCCACCACGGCGTTGAGCGCGGTCAGGCCGGGATTGCAGATGGGCGTGGGCGGCAATCCCCGGTGCAGGTAGGTGTTGTAGGGGGACTGGGTTCCCAATTGATCCTCGCGTAGCCAAGGATCCTTGGAATTCAGCACATAGTTCAAGGTGGCGTTGACCTCCAAGCGCATCTTGAGCTTGAGGCGGTTGAAAAGGATGCCCGCCACGATGGCCTGGTCCTCGGGGGTCTTGGCCTCTTTTTCAACGATCGAGGCCAGGATCACGGCCTGGTAAAGGGTGAGGTTGCGGCCCAGGCATTTCTTGGCGTATTGGTCCCCCACGCTCTGGGTGAATTCCACGCTCATGAGCGACGCCAGGTCGCCCACGCTGGCCCCCAAGGGGACCCGGTAGGTTTGGGGGAACAGGAAGCCTTCCAAGCTGGGGCCCTTCACCCCCATTTTGGCGATCAGGCCCGGGTCCTGGACGGCCTTGAGGAAGTCCGCGGTGGAGACCACGCCCATCTTCTCCAGTTCCTGGCCGATCTGCTGGGCCGTATAGCCCTCGGGGACCTTGAGGGTCAAAAGCTCGCTCTTGCCCGAGGAGAGGACATGCAAAACCTGCCAGAGGCTCATGGAAGGCGCCAATTGATAAAGGCCCGACTTCAAGGAACGATCCACCCGGGTCAACTTGGCCAAGACCTTGAAGGGGAAGGAGAACGAAAGGATTTTTTTGTCTTTTAATTCCCGGGCGATCTGCCGGGTCGTGCTCTTGGAATAAACGGGGATTTCCTCGACCTGATGCGGCTTGAAAAAGGGCGGGAAGAAAACGTAAATCAGCACGGCCCCCAGGGCGGCCGCCGCGGCCCCCAGGATTCTTAAGAGGGATTTGGGTCTTATTTTTTTCACGCTTGCCCCACCTCCATCAAGGGGGCCCCTTCCAAGGCCGATTGGAGGATTAGGGCCGCCGCCACCTGGTCGATTTTTTCCCGGCGCTTTTCCCGCTTGGCCCCGCCCTCAATCATCAGCCTCTCGGCCTGCTTGCTGGTCAGTCGCTCATCGACAAAAAAAACCGGCACATTCAACCGGCCCGCCAGTTTGGCCGTGAAATCCCGCACCTTTTGGGTGGTGGCGCTTTCGGTCCCATCCATGTTGAAGGGCAATCCCACGATCACCCGGTTGGCTTCCTTCTCATTGACCAAGTTTCCGATGGCGGCGATGTCTTTTTGGACCCCTTCGGACTTTAAGACCATCAGGGGTTGGGCCGTCAGCCCCAAGGGATCGGACAAGGCCACGCCGATGCGCACCGAACCCAAATCCAATGAGAGCCATCGTTTCATTTAAGAAATGATTTTTTCAACGAAAGCCGCGGCTTGGCGCAAGGCCTCATCCACCTTGGAAGCGTCCTTGCCTCCGGCCTGGGCCAGGTCCGGCCTTCCGCCGCCGCCGCCGCCGGCGACCTTGGCCACTTCCTTCACCAGGTCCCCGGCCTTGATCTTGGCCGTCAGGTCCTTGGTGACCCCAGCGATGAAGGCCAGGGATTTTCCGCTGCCCAATAGGATGACGCCGCTGCCCAATTTGGCCTTGAGGGTGTCGATCAATTGCCGCATGCCCTCCGGATCCAGTTCGTCGGTGCGGGCCACCACCAGCGAAACGCCCTTGACTTCCTTTTTCTTGGCCAAGACCTCCTCCACCAAACTGCCGGCGAGTTTGGACTTGAGCGAGGCCAGTTCCTTGTCTTTGGCCTTCATCTCGGCCATCAGAGCCTCCACCTTGGCGGCCAGTTCCCCTTCGGCGCTCTTGAGCAGGTTCCCGACTTGGCGCAGGGTCTCCTCTTCTTGGTAGACCCTTTGGATGGAGCCCTCGCCGGTCACGGCCTCGATCCGGCGCACGCCCGAGGCCACCGAGGACTCACTGAGGATTTTGAAGAGGCCGATATCGCCCGTGCGGTTCACGTGGGTGCCGCCGCAAAGTTCCATGGAAAAGCCGGGCACGTCCACCACCCGAACCTTGTCGCCGTATTTCTCGCTGAAAAAGGCCAGGGCGCCCTTTTGCTTGGCCTCGTTGAAGGTCATTTCTTGTTTGGTGACCTCCAGGTTGTCCAGGACCTGCTGGTTCACCATCCGCTCGATGGAGCGGGTCTGCTCCGGCTTCAAGCCCTCGAAATGGGTGAAGTCAAAGCGCAAGCGGTCCGGCCCCACGTAGCTGCCGGCCTGGCCCACGTGGGCGCCCAAGACGCGCCGCAGCGCCGCGTGCAGCAGGTGGGTGGCGGTATGGTTGCGCATGGTGGCGCGCCGTTCGCTTTCTTCCACCGCGGCCTCGACCTTTTGGCCCTCGGCGAGCCTGCCGCGCTTGAGATGCACCCAATGGCCGATCAGCTGGTCCGAGACCATCTGGGTGTCCAAGACCTCCGCCCAGGAAACCTCCGCGGAATTAAAACCCTGCAGCACGCCCTTGTCGCCCACCTGCCCGCCCTTTTCGGCGTAAAAGGGGGTTTGGTTGAGGACGACGAAACCGTAATCCCCTTCCTTCAATTCACGGACCACCTCGTGTTTCTTGTCCTTCACGCGGGTGAGCAAGGCCACGGTCCCCAGGTCCTTGGTCTTTTCATAACCCTTGAAAAGGGTGGCGCCCACCTTGGATTCCATTTCCTTATATAAGGGGGGCAAAGCCGCGTCGCCGCTCCCCTTCCAGCCCGAACGGGCCCTTTCCTTTTGCGATTCCATGGCCTTGTGGAACCCGGCCTCATCCACCGACAGGCCTTTTTCCTTGAGCACTTCCTTGGTGATGTCCAGGGGGAACCCATAGGTGTCATAAAGGGTGAAGGCGTCCTCCCCCGACAGGGTGGCGGCCTTGGCCTTTTGAAGCTCCCCGATCTTTTCCATGAGCCTTTCGGTGCCGGCGGCCAGGGTCTCGTAGAAGCGCTCTTCTTCCGCGCGGGTGACGTTGACGATGTGGTCCTTGCGCGATTCCAGCTCGGGGTAAACCCCGCCCATGAGCTTGACCACCTCGAGCGTCAAGGGAGCGAGGAAGGGCTTGTCGAAGCCCAGCAATTTTCCGTGGCGGATGGCCCGGCGCAGGATGCGGCGAAGCACATAGCCCCGGCCCTCGTTGGAGGGCAGGACCCCGTCGGCGACGAGGAAGGTGGTGGCCCGCAGGTGGTCGCTGATGACCTTGAGGGACTTGTAAACTTGCGAATCCCCGACTTCATATTGGATCTTGCCCGATTGGGCCACCGCCGCCATGAGGGGCGCCAAAAGATCGGTCTCAAAGTTGGAGGGCACCTTCTGCATGACGCTGGCCACCCGCTCCAGGCCCATCCCGGTGTCGATATTGGGTTTGGGCAGGGGTTTCAGGCTTCCGTCTTCCTGGCGGTCGAACTGCGTGAAAACCAGGTTCCAAATCTCCAGGAACCGGCCCGCTTCGGCCTCTTCCTCGAAGCTTTTCGGCGCGCCCTTCCCGGGGGAAAGGTCCACGTAGATTTCGGAGCAAGGGCCGCAGGGGCCCGTGGGGCCCATGGTCCAGAAATTGGAATCCGCGCCCATGCGGATGATGCGCTCTTGGGGCAGCGCGGCGGCCTTTTTCCAGAGCTCGATGGCCTCGTCGTCGTCCTCGTACACCGTCACCCACAAGAGGGCCTTGTCGAGCTGGAGCACCTCCGTCACGAATTCCCAGGCCCAGGCGATGGCCTCCTTCTTGAAATAGCCGCCGAAGGAAAAGTTGCCGAGCATCTCGAAAAAAGTATGGTGCCGGGCCGTATAGCCCACCCGCTCCAGGTCGCCCGTGCGGAAGCATTTCTGGCAGGAGGCCGCGTAGGGCACTTCGTGGGGAAAGGGGATGGTGCCGAGGAAATAGGGCTTGAACTGGTTCATGCCGGCGTTGGACAAAAGCAGGGTGGGGTCGTTCTCGGGCACCAGGGACGAGGAAGGGACGATCTTGTGGTTTTTGGACTTGAAGAAGTCCAGGTAGGCTTTTCGAATGTCGGTTCCGCTGGTGGGGGCGTTCATGGGGGCCTCAAAGGTTATTAGTCCAGTTCTTCGCCTGGAAGGCCGGGATTATAGCCGAAAACCCCCTGGACGGCGAGACGGGCCGCCTGAAAAGAATAGCCCCGCCGCGCCAGGAATTCGAAGGCCCGCCGGGCCCGATCGCCCCTTTTTTTCTCTTTTTTCGCCAAAAACCTCGCCTTTTGCCTTCCCAAGAGTTCCAGCGCGCTTTGCGCTTCCCCCCGCCCGGGAAAAAGATCCTTCACGGTTTTTTCGGCCAACTCCCGGGGAATCTTTTTGAGGGCCAGGCCCGCCTTGATCTTTCCGGGGCCCCAACCCTGCCGGAGCTTGGAATGGGCGAACCCCTCCGCAAAGGCCTCATCCTTCACGAAGCCCTTCAGGCGCAGTTTTTCCAAAACCCTTTCGGCGATGTCGGGGGGCAATGACCGCCGGCGGAATTTTTCGGCCAGTTCCGCCCGGCTGTGGGGCCGGCGGTTGAGCGACCAAAGGGCGTAGCGGGTGGCTCCCGCCTCGTCGACCAGGGGCTTGGATTTTTTCAAGGGAAAGTCAGGGAACGGAAACGGTCCCCGTGGCGGGGTCATATTGGACGCCGCCGGGAACATGGTCCAGGTAATTGGGAACCAAGTCCTGGAGTGAGGCGGGGTTGGAGCCCTTTTCGTTGCGCCATTTTTCCACGGCCATGCGCACGTTTTCCAGGTTCGCGGTGGAAGCGGCGGCTTGCGCGTGTTGCTCGGAGGATTGCAGGCCCTGGGTATAACCCGTGAAGGTTTGTTGGGGCGGGGTCTCGGGCTTGGTGTTCCAAAGCAAGTAGCCCACCGAACCGGCGGCCAATACCACCGCGAAAAGGATGAGTTTTCCCATTGTCCACCTCCAAAAAAATATCCAGCAATATCTTTTTACCACGAAGTTTAAACAAAAATCATCCGATTTAAGGCATTTGGGGCCGCGCCTTACTTCGTGTGCTTTGTGAACTTCGTGGTGAAATCAGCCTTTTTTATTTGCCTTCCGCATGACGGCCAGCATTTCCCGGACGGCCCTTTCAAGCCCCACCAAGGCGGCCCGGGCGATGATGTTGTGGCCGGTATTGAGGTCCTCGATTTCGGGGATGCGGGCGATGGCCCCGGTATTTTGGTAGGTCAAACCATGGCCCGCGTTGACCCTCAGGCCCAGCCCCTCGGCCAGCTTGGCGGCGTAAGCCACCGTCTTGAGTGCTTGGGGGACGTTCCCGCCCAAACGGCAGGCCTGGCTGTAGGCCCCGGTGTGGATCTCGATGTAGGCGGCGCCGAGCCTGGCCGACAGACGGACCGATTTCGGGGTGGGCGCGATGAAGAGCGAGACCGGGATGCCTTTGGATTGCAGGCGGTCGACGGCCCTTTCATAACGGCCAAAGGCCCCTTCCAGCGCCAATCCGCCCTCGGTGGTCAATTCCCGCCGCTTCTCGGGCACCAGCGTCACTTGGTTGGGCCGGACCCTCAAGGCGAAGCGGATCATTTCGGGGGTCGCCGCCATTTCCAAGTTCAATTTGGTGCGGACCGTTTGGCGCAGCCTCAGGACGTCCGCGTCCTGGATATGGCGCCGATCCTCGCGCAAGTGCACCGTGACGCCATGGGCGCCGGCTTTTTCCACCAACCGGGCGGCCAAAACCGGGTCCGGTTCCTCTTCCCGGCGGGCCTGCCGCAAGGTGGCGATATGGTCGATGTTCACGCAGAGCTTGGCCATGTCAGTTTCCCTTTTTATGTTTGGCGGCCCGGGGCGGCGGGGCGGGCTTGGCCACGGGCACCAGGTGGATGGTCAAATCGGCCGTTGAAGCCGTGACCCCGATCGGCAGGGGCCGGATGAGCGGGCGAACCGCAAGGTCCGGCTTGCCCGGCGTATAACCCTTCAGGCTCACGATGGCCGTGAGGTCGTCCCCATCCAGGTCCAAGATGCTTTCCTTGCGCCCGGTCAAAACCACCGGAAGGGTCGGGCGCAGGTTGGAATCCACCGTCATACCCGCCGGGATGTCGGTGAGTTGAAGGTGCACGGTGACCCGGCGGTCCAACACCTGGCGGGAACCCACATAAGCCCACAGGGCGACGGCGATCAGCAGCGCCGAGAGCTTGAGCCCCAGATTCTCAAACAGCCATCGTTTCATGTCGTTCCTTAACGGCTTTATTGACTCCGCCGGCTTTTCAGCTAGTCCACCTTCGTCCCGTAAAGGGTGAGCATCTCCTCCAGGGTGGCGGCGTCGATCTCGGGCGTCATCTTGCCCGCCATGGCGAAGGAAATCGTGTGGTTTTCCTCGGAAAGGACGATGGCCAGGGCGTCGGTTTCCTCGCTCAAGCCCAACGCCGCCCGGTGGCGGGTGCCGTAACTTTTGCTCAAGTGGGGGTTCTGGCTCAAGGGCAGGATGCAGCCCGCCGCCGCGATCTTGCCGTCGCGAATGATGACCGCCCCGTCATGCAGGGGGGAATGGGGCACGAAGATCGTCACCAAGAGCTCGGCGCTGACCTCGGCGCCGATGGGCGTGCCCGTCTCGATGATCCCCTGCAGGCTGTCGTCCCTTTCCAGCACCACCAGGGCCCCCCGGCGGCCCTTGACCAATTCCCGGGCCGCCCGGCTGATCTCGCCAAAAGCCGCGGACTGGCCCCGGAAGACCCCGCCCCAAAAGCCCCCCCGGCCGATCTGGGAAATGATGCGCCGAAGGTCGGACTGGAAAATGATCACAAAGGAAACCAGCAGGAAAGGGCCCAGGCTGGAGAGGATCCAGTCGATGGTCAAGAGGTGGAATTGCCCCGCCAGGACCGCCGACAGGAACAACACGGCGAAACCCACCAAAAGGCGCACGGCCCGGGCTTCGCGGATGAGGAGCAGGAATTGATAGACCAAAAAAGTGACGATCAGGATGTCGAAAAGATCGTTCACGCGGAAGTTGGTGAGCAAGGTCATGAGGTTGGTCATGGGCGTTTCAATCCTCGGTCATATCGAAGGGCATCCGCTATTTTAACCGCCGCGACGGCGTTTTTCACGTCATGAACCCTAACCCAGTCGGCGCCATAAAGGACGCCCGCGGTCACCGCCGCCAGGGTCGCGTCCAGGCGTTGTTCGGGGGGCGCCCCCCCCAAAAGCAACCCCAAGGTGGACTTGCGGGAGGGGCCGAAAACCAGGGGCCGGCCCAGGGCCTTCAGTTCCCCCAGCCGGCGGGTCATCTCCAGATTGTGCCAAGGGCCCTTCCCAAAGCCGAATCCCGGGTCCAGGAGCAGCGCCTCCTCCCGGATACCCGCCCGCCGGGCCTTCTCAAGGCGGGATTGGAAAAAGGCCGTCAGCTCCCCCAAGAGGTCTTGGTAAAGGGGTTTTTTCTGCATGGTCCGGGGCCGGCCCTTCATGTGCATGAGGATGACGGGCACCTTGAGCTTGGCCAAGGTGGGGGCCATCTTCGGGTCCAGCCCCAGCGCGCCGATGTCGTTCACCAACCGGGCGCCTTCGCCCACGGCGGCGCGTGCCACTTCGGCCTTATAGGTATCGATCGAAAGGGGGATCTTCAGGGAACGGGCCAACGCGCGGATGACCGGCAAGACCCTTTTCTTTTCTTCCCGGGACCCGACGGGTTTGGCGCCCGGCCGGGTGGACTCGCCGCCCACGTCGATCCAATCGGCGCCCGCCGCCTGCATGCGCAGGGCCTCTTCCCGGGCCCGGCCGAGGTCCCGAAAACGGCCGCCATCCGAGAAGGAATCCGGGGTGACATTTAAGACGCCCATTACTAGGGTGCGGTTTTTCCAGCGGAAGGAAGGATGATCGGGCCCCGGCAGGCGCCAACCGGCGCCCGGAAAGGAGCCCTTGGACCCCGGGGCCGCCAATTTATTTTCCGATCAGATGCAGGGCTTCCATGCGGGTGGCTTCCCGGGCTTGGAAGACGCCCCGGACCGCGGAAGTCGTCATCTTGGAGCCGGGCTTCTTCACGCCCCGCATGGTCATGCAAAGGTGCTCGGCTTCCACGATGACCAAAACACCAAAGGGCTTCAAGACCTTCATCAAGGTGTCGGCGATCTGGGTGGTGATCCGTTCCTGCAGTTGGGGCCTCTTGGAGACCGCCTCCACCACCCGGGCGAGCTTGGAAAGCCCCGAAAGCCGCTCCCGGGTGGGGATATAGGCGATGTGCGCTTTGCCGTAAAAAGGCAGCAGGTGGTGCTCGCACATGGAATAAAAGGGGATGTCCCGGAGGATCACCATCTCCTCGTGCCCCTCGGTTTCAAAGATGGTCACGAGTTTTTTGGGGTCCACCCGGAGCCCCGAAAAGACTTCCTCGTACATTTTGGCGACGCGCTTGGGGGTGTCCCTCAAGCCTTCCCGGTTGGGGTTTTCGCCGATGGCCGAGAGGATTTCCCGGACCGCCCGCTCGATGCGTTTCTTATCCAATCGGGCCACCCCTCCGGATGGCCTGGGAAGGCGCGGGGGCCGGCTTCAAGGCGATGTCGGGCCCCGCGGGCGCGGGGGAAGCGGAAGGCGGGGGCGTCTTGGCCGGGGGAGCGGCCGCGGGCGGCTTGGCGCTGATTTTGCGCCCCGCCAGGATGTCGTCGACTTCCGAGCTGTCCAACACTTCCCGTTCCAGCAGGGCCTCGGCCATGACTTTGAGGAACTTCTTGTTTTTCCGGAGGATGGCGTCGGCCCGCTTGTGGCAATCCTCCACGATGCGCTTGGTCTCGGCGTCGATCATCTGGGCCGTGCTCTCCGAGTAGTTCTTTTCCTTCATGAGGTCGCGGCCGATGAAAACCGCGTCGTCCTTGCCCCCCAGGGTCAGCGACCCCAGTTTTTCGCTCATGCCGTATTGGCAGATCATGGCCCGGGCGATCGCGGTGGCCCGCTCCAGGTCGTTGCCCGCGCCGGTGGTCACGTCCCCGAAAATGATTTCCTCGGCGGTGCGCCCGCCTAAAAGCGAGGTGATTTGGTTGAGCAGCTCGGTCTTGGAGGACAGGAACTTCTCCTCGTTGGGCAGGTACCAGGTGGCGCCCAGGGCGGCGTGGCCCCGGGGGATGATGGACACCTTGTGGACGGTGTGGGACTTGTCGATCATCTTGCCCACGATGGTGTGGCCCGATTCGTGGTAGGCCACGATCTTTTTTTCTTCCTCGGAAATGACCCGGGTGCGGCGCTCGGGCCCGGCCATGACGCGGTCGATGGCCTCTTCCAGCTCGGCCATTTCCACGGTCTTTTTGTTTCGCCGGGCGGCCAGGAGCGCCGCCTCATTGATGAGGTTGGCCAGGTCCGCCCCCGAGAATCCGGGCGTGCGGCGGGCGATGACCGACAGGTCCACTTGGTCGGCCAGCTTCACGGACTTGGAATGCACCTTCAGGATGGCTTCCCGCCCTCCCAGGTCCGGACGGTCCACCACCACTTGGCGGTCAAAGCGGCCGGGCCTAAGCAAGGCCGGATCCAGCACGTCGAGCCGGTTGGTGGCGGCGATCAGGATGACGCCCGAATTGGTGTTGAACCCGTCCATCTCGACCAGCAAGGCGTTCAAGGTTTGCTCGCGCTCGTCATGGCCGCCGCCCAGTCCCGCCCCGCGTTGGCGGCCGACGGCGTCGATCTCATCCACGAAGATGATGCAGGGCGCGTGTTTCTTGCCCTGCTCGAAAAGGTCCCGCACGCGCGCCGCCCCGACCCCCACGAACATTTCCACGAAGTCCGAGCCCGAGATCGAGAAAAAAGGCACGCCGGCCTCGCCCGCCACAGCCTTGGCCAAGAGGGTCTTGCCCGTGCCCGGGGGGCCGAGCAAAATCACGCCCTTGGGGATCTTCCCGCCCAGCGATTGGTATTTTTTGGGATCCTTGAGGAAGTCCACCACTTCCATCAGCTCCGTCTTGGCCTCTTCCACGCCGGCCACGTCCTGGAAAGTCACTTTTTGCTGGCCCGAGGTCATGAGCCGCGCCCGGCTCTTGCCGAAGGCCATGGCCCCGCCTCCGCCGCCCTGGCTTTGGCGCATCATGAAGAAGAACCAAGCCAAAAGGAGCACGATGGGGCCGAAGCTGACCAAAAGCTGGAACCAGTTATGCTGGTTGGGGGGTTGGACTTCCAATTCGACATTTTGGCCCAGGATCATCTTCACCAAGTTGGGGTCGTCGGGCTCCACCACCGAGAATTCGGTGCCGTCCTTGGCCGTCCCCGTGATGAGGCGGTCGTCGGGCTGGATCTCGACCTTTTGAACCGAACCGGTCTGGACCTGGGTCACGAATTTGGAATAATCCCAGTTCTCGCTCTTTTTCTTGGGGTTCTGCATCTGTTGGAAGAAAAACATGAGGATGACGAAGGCCAAAATCCATCCGGCCAAGTGTTTGAAAGTCTGGTTCAAGGGAAACTCCTCTATAGGAATGAGGCTCGCCCACTGAATATCCGTCCGGGGGGGTTATTTTTCAACCCCGAACTGGCCTAAATCACCCGGCGGGAAGCCCGATTTCCCCGCTTCAAGAGGCAAAAAGGGGCAACCGACCCTTTTAAGAGGACTTGGGGCCCTTGGCCCGGCGCATCCAAATCTGCCCCCGATCCACCCCCACCGAAAGCGCATAACCCAAATCCCGGGGGCCTTTAACGTCGCTCCGCCAAACCGCGACGCCCTCTTCCAAGCGGTCGAAGGAAAGTCCCCGGGCCGCGGGGTGAAGGTCCAGGGCCTTTTGCCTGAGCAAGAGGCGCTGGATCGCCAAGGGCATTCTTCGGAAAGACGCCTGGCGCCCGCTCCACCCGCCGGACTGGAAACGGCCGCCCATCTTCCGCGACGCCCTTTCCAAAGCCTGCATCATGAAGGCCTCTTGGGCCGCGGCCACTTCCCCCAACTTCAAGAGCGCGCGCAGGATTTGGGGATTCCACTTGGCCAAATAAGGCAGAAGTTGGCGGCGGATTTGATTGCGCCGGTAATGGGTCTTTCGGTTGCTCAAATCCTCCCGCCAAGGAAGGCCTTGGGAGCGCAGGTATCGCTCCAACTCGCCCTTGGTGAAAGAAAGCAGCGGCCGCCAAACCCGGACGGTCCCGCCCCGCGGAAAGGTCAATGCTTGGAGCGGCCTGAGGCCGGTGAGGCCTTTGAGCCCCGCGCCCCGAAGCAGGCGGTCCAGGATGGTTTCGGCTTGGTCCTCGGCCTGGTGGGCCACCGCCACGCCCCAGGAGCGGGTTTGGCGGCAGGCGCGGGCGAAAAAAGCGTAACGGCGTTCCCGGGCCCAATCCTGGAGCGATTTTTTCTCCCGCCGGGCCGCCGCCTCGCTTCGGGTCAACCGCAAAACCCGCAAGGGAACCTTGAACTTGGCGCAAAGCGCGCGCACCGCGTCCTCGTCCTTTTGGGACGCGCGGCCCCTTAACCCGTAATTAACGTGGGCCGCGAAAAGCCGGAGCCCCCGGGGCGCCCCCTGCTCGCTTAAGAGCGCCAGGAGCGCCGTGGAGTCGGCGCCGCCCGAAAGGGCCACCAAGAGCCGCGTCTTGGCGCCAAAGGGCGCGGCGGGCAAGGTTAAGGGAAGATTCGACCGGGAAGGGGCCATCTTCTGGATCCTCGGATCAATTTGGGAAGGAAAAATGGTAGCGGGGGAGAGACTCGAACTCTCGACCTACGGATTATGAGACCGTCGCTCTAACCAACTGAGCTACCCCGCCGTCGGGTTTACAAGAGGTGTGAATATGCCAAGCTTTGGGGGGCTTGTCAATTCCCTTGTCAAAAGCCGAATTTGTTCTTTTCGGCCCGCTCGTCAAAGGACTTTTTGAGTTGTTCCATAATGACCGGGTTCTTGAGCAATATCTTCTCAAAATCGTATTTTTGAAGGATGAAAAGCTCGGTCACTTCCTCGGCCACCACGGTGGCGTTCCGGGGTTCGTTGGACAAGAGGGCCATCTCGCCGAAGAACTCGTCGGGGCCCAGGTCGGCCACCTTGGATTTCATGAAGCCCTTCTTCATCCAAACCGAAACCTTGCCGGCGGCGATCAAGTAAAAGGCGTCGCCCGGATCGCCCTGCTTCACGATCTCGTAACCCTTCTGCACCCGCACCATGCGCAGGTGGCCGATGAGCTCGTCCAATTCGTTGAGTTTCAAGGACTGGAAAAAGTAGGTGCCTTGGAGCACGCTGCGTAGACGGTTGAAGGTGGAAGCGGCGTCCGACATGAGTCACTCCCCGAGCGCTGGTATGGGCGAAAGTATATAGACTCCCGGGGACCGCCACAACCCGGAACTGGATTTTAAGTTCCCGGATGGGGAACGATTAACGAAGGCCCTGGGCGCTCAGGCGGCCCAAGACCTCCCCCACCGAATGGCTCTTGTTCATGACATAAAAATGGATGCCGGGGGCGCCCTTCGTTAAAAGCTCGGCGCATTGGCTCGTGGCGTAATCAATGCCGATGGCGGTGACGGCCTCCTTATCCGATTTAACCGCTTCCACGCGCTTGGCCAAATCCTCGGGAATCTTGGCGCCGGACAGGGACTGGAAACGCTCGATCTGCGCGTAATCGGTCAAGAGCCAGATCCCGGGTTGGACGGGGACGTTCACGCCCCGATCCCTCAAGGCTTTGACATAATGGAAATAATCCCGGTTGTCGAAAAAAAGCTGGGTGACGATGAATTGGCCCCCGGCGTCGATCTTGCGTTTGAGGTTGGCCAAATCGGCCTCGGGGCTGGGCGCTTCCGGATGGGTTTCGGGATAGCCGGCCACCCCCAGGCAGAAGTCAAAGCCCTCGGCGCGGATAAAGGAAACCAACTCATCGGCGTGGGCCAACCCGTCGGGCGCGGGCGTGAAAGTCGCCTGCCCCTTGGGCGGGTCGCCGCGAAGGGCCAAGAGGTTCTCAATGCCTGCGGACTTCAACCGGCCCAGGAGCCCGCGAATCTCGTCCCGGGAATGTCCCACGCAGGTGAAGTGCACCAACGGCAGGATGCCGGAATTTTTCAGGCGCAAGGCGATGTCATAGGTCATGTCCCGGGTCGAACCGCCCGCCCCATAGGTGATGGAGATGTAGCCCGGCTTCATGGCCTTGAGCTTTTCCACCGTCTCAAAGAGGATCTCCAAGTTTCCGTCCCGCTTCGGGGGAAAAAGCTCAAAGGAGAATAGTTTTTCGGGGCTTTTAAAAAGGTCGATAATCCTCACGGCGTCACTTCCTTCGGGGCGTCGGGAATGGGGAGCGGCGAAAAAGGCAGGCCAGTATAGCAATATAAAAGAAGGACGAAACCAAGGAAATCCAAAGCCCCACCCGGAAGGAATCGGGCGCGTAGGTCAGCTTGAGCCGATGGGGCCCCGCGGGCAATACCAAAGCCTTTAAGAACCCGTCGCCGGGCTCCAGTTCCAAGGCCCCCCCGGCTTTCCCCGCCTCCTGGACCTTCCATCCCAAGCTGAAATTGTCCGTCATTAAAAGTACGCCCGGGGCCGACAAATCAACCCCCAGAAGCGCCTCGTTCACCGATAAGTCCTGGACCCAAAAGCTTTCGGGTCCCCGGGGGGCCGCCAAGGGAAAGGGCGGCGGTTTTTCCAAAACCACCCGGCGCCTGAAATCAAATTTCGGCTCCAACAAAATCCCCAAGGCCCGCTCCTCGTCCGGGACGACAACGGCTTGATGGAAAAGGGCCAATCGAGTCAGGGGCTGGAAGGGCAAAACCATGGCGTGAAGGGCGCCGGCACCGTCCGTCTCGAAGACATATTTCACGCGGGTCAAGGCGTAAAGCGGGGGAATTTTCTTGAAGACCGGCGAGGTGCGAAAAATCTCGTTTTCCGGGAATCCCTGGCTCCGGGCCACAAAATGCCCGTAACGGGAGAGGATCAAGGGTTCCTGTTCCCACAGATCCCGGCCGCCCTCCAAGGCGGCTTCGCTTCCCGTGCCCAAAACCCGATAATCGCCGGGATGGGCCGCGTAAAAATCCCGCAGGGCTTCCTGGCGTTGCTGCCAAGGGCCTTGCGCGAAAGTGGGCCGATGGAAGGCCGCGAAGACCCCCAATTCCAAAAGGGCCACCGCGCCCATGAGATAAAGGCCTTGGCGGGTCCGAACCGCCGCCCAGGCGCCCCCGGCCAACCCCAAGGCCGCGGCCGCTAAAAGCCCGAGGCTCAGGGCGGACTGAAGTCCGGCCTGCCTCACGAAGGAGTCCAAGACCCCCGGTTCCAATC
Source organism: bacterium (assembly GCA_035541195.1). GTDB lineage: Bacteria > Oederibacteriota > Muellerivitia > Muellerivitales > Muellerivitaceae > Muellerivita. The sequence goes on from DATKNU010000110.1 coordinate 21,136, forward strand.
CCGCGAAAGGCTCTTTCAACCAATGGAGGGCCAAAAGCCAAAGCCCCCACCCCCCGGCCAAACCCTTTTGGGACAAAAACCAAATGGCGGCGGCGGCCGAACCCGAAAGGAAGGCCGCCCCTGCCAAGAATAAGCGGGCCCCGGAGGGCGCCTTGCCCCGGCGAAGTAGCCAGTCAAACCCCGAGGCGGCCATCACGGCGATGAAAACAACGATGAAAAAATCAAACTTGCAGGTCCCCCGGAAGCTCTTGAAGCCGGGGGCCCAGTCGAATAGGAAATGAAAAAGCGGCGTGGTTTGCCCCAACGCCAAAAGGGCCGAAAGGGCGATCAAGGCCGCCTCGGGCGCCCGCTTGAGCCGATGGGCCCAAAGGTCGAGGGCCGCGAAAAACAAGGTTCCCAATCCGGTGAAAAGGCAAACATCCCACAAATACCAACGGCCCCAATAATGATTGTCCCCCAAGGGACCGAAAAAAAACGGCGCCACCAGGGTCAAAAAATTCTCGGGCGGAAGGAAAAAAAGCCCGGCGGTTTTAAAGTCGTTCAAATCCCCCCGCGCCGATTCCCCCACCGCCTCCAAACCGGGCAACCATTGGGCGGCGAACAGCAAAAAACCGAAGCCATAGGCCGCCGCGGCGATTCCCCAGCGGGGAAGGGGGCGGGGTTGGCCGATGGCCGCCGCCCCGGCCCAGGCCGCCCCAATCAGGGCCGTGTAATAGAAATATTGAGGATGGCCCGCCAAACCTTGTAGTCCCACGGCCAGGGCCAAAACCAAGGCCCAACCCAGGGAACTTTTTTGGGTCAATCGTTCCAAAGCCCAAAAGATCAAGGGCACCCAAGCCATGGCGCAAAGGTTCGAGAGATGGCCCGCGTAAATTTGCAGGAAAAAAGGGCCGCCCCAGGCCACCCCGAAGGCCGCCAAAAGACAGGCTTCGGGTTTGAGCCCCCGGGAAGCCGCCCAACCCTGGGTGAAAAGGCCGGCCATCAGGACGTGAAAAAAAATCACCAGGTTGGAGGCCAGGGCGAAGGGCAGAAAAAGGAACAAAAGGTTGAAAGGATAAAAAATCGCGGATTCGAAGCCGCCCAAAAAAGGCGTCCCTCCCAAATAGGCGGGCGCCCAGAAAGGGAGGATTCCCCGGGCCAACTCATCGGCGGCGAATCCCCGCCAAGCCATAAAATGCTGGGCCAGATCGCCTTGGGGGCTTGAAAGGACCCGGCCCGGACGCAAAAAAGAGTCGGCGAAAAGCAGGACATTCGCCAGGACGAAGCACCCATAGGCCGCCCGATGGTCCCAGCCCGCCCGCCCCGGCCTGCGCGCCTTAAAAGGCCCTTCAATTGAACCCGTCTTTCTGCTCAAATGAGGCGGTCGATGGCTTTTCATTGGTTTTTAGTCCGACCATTTCTCGCACGGAGATTCGACTTGCCTTCCAAGGATTATATCACCCTCACGGGCCTGAAAATTAAATGCATCATCGGGATCTTTGACTGGGAACGAAAGCAAAAGCAGGCGGTCCTCATCGACCTGAAATTCCCCTGCGACGTGCGGCGGGCCTCCCGGACGGACCGCATCGAGGACACGGTCAACTACAAACGCATCGCCAAAGCCGCTATCCAATTCGTGGAAGGCAGCCGCTTCCAATTGATCGAAACCCTGGCGGAGAAACTGGCCGGCTTGCTCATGGAACGATTCGACTTGGGGGAGCTTTTCCTCACCCTGCAAAAACCGGGGGCCATCCGGGGCGCCCAAAGCGTGGGCGTGAGCCTGCACCGGACCCGGGAAGACGACAGCGTGGTTTTCAGCCTGGGCTCCAACATCAACCCCCAAACCCATTTGGCCTTCGCCTTGGAGGAACTGGACGGCCGCTATGGCCTCACCCGGGTTTCCCATGTGTACGAGACTTCCCCGGTGAACCTGAGGCGCCAGCCCCCTTTCTGGAACTTGGTGGCGTCGGTTCGCACCCGCCAGACCCCGGCCCAAATCAAGGATTGGCTCCGCCGGTTGGAAAAAAAGGCCGGGCGGGTGCGCGGCGGCGACCCCAACGGCCCCCGGACCCTGGACGTGGACCTCATCCTCCGGGGGGGGCAGGTCGTGAAAAAAAACGGATTGACCCTCCCCCATCCGGACATCGCCGCCAAAGCCTTTGTGCTTTTCCCCCTGACGGAAATCTTCCCGTCCCGGATCCACCCCGAGCTTCAATTGAGTTATTGGGAACTGGCGTCCCGGTTCCGGGACGTCCGGCAAAAAATCAGGATGTTGCCCTTGGAAAAGCTGGGGAACTTCGATCTCAAGGCCCTTTTCCCCTAGAGGAACCGGCCGCCATCCACGTTCAAAATCTGCCCGGTTACGAAGGGTTGTTCCGCCAGGTACAAGACCGCCCGGGCGATATCCTGGGGCGATCCGCCTCTTTTCAGGGCCGACTTTTCGGCGAGTTTTTTCTTTTTAGCCGCGCCATAGTGGGCGGGAAAGGAAATGACCCCCGGCGAGACCCCGTTCACCCGCACTCCGGGCCCCCACTGGGACGCCATAAAGCGGGTCAGGGTGATCAGCCCGCCCTTGGAGGCGCAATAAGCCGGATGATCCTTCAAAAGCGGATGGGCCCCGTAAATGTCCGTGATGTTGACCACGCTCCCCTGGTTGTTTTGAAGCTGGGGCCGCAAGGCCTCGCTCAAAGCGTAGGGCGATAAAAGATTGATGTGGAGGATGGCGTCCCAGGCCTTCTCGTTAAAGGCGGGCGTGGGCCCGAAAAAAGAGGCGTTGTTGACCAAAAGGCTCGTCCGGGACAAATCCCGGGGTCCCCGCGCCAAGGCCCGGGCCAGGGAGGCGGGTTTTCGCAGGTCCGCCTGGAGCAAAAACACCTTGGTGCCGCTCCCCCTCAATTCGTCGGCGAGCTCCAGCGTCCTGGCCTTGGAACTCCCGTAATGCAGGACCAAATCATAGCCCGCTTGGGCCAGGGCGCGGCTAATGGCCGAGCCCAAGGGGCTGGCGCCTCCCGTGACCAGCGCCAGGGGCTTGAGTCCCCGCTTCGATCTCGCGGCATTTTTCATGGGATCAGTCCTCTTCTTTGGCGTCTTGCATGTTTTTGGAAAGTTTTTTTTGGAATTTCCAATGCCAAGAGGTCAAGGTAACGGCCTTCACGTCGGGATAAAGGTTGAGGTAAAGCCTTTGGGCCGATTCCCAGAGGATGGATCCCGGCCCGTTTTCCCTCAGGTTGTCCCTCAGTTCCCGAACCAGGGCGGGCGGGCGGATTTCCAAAAGATCGTTCAAGGCCTCTTCCTCAAAGTCCTCGTTTTCCACCAACAGGTCCAGTATATAAACGAAATGCATGGCGGCCCGGTAAATGTCCGTGGGGGAGGCTTTTTTGGAAGCGCGCACTTTGAGGCCGTTGGCCAAAAGGAAGCGCCCGATTTGGGGGACTAGGACCTCGTAGGTTTCGCCCAGGTATTTGACCTCCACCGCGTGGGGGTTTTCCAGCAGCAGTTCCAAACCCTTTTCGGGGCTGGCGGCGAGTCCCGCCGCGGGGGCGGATTGTCCGGAGCGGCTCTGGGGGAAAACAAAACGCACCGACCCCAAGTCCCCGCGGTAATAAACGGGCACCGGAACGCCCGAGGCGTTTTTTTCACCGCGGCGCTGGAAACCCGCTTGGATCAGGTGGGCATGCAGGGGGGCGGATTTGGCCCCCACCCGGGCCACGCCGAACACTTTTTCCTTGATGAGCAAGGGCGGGATGGGTTGGCCCAGGAGCGATCCATGGTAAATCTCGGAGGCGTTGCCGTCCAAAAGCACCAAGGAGGGCAAAAAGGGCTTGAGCCAGGGCAACCAGGGGGAAACCGAAGCGGTGACGCGCAAGTCAGACGCCCTTTACGTGAAATCCTTCGGCGACCAAAAGGCCCTTGAGCCTCAGCCTCACGTCGCCTTGGATCTCAATCATACTTCCTTTGACGGTTCCGCCGGAACCACATTTCACCTTGAGCCGGCGGGCCAAATCTTCCAGGTCATCGGCGGAACGGGTGAAACCCTGGAGGGTGGTCACGGCCTTGCCGCGGCGGCCTTGGGTTTCCAAACGGATGAGGATGGTTTCCACAGCGGAGAATTCCGGGAGGGAAAAATGGTTGCGGGGGCTGGATTTGAACCAGCGACCTTTGGGTTATGAGCCCAACGAGCTACCAGGCTGCTCCACCCCGCGTCTATATCAAAGCTTTTCGATCGTCAAATTGGTGCCGAGACCCGGGATCGAACCGGGATGGGCTTTAGGCCCGAGGGATTTTAAGTCCCTTGCGTCTGCCAGTTCCGCCATCTCGGCTCGGTCCCAGCTCGCCTTCCTGCGCGAAAAACGCGGGAACTCCGGCTTCTCCGGATCGATCTT
>DATKNU010000111.1:0-11651 GCA_035541195.1 bacterium
TTTTCACCTACATGATCCTGGCCAGCCTTTATGAGTCGCCCATCCTGCCCCTCACCATCATGATGGCCATCCCCCTGGCCATCGTGGGCGCTTTTTTCGCGCTTTTCATCACGGGCCAATCGTTGAACGTCTTCAGCTGGATTTCCATCATCATGCTCTTGGGGCTGGTCACCAAGAATTCCATCCTGCTGGTGGACTATACGCTCCAACTGCAAAAGAAGGGCTTTTCGCGGGATGACGCCTTGAAGATGGCCGGGAAAGTCCGCTTGCGGCCCATCCTCATGACCACCTTCTCGCTCATCATGGGCATGTTGCCGCTGGCTTTGGCCCTGACCGAGGTGGGCAAGTTCCGCCAATCCATGGGCGTGGCGGTGGAAGGCGGGCTCATCAGCTCGCTCATCCTGACGCTCTTCATCGTGCCTTCGATCTTTGGTTACATGGACGACCTGCGGCTCTGGACGCGCCGGTTCCTGGGATTGGATTCCAAGCCTTCCGCCAAACGCCGCTAAGCGTGGTTTTTCATTAAAAGAAGCCCCTCGGGGGCTTCTTTTCTTTTGGGCCCTTTTTCGGTAGGCTGTCGCCCCGCGGAGCATTCGGAAAGGGCGTCCCATGCCGGCCAACCTCATCGAAGCCAAAAACCTCTCGAAAGCCTACGGTGATTTCAAGGCCGTGGACGGCGTGGATTTCGCCGTGAGGCGGGGGGAGTGTTTCGGCTTCCTGGGCCCCAATGGCGCGGGCAAATCTACCCTCATGAAGATGATCTATTGCTTCTCGCCCCGCAGCGCCGGGGAATTGACCGTCTTGGGCCTCAATCCGGATCGCCAAGCCGCCGCCTTGAAGAACCGCCTGGGCGTGGTGGCCCAATCCGACAACTTGGACGACGAGATCTCGGTCCGGGAGAATTTGGAAATTTACTCGGGTTATTTCGGCCTGCCGAAAAAGCAAGCCGCCCAAAAAATCGAGGAGCTCCTTCATTTCATGTCGCTCACCGAAAAGGCCGCCGCCCGCATCCGGGAGCTCTCCGGCGGGCTCAAGCGCCGGTTGGTCATCGCCCGGGCCCTTTTGAACGACCCGGAGCTTTTGATCTTGGACGAACCCACCACGGGGCTGGACCCGCAAGTACGGCACCTGATCTGGGTCAAACTGCGCGAGCTCAAGAAGCGCGGCGTGACCTTGCTGCTCACCACCCATTACATGGAGGAAGCCCAGCAGCTTTGCGACCGCCTATTGGTGATGGACAAGGGCCGGGTCCTGGCCCAGGGCAAGCCCCGGGACCTGATGGCGCGGCACCTGCCGCCCTATGTGATGGAACTGCCGGCGTCCCGGCGGCTCGCGGCGACGCCCCCGGGCGTGAAGGTGGACCGCTACCAGGACCGGGTTTTCCTTTACGCGAAGTCGCCCGCCCAGCTTCACCGCTTGGCGGGGAAATTGAAGGGCCATTTCTCGATCCGGCCCGTGGGACTCGAAGACCTATTCCTGAAACTCACCGGGAGGGACCTGCATGAGAGCGAGTAACCCCCCCGCGGGCCCGGGACGCCCCCTGCCGTCCCTGGCCCGAAAACTTTCGGCGGTTTGGATGCGCCACTTCACGGTCTATCGGCGCAACTTCTTCACCAATTCCTTCTTCATCGTGGTGGAGCCCATCATCTTCATCACGGCGGTGGGGTGGGGCTTGGCCTCCTCCATCTCCTCCATGGGCGGCCTGGATTACCTGTCCTTCATCGCGCCCGGGCAGGTCATGGTGGCGGCGGTCTTTTCGGCGGCCTTCGACATGTCCTATGGCACTTATTTCCGGATGGAGATGGACCATAACTACGATTCCATGCTGGTGACGCCCCTGGGGGTCACGGATATTTTCTGGGGGGAACTGCTTTACCACGGCACCAAGGGAGCCCTTTTTTCCACGGGCGTCCTGGCGGTTTTCGCGCTTTGGGGGTTGGTGCACTCGCCTTGGGCCCTCTTGGTGCCTTTGGTGGGCTTCCTGACGGCCCTGACCTTCGGGTCCTTGGGCCTTTTCGCCGTGAGGCTGGTCAAGGACATCTCCCAGTTCAATTTTTTCATCTCGGGCGTCATCTCGCCCCTGACGCTTTTTTCCGGCACCCTTTTCCCGGTGGACAAGCTGCCCAAGGCCGTGGCCTTCTGCGCCTATTGGCTGCCGCTGTTCCATCCCGTGCACCTCACCCGCATGTTGACCACCGGCCGCTTCGAGGCGGACTGGCCCTTAAGCCTTGCCTATACCTTGATAATGCCCTGGGTGCTGGGATTTTTCGCGGCGCGGGCTATGAGGCCCAAACTCATCCAATAGCTTGGGCTTGAGCGTTGACGGCCCTGAAGGGCCCCACTAGGATAGGGCCCTTGTCATTTCCTTTTGAAAGCGGCCATGCCTAAAAGCCCAGCCTTATTTCGACAGCGTTTGTCCGGCGGCAAAAGCCGGGGAGCCGGTCTTTGGCTCCCGGCCGGCCTTCTTTTGGCCGGCGGCCTGACCGTGACGGCTTTTTTGAGGCTCGCGCCCTCGGGGCCCGGAATCTCCCCCTTGGTCAGCCATGTGGCTTCGCGTTATGTTCAAAGGGGCGCTTTGGAAACGGGCCAATCCTACCCGGTCTCGGCGGTTTTCAGCGATTACCGATCCTTCGACCTCGTCCTCTTGGCTTTGATCTTCTTGACGGTTTCCTTTAGCCTTTTTGGGGGCGCCCCGCGCGGGAAAAAAAGCCAACTGGACGGGCGCCTGCCCGGCAGTTTGGCGGGCCCCCTGGGGGTCTGGGGCCTGGGTTTTTTTTGTCTTTTAGCGGGAAGCCGGTTCCTGGATTATGAGGCTTTGCCCCTGCCCCTGCTGCCTTCCCAAATTCGGCCCGCGGGCGCCTTTCTGCTGGCGGCGGGGCTTTTGCTCTCGGCGGTCCTTTTGGTTTATTTCGCCCTGCGGCGCGAGGAGCGGGAATCATGAGCGCTTTCGAGGCGGGGTTGGCCCTTCTTTTGGCCTTTATGGGACTTTGGATTTTCGCGTCCCAGGCCCTTTTGCCCCGCAAAATTTTCGGCTGGGTTTTGGTCCAGTCGGGGTTGGGCTTCTTGCTGCTTTCCCTGGGGTCCAAGGCGAATCCCCTGCCCGCGGCCCTCTTGCTCGATCTTTTTTTCCTGACCTTGGCCATTAGCCTTTTCTTGCTCATCCTGGCGCGCCACTTGCGCCGGGAAAAAAGAACCCTGGATTCCAGGACCCTTTCCCGCTTGGAATCCTTGCCATGAGGCCCGACCTTCTTTTTCTCCTGCCTTTCGCGGCGGTGTTCCCGGTCTGGGTCTTGGCTTGGTTTGACGCCCGCCTTTCCCGCGCCCTGGCTTTGGCCGTGGCGGTGGCGGGCGTCTTGGCGGCCCTGGGCGGTTTTTTCGCCAAGTTCTCCCCGGGCCTGATGGCGGCCCCGATGGGCGGTTGGGCCGCGCCTTGGGGCATCGAGATCCGAATCGTCCCCTTCACGATTTTTTGGACCGCCCTGCTTTATCTCTTGGCGTTTCTCGGGCTTTGGGTGGGAGTGGGCCGGGAAAAGTCCGCCGGCTTGGGACCCGACGCGGCGCCCGCGGCGATCCTGCTTTTCACCGGAAGCCTGGCCGCCCTGGGGATGGACCGGGATCTCTTCGACCTTTATCTTTTCGTGGAGTTGGCGCTTTTGGCCGGGGGGATTTTGATCGCCCGGGGTGGGAGAGACCTCTATTGGCCGGCTTTCCGCTTCACGCTGGCGGGAAGCCTGGGCGCTTCCTTCCTGCTTTTGGGTTTCCTCTACCTCTATGCCGGCACCGGCACCCTCAACCTGGATGATCTTTTGTCCCAACTGCTCATCGACAAGAACGAGGATTTGATCGGTTTTGGCGGCGCCTGGTTGACGCTCGGCCTCGCCCTGGCGCTTTTATTTCCCGCGCCCGGTCTTTTTTCCGCTTTTCTGGCCCGCCTGTCCCCTGAACTAACGGCCTTTTTGGCGCCCTTGGTGGGACGCTCGGCGGCGCTGCTCTTGTTCAGCCTTTATTTTTGCGCGCTCGGGGCCCCGGGATTCCAAACGCCCCTCGGGCTGGCCGCCGCCGAACAAGCCGCGGTGGTTTTTTTCCTGGCGGGTTTTTGGGCGGGATCGGGGGAGAAAACCTGGGGGAAGGTCACGGCCTTTCTCAGCGTGGCGGTTTTAGGGTACGTGGTGGCGGGGTTCGTGCTGGGAAGCACGACGGCCCTTCAAGGCGCCTTGCTGGAGCTGGTCAGCCAAAGCCTGGCCTTGGCCGGATTTTTTTACCTTTCGATTTGGCTCCGGGACGCGGTGGGGACGGATGAATTAGCGAGGCTCGCCGGGTTGGGGCGGCGCGCGCCCGGGGCCGCGGCGCTTTTCATCCTTCTGGGGCTCAACCTCGCGGGGCTTCCCCCCACGGGGGGATTCTACGGTAAATATTATTTATTCGAGGCCGCGCTCCAGCAACGGCAATGGTTTTTGGCGCTGGCGCTTTTGGCCGCTTATGGGTTCACCTTGGTTTATTTCGCGAGGGGTGCTTGGCGGCTTTTCGTGAGGCCCGAGGAAAACCCCCTGCCGCTGCTCCATCCCAAGAAAACGCCGGCGTCCTTAAACGCGGCCTTATGGATTTTGGCCCTCGCGGGGCTGGCGTTGGGGCTTGCCCATAAAACCTTCCTCAAGGACCTGATCACGCCCGCCCTGCCCAAGGCTTTCCAGCATTGGACGCCCCCGGTGGAAACCTGGGGCACGAAGGACGTGGAATAGTCCCGCGCTTAAAGGGTCTTGTGGGTCCCGTCGCAGTAAGGCGGGTTCTTGGTGTGCTTGCATTGGCAAAGATAGGCGGTCTTGGTCTGCTCGGCGGTAAAAACCTTGGGCTTGAACCCATGGGCCGCGTGGGAACCGTCGCAAAAGGGCTGTTTCTGGGAATGGCCGCAGGCGCACCAGGCGTAGGTCTTTCCCGCTTCCAATTGAACGGCCGCGGGCTGTTTGGCGGCGATATGGGCTTCCTCAGGCATGGTTCCCTCCGGAGATGGTTTTCCCAAGTAAAACATAAAGCGGCTTAAAAAGGAACGGGTCCCGGGTTTATCATGGGGGCGTTCAAGTCCTTTTCCCGAAAGCGAGGCGCCATGAAAGCCATTGCCGTGACCCCCGGAAAAAAACAGTTGGGCCTCCTCGAATTCCCCGAGCCGCCCTTAAGGACCCCCACGGACGTCAAATTGAGGATGCTGGAAATCGGCGTTTGCGGCACCGACAAGGAAATCTGCGCTTTCGAGTACGGCACGCCCCCGGCGGGCGAGGCGAGCCTGGTCTTAGGCCATGAGTCCCTGGGGCGGGTGGTGGAGGTGGGCGCGAAGGTCACGGCGGTGAAGCCGGGGGACTTGGTGGTGATGGTGGTGCGGCGGCCCTGCGGCCAGCCCCAGTGCGGCCCCTGCGCCCAAGGCCGCCAGGACTTTTGTGAGACCGGGGCCTTCAAGGAAAGGGGCATCAACGGCCTGCACGGCTTCATGACCGAAAAAGTCGTGGACGACGAGAAATACATGAACCCCGTGCCCGAGGCCTTGAGGCCCATCGCGGTGCTGGCCGAGCCCCTGACCATCGCCGAGAAGGGCCTGGAGCAGATGTGGCAGATCCAAAGCCGCCTTCCCTGGGATTGCGCCCACGCCGGCGCCCAAGGCCGGGGCCATTGCCATCGGGCCGTGGTGTTGGGGGCCGGGCCCGTGGGGCTCTTGGGCGCCATGCTGCTGCGCTCCCAAGGGTTCGAGACCTTCGTTTATTCCAAGGAAAGCGGGGACAGCCCCAAGGCGAAGCTCGCGGCCCAAATCGGCGCCACCTTCCTGTCCGGCGCCTCGGTTTCCTTGGACACCCTGGCGGGCCAAGTGGGAAACGTGGACCTGGTTTATGAGGCCACCGGGGCTTCCCGGCTTTCGTATGAGATGATGAAATACCTGGGCACCAACGGGGTCTTTATTTTCACCGGCGTGCCCGGGCGCAAGGCGCCCATTGAGGTGGATACGGACCTTTTGATGCGCGACCAGGTGCTCAAAAACCAGGTGGTTTTCGGGACGGTCAACGCGGGCAAGGCCGATTACGGCAAGGCCATTCAAGACCTGGCGCTTTTCGACAAGCTTTGGCCCGGCGCGCCCGCCTCGCTCATCACGGGCCGTTTCGCGCCTGAAAAATTCGCCGACCTTTTGTTGGGCGATCCGGGCGGCATCAAGAACCTGGTGGCTTTCGGGGATTGAGTCGTCAAAAGGGGTCGGTGGGGCGATAAGGTGAAATCAAAAATCCAGCTTCTTTATTGCCACGCTTATCCGTGCCCCTCTTCTTTAAATTATTTTGAGCCTTGCGGGTTTTAAAACCTTCCGAAGGAAATCCATGCCTAATCCCACACCGCTGGATCCCGAGAGCCAACGCCTCGAGCTTTTCGTCGAGGGAAACCATCCCTGGAAAAAATGGGGACCCTATCTGTCCGAGCGCCAATGGGGCACCGTGCGGGAGGACTATTCGCCGGGCGGCACCTGCTGGGATTATTTCCCCCATGACCATGCCCGCAGCCGGGCCTATCGTTGGGGCGAGGACGGGTTACTGGGCCTCTCGGACAGCAAGGGGTTGGTTTGTTTCGCGCCCGCCCTTTGGAACGGCAAAGATCCCATCCTGAAGGAAAGGCTTTTCGGACTCTCGGGGCCCGAGGGCAACCACGGCGAGGACGTGAAGGAATGCTATTACTACTTGCGTTCCTCGCCGACCCATTCCTACATGAAGGCGCTCTATAAATATCCCCAGGCCGAGTTTCCTTATGCCCGGCTGGTCGCGGAAAACCGGGCCCGGGGCAGGGGCCAGGACGAGTTCGAGCTGCTGGATACCGGGATCTTCAACGACAACCGCTATTTCGACGTCTTCGTGGAATACGCCAAAGCCGCGCCCGACGACATCCTCATCCGGTTCACCCTGGTGAACCGGGGCCCGCAGGAAGCCCCGCTGCATCTTTTGCCCACCTGGTGGTTGAAAAACACTTGGGCTTGGGGCCGCCGGGGCGAGCATGATTGGCCCCGGGTGCCCATCACGAAAAACGGAAAGGGGCTCGCGCTCACGCATCCGGCGTTGGGGCCCTTGTTCCTCCGGGCCGAGGAAGAAGGCGAAATCCTTTTCACCGAGAACGAGACCAATTTCAAGAGGCTCTTCAACAGCCCCAATCCCTCGCCTTACGTGAAGGACGCCTTCCACGATTACGTCATCCAGGGACGGAAGGAAGCCCTCGGCCCCGGCGAAGGGACCAAGGCGGCCTTTCATTTCGCCTTTTCGATTCCTCCGGGCGGCCAAAAGATCGTGCGGCTCAGGCTTTCCAAGGACGACCCAGCGGCCCCCTTCGGGGCGGCCTTCGACCAGGTCTTTGAGGACCGCTGGAAGGAATCGGAGGCTTATTACGATTTGAAAATCACCCCCGGCTTGGCCCCCGCCGACCAGGAAGTGGCCAAGCAGGCCAGCGCGGGGCTCTTGTGGTCCAAGCAGTACTACTACTATTTCGTCAAACAATGGCTGGAAGGGGACCCTGCCCAGCCGCCGGTGGATGAGGGCCGCCAAAAGGGCCGCAACCGCGATTGGGGCCATTTCGGGGCCGAGGACGTTTTTTCCATGCCGGATAAATGGGAATATCCCTGGTTCGCGGCCTGGGACCTGGCTTTCCACATGATCCCCTTCGCGCGGCTCGACCCCTTTTTCGCCAAGCACCAATTGGTGCTGCTGTTGCGCGAGTGGTATATGCACCCCAATGGCCAAATTCCGGCCTATGAGTTCGCCTTCTCCGACGTCAACCCGCCCCTGCACGCTTGGGCGGCCTGGCGGGTCTACAAGATGACCGCGCCCCCGGGCCAAAGGGACCGGGTGTTTTTGTCCCGGGTCTTCCAAAAATTATTGCTCAACTTCACCTGGTGGGTGAACCGCAAGGACGCCGAGGGCAACAACCTCTTCGCGGGGGGGTTCTTGGGATTGGACAACATCGGGGTTTTCGACCGGGGCCAGCTTTCTCCCGGCCAAGCCCTGGAACAAGCCGATGGCACGGCTTGGATGGCCTTCTATTGCGGGACCCTGCTTTCCATGGCGCTGGAACTGTCGCTGGAAAACACCGCCACGGAGGACATGGCCACCAAATTTTTCGAGCATTACCTTTCCATCGTCCATGCCATCAATACGTTGGGGGGCACGGGCCTTTGGGACGACCAGGACGGCTTTTATTACGACCAACTGCTGGCGGACGGCACCGGCATCCCGCTGCGCATCCGCTCGGCGGTGGGGCTCATCCCGCTCTTCGCGGCGGAAATTTTGGACGAGGACAAGTTGACGAAGCTCCCGGAATTTTACAAGCGGATGAAATGGTTCATGGCCCACAAGCCCGAGGAGGCCGGCGCCATCTTGTGCCGCGACCGGGGGGAAAAGGGCCGGGGCCGGTTTCTCTTGGCCGTGCCTTCCCGGGATAAACTGGAAAGGGTGTTGCGCTACGTCTTGGACGAGAAGGAATTCCTCTCGCCTTACGGCATCCGCATGCTTTCCAAATACCACCAGGACCACCCCTATCGCCTCCAATTGAACGGGCGGGAACACCGGGTGGACTATGAGCCGGGGGAATCCCGCACGGGGCTTTTCGGGGGCAATTCCAATTGGCGTGGGCCGGTTTGGATGCCCATCAACTATCTTTTGATCGAGTCCCTGGAACGCTACCACCACTTTTATGGGGATGACTTGAAGGTGGAGTGCCCCACGGGGTCGGGCAATTTCATGAATTTAAAAGAGGTGGCTCTTTTCCTCTCGGAGCGGGTGGAAAACATCTTCAGGCCCGACGAAAAAGGCGACCGGCCTTGCCATGGCGGGGAAGGGCGTTACGCCAAGGACGAGGCTTGGAAAGACTTGCTGCTGTTTTACGAGTATTTCCATGGGGACAACGGCAAGGGCTTGGGGGCCTCCCACCAGACCGGTTGGACGGCTTTAGTGGCCAAACTTTTGGAAGGCCACGACCACGATCATGAGATCTAGGGGGCCTAAAGCTTTTCCGCGCTGGCTGAAGCCCGCCTTGTTGGCTTTAGGCGTGGCTTTGCTTTTTTTCTTGGGCCGGGTCCTGCACCTGGAGGACCGCCTGCGGGAACTGCACCATTGGATCCGGTCCCTGGGGCCGGCTGGAGGCCCGGCGGTCTTCTCGCTTTTCTTCGCCGGCGGCACCCTCTTCGCGATTCCCGGATCGGCCATGACCCTCATCGCCGGGCTTTTCTTCAAACCCCTCACGGCGGTGGGGGTTTCCACCCTGGGCTCCACCTTGGGGGGCGGGGCGGCTTTTCTCATCGCGCGGGACTTGGCCCGGGAGGACTTGGCCCGGTGGGCTTCCCGGAGCCAACGCTTCCGGAAGCTTGACCGCATGACCGAAAAGCACGGCGCCTGGATCGTGGCCATGCTTCGGCTCATGCCCTTGTCCCCCTTCAGCGTGCTCAACTACGCCTTCGGGCTGACCCGGGTGCGCTTTTGGGAATACCTGCTTTGGTCCTGCCTTTGCACCCTGCCCAACACGCTCTTTTTCGTGCTGGGCGCCCATGTGATCATGCGCACCTTTCGGGAACACCAAATGCCCTGGACCTTGGTGGGCCTCTTGGCCGGGGTGACGCTGCTCTTGGCCTTGGGAATGGCCTTCGTGGAACGGCGGCTGGAAGGGAAATCCGGACGATGAAGAAGCGCGCGTGGAAAAATTTGAGGTTTAGCCCGGCAGACACCCGAAAAGAGGTTCTTGGGTCCATCGCCCCCGCCGTTTGGGTCGGGCTAGGGCTCATTTTGGTAGCCGTCCATTTTTACCGGCTAACCACCCTTTACCCCTGGATCCAGGATGAGGAGGGCGTCATTGGACTCCACGCCATCGCTTTGGACCATCAATGGTCCTGGAGGTTTTTTTACGATTTCGGGCAGGTGCCCCCCCTTTCGGTTTGGGCCTCGTTTTTTTCCCTAAAGATGGGAGCGGGAATTTTGCCGGGCCTCTGGTGGCCCTCGGCGCTGTCTTGCGTCTTGGCGGCCCTCTTCGCCCTTTTGGCCGCCCGGAGGTTTTTCCCCAACGCTGTGGTCCTGATATTCGGCTTTTCCATGGCGCTCAATTATTGGTTCTTCATTTTGGGCCATCGCAGTTGCCAGGGACTATGGATTGTGCCTTGGACTTGCTTGTGCGCTTTCTTGTTGGCCCGCTTCCTGAAGGCCTCTCCCGGCAGCCTTGCCTGGGAAGGTTTTGGTTTGGGTTTGGCCGTGGGCTTGGGGTTTTGCACTTCGGCGCCTTGGTTCGCGGTCAACGCCTGGTTTTTCCTTGTCCTGGCTGTCTGGGCCCGTCCGTTTCGGGAGCGATTGGGCGTCTTATGCATCTGCCTCGCGGGATGGGTTTTGGGGACAGCGCCTTTTTTGGCCGCCGTGATCCGGGAGGGTTATGGCCAACATATCGCCTCCAACGCGCTTTGGACTTCCTGGATGCCTTGGTCCGATAGGTGGCGAGCCTCATTTTCTTATTTGACCGCGGTTTTCGGCGGCGTGGCGGATCCGGGGGCCTTTGATCCCCACGGCGGAGGAGAGTTGAACGCATTCCAAGCGGTGTTTTTCCTGGGAGGGCTGGCGGTGTTTTACCGTCGGCGCCGGGAGCCGATGGTGCAGGCTTTGGGAGGAGCGCTGATTCTTTTTTTGGCCCCGGGCCTTTTGTCCATGGGCCGGGAAATGTACCGGGTCGTTCAGGTCTTGCCGCTATTGCTTCTCATTTCGGCCCTAGGGCTTTACGAGCTCTTGGCGCGCGCGCCGATGAGATGGCGTTGGTTTCTTTTGGCGCTCTTCATGGTTTCGGGGGCCCTTTGGGATGGGGCCAGGATCTTCCGTGGCCTTCCGCGGCCGCCGGCGGTGGGCTTGGCGCAAGATTGGCAAGCCTTCCAAGTCCTTCAAGACATGACCCGCCATTTCGGACCGGGGCTCATCCTTTGCGATTTTCCCGCGGATTCGGATGAGTCCCTTTTCACGGTTTCTTATCCCCTGAACGCCGCCGAAAACCCCAGGCTTGACCCCGCCCGGGCCCGGTGGGCCGCTTTGGTCCTGGACCGGGATTATTTCAAAACCGTCTCGCCCCTTTTCCCGGGCTCCAGTTGGGTTTGGCTCGAGCCCTCGGGGCCGGGCGAGAAAAATTGGGTGATGGGGCTCATCCCCCTCACCGCGGCCAACCGGGGCCGGGTCGAAAAATGGACGAGGGCGCATCATTTTTTTTGGCGGGCGGCCGAGGCCATCCACAACATCAACGGCGCCCCCAGCTACCGGGAAGCGGCGGCTTTTCTTCAGGCGGGCCAAAAGGGGGTGGCGGGCGACCGTTTCTTGTCGGCTTGTTATTGGGAACGGCTGGGCGAGTTTTACTATCACTATGGTTACCAGCAACATTACCAAGACCACCTGAACGCCCTGCGCCAGGCCCTGCGGCAAGGAATTCCGGCGCCCCACCTCTACCTCCAATACGGCAGCCTGCTTTTAAGAAAAGGGGACCGGCTGGGCGCGGCGGCGGCTTTTCAGGCGGCTTTAAGGCTGGATCCCCAATATGCCCCGGCCCAGGCGGGCCTCAGGCTTTGCCGGCCGGCGGCCCCCGCGCCCTGATTCGCCCCTTGACGCGCCCCTCAAATCATTCGACAATTA
>DATKNU010000112.1:0-5628 GCA_035541195.1 bacterium
CACCACAAAGTTCACGAAGTACGCAAAGTTGAAACCAAGAAAGAATCGGGCTTAACGGATTTTGACTTACTGCGTGCACTTGGTGCGCTTCGTGGTAAACCTGGCGTTAATTCTTCCGCTTCACGACCTGGCCGTCGCTCAAGCTCAGGATATGGTCGGCCCGCTTGGCCAGGGGCTCATAGTGGGTGACCACGATGAGGGTCCGGCCTTCCTTCTGGCAAATTTCCCAAAGCGCGTCGTGGATTCCCTCGGCGGTCTTGAGGTCCAAGTTGCCCGTGGGCTCGTCCGCCAGGATGATTTCGGGCTCGTTCATGAGCGCCCGGCAAACCGCCACGCGTTGTTGTTCCCCGCCCGAAAGCTCGCCGGGCTTATGCGAGGCGCGGTTGGCGAGTCCCACGTGGGAGAGGAGCTTTCGCGCCCGGGCCTCGCATTCCTCGGAGGATTTGCGGGCGATATGGCCGGCCAACATGATGTTTTCCAGCGCCGTGAGTTCGGGCATCAGGTAATGGAATTGGAAGACGAACCCGAAAATCTTGTTGCGCCAGCGGGCCAATTCCTCGTTGCCCAGGTCATAAAGGGACTTGCCGCGGCACCAGACCTTGCCCTCCGACGGCTTGCCGAGCCCGCCCAAAAGGGTCAAAAGCGTGCTCTTGCCCGAACCCGAAGGCCCCAGGATGACCGTGATGTCGCCCGCGTCCAGCGAGAAGTTGACCTTCCTCAGGGCGCGGATCTCCTCGCCGTCCATGAAATAGCTCTTGGTGACGTCCTCGACTCGGATGACTTCCACGGGGCCCCCTACTCGTACCGGATCGCGTCGACGGGCTCGAGCTTCGCCGCCTGACGCGCCGGATAAAGGGTGGCCAAAAAGCAAAGGACCACGGCCATCACGGGCACCACGACATAACTGATGAAGGGGTCCACCTTGACCGGCAAGCGGTCGATGTAATAGACCATCCCGCCCCCGGGGATATGGATGGGCACTAGGGCGATGATCTCGCAAAGGATGAATCCGATGACAACCCCCAGCAGGATGCCCAAGACCCCGATGAGCATCCCCTCGAACATGAAAATGGCGGTCACGCTTTTATCCGTGGCGCCCATGGCCTTCAGGATCCCGATTTCCTTGGTCTTCTCGATCACCATCATGGTGAGCGGGTTCACGATGTTCAGCGCCGCCACCAATACGATCAAGGAAAGGATGATGCCCATCACGATTTTTTCCATGTGGATGGCCGTGAAGAGGTTTCGGTTCACCTGCAGCCAGTCCTGCACGAAATATTGGCCGTCAAAATTCTCGCGGATCTGGCGGCCCACCTCGGGGGCCAGGTCCACATTGTCCATCTTCACGGCCACCCCGGTCACATTGTCCCCCAGGGCGTACATCTTTTGGGCGATGGGCAGGGCCACGTAGGCGAAGTCCGAGTCATAGTCATACATGCTGGTGGTGAAGATGCCCACCACTTGGAACTTCATGCTTTGGGGCGTCATCCCCAAGGGCGTCATCTGGAGGCTCGGCAAGAAGAGCAGGATGTCGTCCCCCAAGCCCACCTGCAGGCGTTGGGCCAACACGCTTCCCAGGAAGATGCGCGCTTCCCGCCCGCTGCCCTCGGTCGTGGGAGGTTTCAGGTCGGTGGCCTTTGCCTCAAAGAGATATTGGTTCAGGTCGGCCAGCGCCTGGGGATGGTCGGGGTCCAGGCCCCACACCATGATGCCCACCGCCCGGTCCCGGGAACGGGCCAGGGCCTGGCCCTGCACATAGGGCCCGGCGGAAGCCACGTGGTCCATCTTGCCGATGGCCTGGGCGACATGCGCCGAGTTGGCCAGAGGCTGGTTGTGGTAACCCGACACCACGATATGCGGGTTGATGCCCACGATATCCTTCTTGAGCTCGGCGTCATAGCCGTTCATGACGGACAGCACCACGTTGAGCGCCATGACGCCGATGGAGACCCCGATGACCGAAAGCCAGGTCAAGACCGAGATGGCCGAGCGCTTGCGCTTGGAGCGCAGGTACCGCAAGCCCAGGAATATTTCATAAGGAAGATTCAATTGGGCCTCTCAAAAAAATTTCACCGCAGAGACAAGGAGACAGGGTAAAAAAATCCGCTTTCAAAAAAATCTCTGCGTCTCCGCGGCTCCGTGGTGAAAAAAGCCTTCACTCAAACACCATCTTTTCCTCATCCTCCCGGTGTCGGAGCAAGGGAAATAAAATCACGTCGCGGATCGAGGGGCTGTCGGTTAAAAGCATGAGCAGGCGGTCGATGCCGATGCCCACGCCCCCCGCGGGCGGCATGCCGTAGGAAAGCGCCAGGATATAGTCCTCGTCCAGGTACATGCCTTCCTCGTCGCCGGCCTTGCGCAAGGCCACCTGCTTTTCGAAACGGCGGCGCTGGTCCACCGGGTCATTGAGCTCCGAGAACCCATTGGCGATCTCCCGGCCCAGCACGAAAAGCTCAAAACGCTCGGTCAACGCCGGGTTGTCGAATTTGGCCTTGGCCAGGGGCGAGACTTCCACCGGGAACTCGGTGATGAAGGTGGGTTGGAGGAGCTTGCCTTCCACCAATTCCCCGAAGAGCAGGTAAGCCAATTCGGCCTTGCTCAAGGAATCGATATGCTTCACCGAGGCCGAGGTGCCCCGCACCCGCTTCTTGAGTTCCTCGATGTCGGTCTTGTCGTAATCCACCCCGCCGATTTCCTTGAGGGCTTGCAACAGGGGCAGGCGCTTGAAGGGCGGCGTGAAGTCCAGTTCCTGGTCCCCCACCTTGATCTTCACCGACTGGCCCGCGGCCTGGGCGGCCTCGGCCAAAAGGTTCTCGGTGAGCGTCATGACCGTCTCATGGTCGCCATAGGCCTGGTAGGCTTCCAGCATGGTGAACTCGGGATTGTGCTTGATGCTGATGCCTTCGTTGCGGAAATTGCGGTTGATCTCATAAACCCGCTCCAGCCCGCCCACCAAGAGGCGCTTGAGGTAAAGCTCGGGCGCCACCCGCATGTAAAGGTCCATGTCCAGGGTGTTGTGGTGGGTCACGAAGGGCCTGGCCGCGGCGCCGCCGGGGATGGGGTGCATCATGGGCGTCTCAACCTCGAGGAACTTTTGGCCGTCCATATAACGGCGGATGGCCGCCACCACCTTGGAGCGGGTCTCGAAGGTCTTGCGCACATCCTCATTGACGATCAGGTCCACGTAACGGTGGCGGTACCGGGCCTCCACGTCGGTGAGTCCGTGCCACTTTTCCGGCAAGGGATGCAGGGACTTGGAAAGCAGGGTGAAGGACTCGGCGTGCACGCTCACCTCGCCGGTCTTGGTCTTGAAGGGGAACCCCTTGACGCCGATGATGTCGCCCAGGTCCAGCATCTTGAAAACATCGTAGGCTTCGGGGCCTACGGCGTCGAGCTTCACGTAGATCTGGATCTTGCCCTTGGCGTCCAAAAGGTGCGCGAAGGAGCTTTTGCCCATGCCCCGGATGGTGACCAAGCGCCCGGCGATGGAAACCTTGTCGGCCTCCCGGTGTTCGGAAGGCTGCAGGTCTTTATATTTGTCCAGGATCTCATTTGAATGATGCGTGGGGTCAAAACGGGTCGGATAGGGATTGATCCCCTTTTCCCGCAGCGCCTTGAGTTTGTCCAGGCGCACCTGGATGAATTCGTTCAATTCAGACATGGTTGGCTTCCTTCATGGATTCAGCGGCTTGGGGCCTTGACCCCCACCGACAACAACGACAACCCCAGGGGTTTGGGCAGGTACTTCTCCACCGGGGTCACATATTTGAGGATCCGATCATAAAGTAGCATCTGGGCTTTGGGAATGATCTTGCGTCCCAAAAGCTTGCCGTTGACCCACCAGCCAAAAACGCCCAAAAGGTTCAAGTAGCGGCAATATTCCACCCGGAAACCCGCTTGGGACAGCTTTTGGTTGAGCGTGCGCTTGGTATAACGCCGGTGGTGGCCGTAGCTCTTGTCCATCGAACCATAAAGCCATTGAAAGGCCGGCACGAAAACCAGCAGGCGCCCGCCCGGCGGCAACAGCCCGTAAGCCGCCTCGATGAATTTTTGGTCCCCCTCAATATGCTCGAGCACGTTCACGGTCACCAGGGTGTCGGGCTTAAAGGCGCGGAAGTCCCCCAGGCCCCGCTTCAGGTCATAGCGGCCGAAGGAAATCCGGGGCTCGCCGCCCCAGCGTTTTTTCGCCGCCCGAAGGTAGCCCTCATGGATGTCCACCGCCAAGACCTTCCGCCCGCGGGCGAAAAAACCGGTCAGGTTTCCCGTGCCGCACCCCACTTCCAAGACGCGCCGCCCCAGATAGCGTTCCACGTTGGAATAAATCCAACGGTTGTAATGGACCGCCTCGCTCAGGTCGTCCAGCGTTTCCCGCTGGCCGTCCCAGGGGCTTCGGGTCTTTTTCACGGCAGCGCGGGGCCCAAGGTCTTCATTTTCCTCTGGGACGCCAGGATATCCGCCAGCGGGATTTCAACGACCTTGACCGCCGGCCCGTTCCAGGGATCCTTAAAGTCCGTGACGATGGCGCGGGGATAAGCCTGGAGGATTTCTCCCCAGCCCGACCAATCCCAGGGGCTGAAGACCACGGCCACATTCTTGGTGACTTGGTTGGGGATGGGCACGCCCTGGTATTGGCGGAAGGGCATCTTGCCGTAGGTCAGGAACTCAAACACGCTGGAATCCGACATCGCCTGCACCAACACATGGCAACGCGGCGAATAGCCCAGGGCCGCCTCGGCGGCCTTCATGTGGTTGAAGCCCAAGGAACTCCAAATGCCCGGGCTGTGCTGGAAGCCCCAGTAATAAACCTTGCCATTCACCGCCGCCGCCCCGCCCAAGAGCAACAGCAAAAGGACCAGGGCCGCTCGCCGAAAGGCCCTCGGCGCCCGCGCGAGCCGCGTCCCCATCCAATCCAATCCCGCGGCCAGGACCATCATCATGAAAGGCAATACGATGAAAAACCGCTGGTCGTTGGTATAGCCCGGGTTCGGCGTGCTGCCCTGCACCGCGAAGGCGTTGGCCACGATCCCGAAAAAAACGCCGCTGGCGGCGTACCAGAAAAAACGGCCCTTGAAACGGAAAGCCGAGACGATCAAGACCTCCAGGCCGACCAAGGCCAAGAAGCCCGTGAAGGGATCGATCTCGCAATTGCCCGGCAGGTTGAAACGGGGGTCCACTTGGGGGCTGGCGTGGAAAAGGGACACCAAGCTCCAGAAGAAATAAATGGCCGGCAAAAAGACGTTGCCCGTGAGGTGCACTTGGTTGAACACGCTCAGTTCCCGGGACCTGCCGAAGAACTCGTCCGGGTTATGGGCCATGAAGAGGATGAAAGGCCCCAGAATCCAAAGCAAGAAGAGGCCCGACAGGACCAGGAACTTCCCGTATCGTTGCAAAAACTTGGCGGGGCGCAGGCTGAGGAAAATGCCGCCCAAGGCCGCGGCCACCATCACCGGGATCAGCCGTCCCGAGATGTAGGTCATGACCCCCGCGCCCGCCCAGAAACCGGCCCAGGCGAAATCGATCCGGCGGCCTTCCCGCAGGGCCTTTTCCATGAAATAAAAAGCCGCCATGGCGAAGGACACCGTGAAGATGTCGTCAAAGGGCGAGAGGCTGTAAAAAAGGAACCACCAG
>DATKNU010000113.1:0-6781 GCA_035541195.1 bacterium
CAGCACGTTGAAGAAGGGTTTCAGGCTGTGTTGGGCCTTGAGTTGGGGGACGATGGAAAGCTCGGCCTCCCGGGTGCCCAGGTTGTGGGTCAGGAACATGTCGTGGAAAACCGGGAAGGTGAGGGCGAAGGCCAGCCCCAGGAAAAGCAGGATGTTCTTGCCGTTGGCCTTGACCGACCTCCAATCGGTCAGGACCTCATAAATGGCGTAGGCCGCCAAAAGCAGGGGAAACACCTTGAAAGCCTGGTAGGTGTAAAAACCGCAGGTGAAAAAGAGCGCGGCCACCGCGAAGGACCAGCGTTTGCCTTGCTTGAGCCCATAGACCAGGAAAGCCAGGGTGCCGAACATATAGAAGGGCACCTGCACGGTGGGAAAGGCGTTGCGGCTGAAGTTGATGTTCCAGCGCATGACCGCCAAGACGAAGAGGGTCAAGAGCGCGAGCCGGGGCCCGGCCAGTTGGCGGAAGGTCCAATAAACCAGCGGGAAGGTGGCCATCACCATCAGCACGAAGAATAGCTTCAAGGTCAGGTCCGAGGCGCCCACGAAGAGGAAAAAAGCCGCGATCTGGTAAAGCACCAGGGCGTAGTTGTGGTAAATGTCCTCGACATAGAAGGGATGCCAACCCTCGTGCAGGATGCGCAGGGCCGAATAACCCTCGTAACCCTGGTCGATGAAGAGGCCCGCGGGAAGTCGGTCCAAGAGGAACACCCGCATGAAGAGGGCCAGGGCCATGATGGACCAAAAGAGGATCTTTTCCTTGGATAAGACCCAGCTCGACTCCGCCGCCCCGGCCTTGAACCAAGGCCCCAGGACCGCGAGCCAAAGCGACGCCGCCCCCAAATCGTAAAGCCCGCCGATGAGCAGCGTGGCGGGACGGCTGGATTGGATGAGGTAAAATTGGCCCATGCCCGCCAGGAGCAGGGCCGCCAAGACGGCCAAGAGGCGGTAAAAGTCCGTGGCGCCGAAGGAAGGCTTGAGCCCCTCGGCCTTCAGGGCCTTGCCCCGGCTTTTTTCGGTGAAACCCCCGCGCCGGCGGTCGCCCGCGGCTTCCATTTGGGGATTGAGAATCCCGAAATAACCCGCCAACCAAACCAGCGCCGCGAAAAGGGAAAGGCCCATGCCCAAAACCGCCCCGCCCTTCAGGCATAGGACTTGGCCCGCCAGGAACAAAAGGGCCAAAAGACCCGAGCCGAGGGGTCGGGTGATGGGATTGGAGGCGGGACTTTTTTTCGAACCGCGCCGGCGCGGCTTGGAGGCGGCCATTGGTTTCTCCTTATCTTAAAACGGATCAAACATCCGGGGCGGCGTCAGGCGCCCTTGAATCCCTTCAAGCGCAGGACCAGGGCGCGGCCCAGGTATTTTAAGAGGGTGGACAAGCCCAATTTGGACTCGCCCTGGGTCCGGTCGATGAATTCGATGGGGGTTTCGACGATCCTGAGCCCCGCCCGGGTGCAGCGGAATAAAATCTCGGAAACCGTGAAGGGGTCCCGCGCCGTCAGGCTTTCCACCCGGATGCGCTGGAGGGCCTTCTTGGAAAAGGCCCGGTAGCCCGAGGTGGGGTCTTTGGGTTTGAGCCCCAAAACCAGCTTCAGGTAATAGCGGGCGAAATTGCTGGTCATCTGCCGGTGGAAGGGCCGGTCCATGTCTTTTCCCCCCGGCATATAGCGGCTGCCGATCACCACATCGGCTTTCCCGGCGAGGATCGGCGCGGTCAGGGCCTTCAGGTGTTTGGGTTGGTGGGACAAGTCGGCGTCCATTTCCACCACCACGCCCGCGCCCATGGAAAGGGCCTTCACGAAACCGTCCCGGCCCGCCCAACCCCGTCCCTTGACCTCGCGGCCCCGCAAAAGCAGGTGGAGTTTCTTGTCTTTTTTGGCGAGCCTCCGCACTTCCAGGTAGGTTCCATCCGGCGAGGAATCGTCCACCACCAGGATCTCGACCTTCGGGGCGTCCCGGTGGATTTGCTTCACCAAAAGCGGGATGTTCTTCTTTTCATTATAGGTGGGCACCATGGCGACGATTTTCATGCCAGCTTCAATTGCCTTTCCACCGCGGCCAACATGTCCTTCTCCTCCAGGTTGTCCATGCAGGAGGTCTTTTGGGTGCATTGGTTCTGGTAATAGCATTGGCAGGGATGCCGGGGCACCACCTTCTCGCCCCGTCCATAGAGGTCGATCTCCGCGTCCGAGGTGGGGCCGAAGTAGGCCACCATGCGTTTGCCCAAGGCGATGGCCACGTGCAGGGCCAAGGTGTCGCCGGTCACCAAAAGATCGCAAAGGCCCACCAGCGAGGCGAATTGGCGCAGGCTGTTCTCCGTGCCCGTGGGCAGGACCAATCCCTTGAGCTTTTGGGCGAGCGCCGGCATCAGTTCCCGCTCCTCCGGGCCCCCGTAAAGCAACACCCCCACCTTGGGATGCTTCTTTTTAAGGGCCTTGGCCAGCCACGTGAAGCCGTCCAGCCGCCAGCGCTTCATGGGCCAGCGCCCGCCGGAGCCGATGTTGAACCCCACGATCTTTTTGAAGGCCGACAGCTTGTGTTTCTTGGCGAAGGCGGCCGCCCATTCTTTTTCCTTGGGGGTGAGGACCAGTTGGGGCTCTTCCCCCTGATAGGTCAGCCCGCCCAACTTGAACAAATGGGACTGGTAGGTTTTTTGGTTGGCGCGCTTGACCGTGTCGAAGAGCCCCATCTCGAACCATTCCTCGTCCGCGGCCTCCAAGGGAACCACCGAACCCTCGGGCGAGAGACCGAACCCCTTCTTCACCGGGCTGTTGGCCACGGACAAAATGGCGGCGGCCTTGCGGCTCATGTCGAAGTTATAGGCGCGGCCGAACGAGACGGTGGCCAGGGTGGCCGAGAGCAGGGGATCGGTGTCGAGCAACACGTCGATGTAGGGGTTTTTTTCCAGGAGGGGTTTGGAGGATTTCTCGGTCACCCACCAGATGGAAAGGCCGGGGTTGGCTTTCTTATAGGCCGGCAGGATGGCGGTGGAACGCAGGACGTCGCCCGCGGCGTCAAGCTTCACGATGAGCAGGCGTTCCCGGACGGGCTCGTAGCGCGGGCATCCGTCGCACACCACGCCTTCCTGCTTATGGGGCAGGCAGGGCTTTTCCCCGGTGAAATGGCGGCAATCTTGGCGGTAAATGAGCATGGATTTCCCAGGAACAGCCCCGGAATCGAGGGGCTTTTTTTAAGCGTAAAGCCGCGCCGAACAAGATATCACTTTCATTCCCCAGCGGCCAGCGCCATTTGCGTTGGAGGCGGGCTTTTCAAGGGAAAAACCCAAAAAAGAACCCGGCCGGAAAACCGGCCGGGTTCGGAAACGGAAATTTTAGTGGGCGGCCGCGGCGGGCACCGGATGGTAGAAATCCACTTCCCCGCCCCGAAGGCAGGCCAGGTCGCCGTTGGGCATCAAGGACAAGGCGCGCACCCCGTCGATATATTGGCCCTTCTGGCCCGCGTTGGCCAGCGTGCCCACGTACTTGCCCTGGGCGTTGTAGATTTTCACGTTGCCCGTGTCCCGCAGCGAGGCGTAAACATTGCCTTGGGCGTCCACCGCCACGTCGCTCACCGGCAGGGACTCGTCGTCGGCCACGCATTTGCCCGAGGCGTCCAACACCTTCAGGCCGTGCTCATGGGCCACGTAAATGCGGCCCTGGGCGTCCACCGCCACCGCGATGGGATTGAGGAGCTTTTCCTTGCCGCCCGCTCCGTCCCAAGCCCCCAGGATCTGGCCCGAGGGGGCGATCTTCACCACCCGGTGGGTGCCGGTGTCGGCCACGATGAAATTGCCCGCGTCATACCCCACGCCCCGGGGCCCGAACATGCCCTTGGCGCTCATGTCCAGGATGCCCTTGGGCTTGCCGCTGTCCACGTCGAAATTGCGGATGAGCGCGTTCCAGGTATCCATCACATAGATCATTTTCTGGCCGTCGGTGGCCAGGCAGGACATTTCCTTGAAGTCGGGTTTGCCCGCGGCCTTGCTGTCGATCTGCCGGAGGTAATGGCCGGTCAGGTCGAAGATCAGGATCCTTTCCCGGGGCTGGTCGGTCAAGGCGATCCAATCGCCGCCCACCTTGATGTCCCAGGGCGAGAAAGGCCCGCAAGCCTGGTTGTCGCCCTTGAAGGAGCCGGTCAATTGGACCGGGTAATCGTGGGGGATGTTGATCTGGCCCTTCATGAAGAAGACCACCTCGCCGGCCAAAAGCACGGCGATGAAAAGGCCCAGGATGATGCCGATGGCCTTGCGCTTTTGGGACGCGTTCTTGGATTTTTTGGTGGCCTTTTTCTTTTTCTTGGCGGCGCTTGGCAAGGGGCACTCCTGGATGAGTTTTTAAGGGAAGCCCGTCCAAGGGGCTTTCCGGGCGTTCAAGATAGCACCCGCCCTTCTTTTTTGACAACGAGGAACCGCCTCCCCCGGGCCGCGGAAGGCCAAAAGACGCTAAAATTTGCCCTTTAAGACCGGCTTAAGCGACCCAGTTGTTGGACGCGTGGACCATCAAAAGCAGGGCCTGCAAGAGGAAGGAAGGCGCCCAATAATAGAAAAGCCTGTCGCCCCACTTGACCGCGGCCCAAATGAAGAGCGGAAAGGCCGCCAGGGCGTATCGCGGGAAGCTCATCAGGTCCCCCACCATCCCCAAGGCCAGCCCCACGAAGAAGGCGTAGGTCCAAAGGCCGAAATCCAATGTCCGAAAAGAGAGGGCCAAGGCCGCCACTACCAACACGAAACAAAGCCGGTTCATGGCGCTGGTCTCAAAGCCGTGGAAAGTCCAATGGTTGGCGATAAAGTTGGCCCAAAACCAATGGAAGGGGTTGAGCAAATTGGACGCGGAATAGTGGCTGAAGAAAATCACCTGGGTTTTGCTGTAGGTGAAGAAATCCCCGGTGGTCATCCGCATGAGGAAGAAAAAGAACAGCGTGCCCGCCAAGAAACCCAGGGGCACCAGGCATTTGCGGCGGAAAACCGGTTCGGGCCAACGTCGGCGCTCCTTCCAAAGATCCACCAGGACCGGGGCCAGCATGAGCGCGCCCGTGGGCCTGGTCAGGGGCAAAAGGAAGGCGCAAAAAGCCGCCAAGCCCAATTGGTCCCGGCGGAAGCTGTAAAAAAAGCACAGCGCCAAGGCCAGGAATAACGATTCGGTATAAACCAGTCCCATATAGAAGGCCGTGGGAAAGGCCAAGAGGGCTAGGCAAGCCCGGAAGGCCGCCGTCTCGCCCCAACCGTCCTTCACCAACCGGTAGAGGTAGAACACCGACACCAGGGTCAAGAGCAGGGAAAGGACCAATCCGGTGAAGAGCGCGTGGCCCAGGAAGAGGAATTTGGCTTGGCTGATGAGGAAGGGAAAGAGCGGGAAAAAGGCGTCCGGTTCAGCCGGCGGCCCGTACCCATGGCCGGCCAAGTACAAATAACATTGGGCGTCCCAGGTCTTGAAGGCCGAAAGCCAGCTGGGCGGCGCGTCGGCCGGGTAATGGAAGTTATGCCAATAGCCGTTCAAGTTGAAGGGCAGGAAGTGGTAAGTCCAAAGGATGAGGCCGTAGGAAAAAAGCTTCAGTCCCAGGGTGATGAGCAGGATCCGCTTGAGGCCGGGTTCAAGGGCCGTCATGAGGCGGGATCCACGATCGACAGGGCCCCCGAGGGGCATTGGGCCACTTGGTCTTTAATTTCCTGGCTGGTGGCGGCGCCAGGCTCGATCCAGGGCCGTTTGGCGGGGTTGAACACTTGCGGCAGGCCCATCGCGCAGTTGGCGCAATGGATGCAAAGGGCCGACTGCCAGAGGATGGTGACTTCCCCGTTGGTGTAGTGTCGCTTCACGTGCCGGTCCACAAGTACCTCCACAGGTTAAAACAAGTTCTAAAACTCAAATCGATTAGAAACTTAAACCGAAGGCGCTTCCGAACCATATTCCCCAATCAAAGATTCATGCAGTGAACGGATTTTAGCGTATTCCGAATGGCCACTCAAATTACCAATATCAAAACCAAGACAGATATCGATATCTTTTTTTGAAAAATAATTCGAATGTATCAACAACTCTCGGATTTGATCGGAATCAGCGGTAAACTCACGATCTTCAGGCTCATAGTTTTTCAACAAAAACTCACGATAGCAACGCTCGATTACGGGTTTTGAATGCGCCTGGATTTCTTCCACCACCCGAAGAATCTCATCGACCTTAGAGTCCAAAGCTTGTTTTGTACTAAAGAAGATGTTCCCATTAGGATGCGCTGTTTCGTTGCGATCATCCACCAATTTGGAATAGGTCCCAATCATACTGTTATTGCAATCTATAAGTTTCAAAAAGCGAAGTATGCTTCTTTCGTTAACTGAGCTGAAAACAAAAGGAGAAGAAGCTTGGAGAAAGTTGCTTTCTGCGTCCTTGCCAAAACCAATAAGGCCCTTTCCAAAATCCTCTGGTTCCGTTTTTTTAATTTGCCAGATATTAAAATAAACAAAACTCATTGTTAGCATGTGGTACGCGAGAAAGGCGAATTGGTATTTGCCGTAGGTGTAATTGGTTTCGAAGGCATCCCACAAAAAGGCAATATATTCCTGCTCTTTTTGACTTTTGAAGGAGAGTGGTAGGTAATTTTCCAGCTCGAAGGCCTCTTCCATAAACTCACGCTTCCTTTTCAGCTGGTTTTTCCTCGCCCCAGACGCGCGAAAGAGTGGTCTGAATCTTTTTCTCCATTCGGATGATTAGTTCGTGGTTGGCTTTGACCAATTCCTGCTCAGCTTCAATCTCTGCAACAATGGCTCGCTGCATCGGAAGTGGGGGAAGCAACA
>DATKNU010000114.1:0-7888 GCA_035541195.1 bacterium
ATAAATATCCCACGAAAGAAACCAACCAGGCGGTGCTTTGCCGCGTCGGGGACACCTTGCGGGTTTGGGACCGCCTGCCCCACAACCGAATGGATCAAGTGTTTCGATGGGAAGGGAAGACTTATTTGGTCATGACCCAAACCGGCCGGGACATCACTTGGATCGACCTCTATCGTTTTGATTCCGGCAAGATGACCTGGATCACGGGCCACCGCCTGGCTGAGGACCGAGCCTTGGATGACCAGGCCCCGCAATTCCAATTCCAAAAAAACAGCAAAGGCTATATCGCGGATTAATGATTGGCGTTTGCGGGCTTGAAATTCCCCCAGAAAACAAGCCGAAATATTTCTTCCCGAATTTGAATCCCTCGGTGCCCCTCTTTCGTCTAACCTAATGAAGACGGTAAAAAGCGTTAATCCTGCTTGTGAAAGAGGCGCATCATGAGGAATTTAGGCCTTTTCTTGGTTCTTTTGTTGGGTTTGAGCGCCCCCCTTTGGGCGGACGGCGGCGACCGCGGCATGGGCCGCGGGGGAGCGGGCGGCGGGGGCGACCGGGATGGCGGAGGCCAGGCCTCGGCTCCGGCCCCCGAAAGCCATCCATCTTTCCACGCGAACCAGGCCCCGGCCTCCCACGCCTCCTCCAACGCTTTCGCGGCTTCCCGGCAGGCCCCGAGCCGCAGTTTCAAGCCGGTCCATATCGACATTTCCCATCCCGGCAGCGGTGCCAACAACCGTAACTTCGGGAAACCGGCCGACTCCCCGGCCAACAGCCAACCGGCCTATGGACAGGTCAATTGGAAATCCCAAAATTCCAGGCCCGCCAGTTCGGCCAATA
Source organism: bacterium (assembly GCA_035541195.1). GTDB lineage: Bacteria > Oederibacteriota > Muellerivitia > Muellerivitales > Muellerivitaceae > Muellerivita. Next base: position 835 of record DATKNU010000114.1, read on the forward strand.
CCCTCCAAACCCGTGTTTACCAGGGCCAACAGAACAATATCCGTTCCTTTGCCCAGCCCGGGGCCCAGGCCGCGGCGGCGGTCCACCACCATCCCTATACCGAGGGTTATGTGCGCAAGAAGCTCCAGAACATCGGGGTGAAAAAAGCCCCGGGTTATATCACGGACCGGGCGGAGATCATCAATACGGACCGGGCCCATTCCATCATCCGGGTGCCCCAACAGGGTCCGGCGGGCGCGCGCTTGACGGCCGTACCTTTGTCTCCGCGCCATTTCGCCGATCCGGTGGTGAAAAACCAAATGAGGCTGGTGGTCCAGCCTTCCATGCGCCAAAGGGTGCAGCAATACAACCAGTTGGAAACCGCGCACGGACACTATTATTGGCATGTGGACAACGGCTTCAACTATTGCCACTACGTGGATGATTGGGGTTATCACTGGTACGGCTGGTATGTGGGAAACCAATGCTTTTGGACCCGGAACTACGCGAACCGCTGGTGGTGGTTTGATCCGGATTATAACCGCTGGTGTTTCTGGAACGCGGGTTTCTGGTGGTGGCAGGATCCGGCCCACGTAGGCGACCTCTATTGTTACAACAACGACGCCTATATCCCCTGCAACTCGGCGGAGGACCAGATTGTGGTGACGGTGAACAGTCCCGCCAACAGCGGGCTGGTTTATACCAGCCCGGACGGGAGCCGGCAGGTCAAGGTGATGGGCGACTCGAAGGACGCTTTCCTTTACGATACCGCCAACCCGCCTTCCTTCGCGCCGGTTTACCTGGCCTCGGAGGTTTCCAACGTCCAGTTTTCGAACAACGCGGGAAGGCCGCTGGAAATCGTCCTGACGCTGGGCGATGGGACCTTTGATTTGTTTGACGGCGAGGGAAACCCCTATGGGCCGGGCAGTTACGACGCGGACCAAGCCGGGGATAGCGCCCAATATTCGGATGGGACGTCGGAATCGGTCTCCAATCCTCCGGCGCCACCGACGAATTGAAGATTTGAGGAAGCCCACAAGGGACTGGAGCCCGCAAGGGGCCGAAGCCCACAAGGGGCTGGAGCCGGGCCGGGGCCAAAGGCCCCGGCCCCTTGTTTTTAAAAACCTCTGGGCTGGGAGAAAGTCCCAAAGGGACAAAAGCCCGCAAGGGGCAAGGGCCGAAAGGCCCTGGCCCCTTTTTTATGCCCTAACGGATGAGGTTGGGATACATCTTGGTGGCGACGGCGACCATCGCAATCAATACCAGGATCATGACGGCGAAGTCCAAAGGCAAGCCCTGGGAGCCGGGCAGGCCCGGAAGCATGAGGCTCCGGCAAGCATCCACCAGGTAGGTGAGGGGATTCAACCGGGCGACCGCTTGAAGCCAACCCGGCATGAGCGTCAGGGGGTAAATGGCGTTGCTGGCGAAAAAGAGCGGCATGGTCAGGAGTTGGCCGATGCCCATGAATTTTTCACGGGTCTTGACCCAACAGGCCACCACCAGCGAGAAGGTCGAGAATATCGCCGATCCCAACAGGACCGCCGCGAACACGCCCGCCACATTCAAGGGATTTAAGCTCACCGAAATGCCGGCCAACAAAACCACGGCGTAAATGATCACCGCCTGGACCAGGCCCCGCAGGCCGGAGGCGATGGCCTTGCCCAGGACCAGGGTGCTGCGGGGGGCGGGACTGACCAAGAGTTTGTGGATGATCCCCAGGTCCCTTTCCCAAATCACCGCGATGCCGTAGAAAATGGCGCTGAACAATACGCTTTGGGCCAGCACGCCGGGCGCGAAAAAAGCCAGGTAGCTTTCATCCCCCGTCGAAATTCCCTTCACCCGGCCCAAGACCTGGCCGAAGACCAAAAGCCACAAGATGGGTTGGGCCGCCCGGGTGATGAGCTCCACCGGGTCCCGGCGGATTTTCAGGATTTCGGCCTGGGCAATGGCCCCCACCTGTTCGGCGTAACGGGGGGCCCAGGTGGGTTCAACTGTGGCGGTTGGCGGCACGGCGGGATTGCTGGGTGTCACGGTAATTGCCTCCTTCCCGCAGGTCGGTCCCGGCGAAATGGGTGAACACGTCATTCAGGTCGGCGTCCGGGCCCAAGCGGGCCTTCAACTCGGCGGGTTTCCCGATGGCCGCCACCGTCCCCCGGTGCAGCAGGGCCAGCGAATGGCAAAGGTGGTCCGCCTCCACCATGTCGTGGGTGGTGATCAGCACGGTGGTATGGTGGTCCCGGTTCAATTCCCTCAATTTTTCCCAGACGGTTTGGCGGGCGACCGGATCCAGGCCGATGGTGGGTTCGTCTAGGAAGAGTACCGAAGGCCGGTGGAGCATGGCCTGGGCCAGTTCCAGGCGTCGGATCATGCCCCCCGAGTATTGCTTGACCAGTTTGCCCGCCGAATCTCCCAAGGCCATGAAATCCAAGGCTTCTTGGATGCGGTCCCCGCGTTGGGCGGGGGGGAGGCCGTAAAGTTTGGCCGAGAGCCTCAGGTTCTCGAAACCGGTGAGGGCCCCGTCGGCCGAGAGGGATTGGGGGACATAGCCGATGCGGGAGCGGACCCGGGCGGGGTCCCGCACGATGTCAAACCCCGCGACCCGGGCGGTGCCCGCGGTGGGTTCCAATAAGGTGGTGAGCATTTTGAGGGTGGTGCTTTTGCCCGCGCCATTGGGCCCCAGCAGTCCGAAAATAAGCCCGCGTTCCACCGACAAATCCAAATGATCCAGGGCGGTCATGGCGCCAAAGGACCGGGTCAGGCCCTGGGTTTGGATGGCGAAGATGGAATCGGAGGACAAGGATTTTCCTGAGATTAAGACGTTATCGGATTTACGAGTTGATCAGGCGGGCCAGGGCGTAAGCCGCGCCGGCGGCCAAGATGCCCGTGGCGGCCACGGTCAGCGTACTCTTCAGACGATCTTGGCCGCTCAAATGGGCTTTCCAAAAACCGAATAAAAGCAGGGAAGCGGTGGTCATGACCGAGGAGATTTTCAAGCCTTGGATGGGATCCGGGCAGAAAAAGTAAGCGGAGAGAGGGACCATCCCCCCCACCGCGTAAGAAAGGCCGATGCGCAGGGCGCTGAAAAGGCCTTGGCGCGGGTCCGGTTTCTCCAGGCCCAGCTCAAAGCGCATCATGAATTCCACCCACTTGGAGTGGTCCCGGGCGAGCTCCGCGGCCACCTCGCCCTGCAGTTTGGGCGAGATGCCGTAAGCCTCCAGGATTTCCTTAACCTCGCGTTCTTCCTCGAGGGGAATTTCCTTCACTTCGCGTTCTTCGCGTTTTTTCTCGCCGGCGTAGTATTCCACGTCCGTTTGGCCCGCCAGGAAGCCGCCCAGGCCCATGGAGATGGTCCCCGCCACGATTTCCGCCATGCCGGCGGTGATGATGATGGTGTTGCTGTGCACGGCGCCGCTGAGGCCCGCCGCCAGCGCGAAAGGGACGGTCAGGCCGTCCGAAACCCCCACCACCACGTCGCGCAGGGCCAAGCCCAGGCCGCTGTGTTTTTCATGATGCGCGTGATGGGGATGGGGGTGGCTGTGGTGCGGATGGGCCGGCATGGGTTTCCCTTCGGGTGGAATGAAACAAGCCCCGGAGCGCGGGGTGACCCGATGATAAGGGAACCGGAGGCCCCAACTCAAGGGCGGTTTCGGGGGCTTTTTTCCTCGGTGGGGGTGTCGTCCAGGCGGCTGGTTTTCTGCGTTTCGGACGGTCTGAAGAATTTTTGGATGGAGACGACCGACTTTAATTCCTTGCGGACCTTGGTTTTCCAATGGATCTTGTGGCGATTGAAATAAGCGTCGATGAGGTTCTTCTTGTCGGGCATGGATGGCCTCCTGAAAAGAGGTTCCGGAAGTCCCGTGGGGCTTGGAACGGAAAGGGTGAAAGGTCCGTCCGGCGGAAAGGAGGGCGGCGGGTTTACGTAAAAATTACTCGGCAAGCACAAGTCCATTATCCCACTTTGTTTGGACGCGGGATTGTTTCTTTTGGGTTTCTTTTTTTGAGGAAAATGAGGAAGGCTTCAAAACCCAAGTTCCGGGCCTCTAGACGCGGGGTTGGGGGGAAAACTATAAACCCCCGGTAAAATCTCCGGTTTCGGCCCGGGGCTTCCCTTGGCTTGACGCCCCGTTAATTTCTTTTATAGTTGGGTGGCTCGGCGGAGCCCTTCCTTCCGGAAGGCTTTTTTTGAGCGGGACCGTTGAACCGTTTCATCATCCTTTCAAGCGTGGGGTTTCCATGACCGAAAAAATTTTCCCCAAGGATTTTTTATGGGGCGCCGCCACGGCTTCCTACCAGATTGAGGGCGCTTGGAACGAGGACGGCCGGGGCGAGTCCATTTGGGACCGCTACGCCCATACGCCGGGCAAGATCAAAAACGGGGACACCGGCGACGTGGCTTGCGACCATTACCACCGCTGGCAAGAGGACCTGGACCTCATGAAGTCCCTCCACCTCACCGCCTACCGCTTTTCCATCGCCTGGCCCCGGCTTTTCCCCGAGGGGCGGGGATCGCTCAACGCCAAAGGATTGGATTTTTACTCCCGCTTGGTGGACGGGCTCCTGAAGCGGGGCATCGCGCCCCATCCGACCCTTTACCATTGGGACCTGCCCCAGGCGCTTCAAGACGCCGGGGGATGGCTCAACCGCCGCACGGGGGATTGGTTCGCCGAATACGCCCATCAGGTCGCCAAGGCCCTGGGCGACCGGATTCCGGCCCTGATGACTTTGAACGAACCCAATATCGTGGCCGTTTGCGGTTTTGAACTGGGCGTGCAGGCGCCGGGGGTCAAGGACAAGGCCACCTCCCTGCAGGTCCTGCATCACCTGCTCTTGGCGCATGGAAAGGCGGTCCAAGCCATCCGGGCCGAAAAGCCCGGCTTGCGCGTGGGGATCGCCCCCAGTGTTTCCATGGAATATCCCGAAACCCAGGATGCCCGGGATTTGGCCCGGACCCAGCAGGCTTGGGAGGAGGCCAACGGTTGGCACCTGGAGCCCTGCCTCTTGGGGCGCTATCCGGCGTCCCTTTGGGCCCAGTGGGAAAGCGAGGGCTTGGCGCCCCTCGTCGCGCCGGGGGACCTTGCCCTAATCCGCCAGCCGCTCGACTTCCTGGCGGTGAACCACTATTTCTCCACCGTGTGGGGCCATGACGCCAGGGGCGAGGCCGTCAAGAATCGGGACCTCTCGGAAACCACGGGGCTTCATTGGCCCATCCATCCCGAGGGACTGCGGGACGTGCTGCTGGAGTTGGACAAGCGTTACGGCAAGCGCCCCTACATCATCTCGGAAAATGGCGCGGCTTATTTCAACGAGAAACCCGGCGCGGACGGCAAGGTGCATGACGGGGAAAGGGTCGATTATTTAAGGCGTTATTTGGCCGCCGCCGGGGAGGCCTTGGAGCGCGGCGTGGACTTGCGGGGTTATTTTGTCTGGACCCTGATGGACAATTTCGAGTGGTCCCATGGTTACGAGCCCCAATTCGGGATCACCCATGTGGATTTCAAGACCCTGAAGCGTACGGTCAAGGATTCGGGCTTGTTTTACGCCCAAACGGCCAAGGCGGGAAGGCTTATTTTTTAGTTCGGGGGCAAAATAACAAGCCTTGATGGCGTCCGATGTTTTAAAGAATCATCCCTCGTCAGCTTTGGTGATTATTACAAAAGCCCCGACCCCTAAGGACGCCGATATAATGGGCGGATCCTTGTCCTCCATCAAGCTTGAAGCGAGACATCCGTGAATTTTTACTATTCCCAAGAGGGCCAGCCGGTGGGCCCCATCTCAAAAGATCAATTCGAGTCCCTGGCGCGTTTGGGGGTCATCGGGCCCCGCACCTTTGTCCGGAAGGAAGGGCTGGAGGATTGGCAACCCTATGAGGAGTTTGAATTAAGGGTTCCGCCCGAGAAAGCCGAAGTTTCCGGCCCGGGGCCTGCCGGCGATTTCGACACGAAGCGCCTGGAATTGGCCTTGGCCAAAGCCGCGGCGGCGGCCAGGTCGCAGGCCGAAGGCGCCGTCCCTCACCCGCCAAGTCCCGGACCTGAAACCGCTTCGCCGCCCATCGAAGGCCCCGACCCCCTGCCGCCTGGGGCCGTCCGAACTTCGGCCATGCTGGCCCGGCGGGCCGCGGCGAAGTTGTTGGATGCGCTGATGCTGGGCCTTTGGATGGGGATGATCCAGGTGCCCCTTTTGGGATTTTGGATGGATGCCATCGTGCTTCCGGCCAACCTGATGGGGCTTTTAGTTTCGGGGTTCCTCTATACGTTCGGCTTCACCGCCCTTTGGGGCGCCACACCGGGCAAAAAGATCCTGGGCCTAAAAATCGTGAAAGCGGATGGGTCGCCGATCTCCCGGGCAAGAGCCTTCCAAAGGGCCTTGGCCGAGGTCCTCGTCTTGGCCACTTTGGGGCTGGGTTATTTGGCGGCGGCCGCGGACAGCGAGAAAAGAAGCCTGATGGACCGCTTGGCCCAAACCCGGGTGGTTTAAAGCCGCCGTCGGCCCCCGAGATCTTCCGGTCGCCTAAAATAAAAAAGGCCGGAACCTTTGGTCCCGGCCTTTGGAAATTCGATCGAATTAGAAAAGGCGGGCGGTGGCGCTCAAACGGGGGCCGGAAAAGTCCAGTTGGGTGTTTCCGCCGCCGCTGTTGGTGAGCGTGCCCGATTGGGGGAAGCCGTTATAAGTGCCGCCCTGCGTCAAGGGAGTGAAGGTTAAGGAGCGGTAGCCCAATTCCACGTCCAGGGCCCAACTTTTGTTCGCGCCGATGATGAATTCAAGCCCAGCGGCGAGGGCCCACCCGGCGTTGGAGGCGTCCAGGGTGACATCCCCGTCGTCGGAACCGCTCACGTCGACATGGGTGGCAACCAGGCTGTAGTAGCCGCCCTCCCCATGCAGGATGAAGTTGGTCCCGCCGCCGAGGGGAAACATCAAATTAGCTTGGCCGGCCCCGCCGATGGCATATTCATTCCAAGTGTACTGGTTACCAAGGCTATAGTCATTGACGTCCGCCGGGGTTTTGCCCATGAACTCCAACAGGAGCCCCAGTTGGAAATTGGGGGATAGCACATAGTCGGCGCCCAAATTTAATTCC
>DATKNU010000115.1:0-16075 GCA_035541195.1 bacterium
GATTTCGCCCTGGAAATCCAGAAAAAATCCGGTTTGAAGGAATGTAAGATCGTGCCGACCCTGAGCGAGAACAGCCTGCGGCCCGCCCGCCGGCCCCTCAATTCGACCTTCGACCTGGCCAAATCCACCCAGGCGGTCGGCCACGCCTTCCGTCCCTGGCCCGAGGCGCTGGAAGCCTACTTGCGGGAGAACGCCCCATGAACCGCCCGGACCTTTCGGTCGTCATCCCGGTTTATAACGAGCAAAACCGCATCGGCCGCACCCTGGAGGAATCCCTGGCTTACCTCAAGGCCAAGCGCCTCAAGGCCGAGGTGATCCTGGTGGACGACGGTTCCAGCGACGCCACGGTCCGTGTGATGGAGGATTTCCGCCGCAAGAAGAAAGCCCAAAAACTCATGACGATCCTCAAGCACCCGGTCAACCGGGGCAAGGGCGCCGCGGTGCGCACCGGCGTTTCGCAAGCCCAGGGAAAAATCGTCCTTTATATGGACGCGGACAACGCCACGCCCTTGGCGGAAATCGAGAAGCTCATGCCGGGCCTGAAGCGGGGGTTTGAGGTGGTCATCGGCAGCCGGGCCACGGACCGAAGCCAAGTCAAGATCCACCAGCCCCTCTACCGCCAGGCCATCGGCCGGGTGGGGAACCTCTTGGTCCAACTTTTGGCCACCCCGGGCCTTTGGGACACCCAATGCGGTTTTAAGGCTTTCAGCCACCGGGCCGCCAAGGCCATTTTCCCCCTGCAGACCATCGAACGCTTCGGTTTCGACGTGGAACTGCTTTTCATCGCCCGCAAGAAGGGCTTCCAGGTGCTTGAAACCTCGGTGCAATGGTTCGACGCGCCCGGGTCCAAGGTCAACGCGCTGCGGGACTCCATCCGGACCCTGGCGGAGCTTTTCCTCATCCGCTGGAATTCCATCCGCGGGTTTTACGACTCCGCCCCCACGCCGCACTCAAAATGAGCGGGGCCCCCTCCCCGCGCCGGGGCGAAAGGCACGGCCGCCGGATTTCCCGTAACACGCTCCTCTTGGCCTTCAGCGAAGCCGCCGCCCGCTTTTGCACCTGGGCCCTGATCCTCTTTTTAGGCCGGCACTGGCCGGTTTCCCTTTATGGCCAATACGCCTTGGCTCTCAATTGGGTTTCCATCTTCGCCGTGGCCGGCGAGGTGGGATTGAACGCCCTGACGGTGCGGGAGGTCGCCCGCCGCAAGAACAAGGCTTCCTTTTACCTGCGCCACGTGATGGCGCTTCGCTCCGGTTTCGCTATCGTCTTTTGGCTGTTGTTGGTCGGCATCGGCTGGGTCCTTCATTATGAACCCCTTTTGATGCTGGCCCTGGTGGTCATGGGTCTGCGCCTGCTATTGGACGCCTTGGAGGGCGGTTATATCTATTTGTTCCAGGCCCACCAGGACATGGCGCCCTATGCCTTGGCCAACGTGCTGGGGGCGCTGATCCGCCTGGCGGGGATCTTCCTCGTGGTTCGGGCGGGCGGCCAGGTGATGGGGGCGGGTTCCATTTGGGTCTTGGCCAGCGCCTTCGGCCTGGGTTGGATGGTTTGGTGGGGGAAACGCCGGGGATGGAAGCCTGACTTTTCCCGTTTTCGGTGGGCCGATTCCTGGCAAGTCCTTCGCTTGGCGGTGCCCCTGGCGGCCTTCGGCACTTTGCAGACCCTTTATTACCGGGTGGACTCGGTCATCCTCAAAAGCCTCATGGGCAACGAAGCCGTGGGTTTTTACGATATGGCCACCCGGATTCTCTTGGTGGTTCTGTCCCTGTCCCAACTTTATTCCATGGCGGTCTATCCCGCCCTGGCCTCGCTCAAAGGCCGCGAGAGGGACTTCGCGCGCTTGGCCTTCAGATGTTCCCGGTTCCTCTTTTTGGCCGCCCTGCCCTTGACCGTGGGCGGCTATTTCTTGGCGACGCCGCTGTTGGTCCTGGTGGCCGGGCCCCAATATGCGCCCGCGGGGCCGGTCTTCGCCCTGTTGGCGCTTTCCATCCTGCCCTTTTTCCTCGCCAACATCTACGTGGACATCCTCGCCATCCAGGACACCTTCAAGCTCAACGCCCAATTCGCCTTCTTGTTGTCGCTCAACGTGGGGCTGAATTTCATCCTCATCCCGCGTTGGCAGGTTTCGGGCGCCGCTTGGGCCACGGTGGGGTGCGAGTATTTGGGCGTGGTTTTGGGTTTTACCTTGGCCGCCCCTTACTTGCGGCGCCTTGGGAAAACCGCCTGGATCCGGTCCCTGGCGGCGCCCGCGATTTCGGCGGGGATCATGGGATTGGGGCTTTGGGCTTGGCCCGGTCTTCAATGGTTGGTTTTAGGGCCGGTCGTTTATGGGGCGGGACTCTGGCTCTTGGGAGCGCTTGACGCCGAGGATTGGAAGCGCCTCAAGTCCGTCGCGGCGGTGGAATAGAAGCGCTTGTTGAGCACTTTATTAGCCCGCGCGGGTTTAAATTTTAAAAAACCGACTTATACTAAGGGCCGGGTATTCTTCGCGGTTTTTTTAAGTCCGGTTGTTCTTTTGTCCGTTCCCCCTGAAGCGGGGGCTTGGCCGCTCTTTCCAAGTTTTTAAGCGGCCTCACCTTATGATTCCATCCCGATTTTGAGGAGAAACCATGGCGAAAAAAGAAACCTCTTTGGCCCCTGTCCACTCCGCGGCGCAGGGCTTGACCGGAAGGCTCCGGCATCCGGAAGCCATGGTTTTTCTTTTGGGGGGGTTCCTGGGCAGCGCGCTGAACTTCGGCAGCTTCGCCCTTTTGTACCTTCTCTTGGGCGTCCATCCCGCCCTGGCTTTTTTCGCCAGCACCTTCCTGAATGAGGCCTTCCACCACGTCTATTACCGCACGGTCTACGTGAACGAGGAAATCCAGTTCCGCACCCCGGGCGCCATCCAATGGTTCCTTTATTTTTGGACCGCCCTGGGCAGCGCCCTCATCCTCACCGCCCTTTCCCAATGGCTGGGATGGAACATCTGGCTGTCCGTGGTGGCCACCCTGGTCCTGTTGTCGGTGTCCAATACGCTGTTCGTGCGCATTTCCACCTTCGGCTCGGCGCACTTGGCCGAGGTGGAATACCTGGAAATGAACGAAAGCTATTACGACGACCAGACCAATGAGCAAAAGGTCAGCAAATTCCGCGCTTGGTACCACCGTTCCCGCTACGAGAAATTGACCCGTTTCGTGGAAAGCCACTATCGCAAGGGCATGCGGGTGGCGGACCTGGGTTGCGGCAATTGTTGGTGGAACGTCAACGGCCTGCCCGTGACGGGCGTGGACATCAACCCCAAAATGCTGGGTTGGGCCAAGAAGAACAAGCGGCTGAAGGATTTCAAGGTGACGGGAAACCTGGGCAAGACGGGCCTTCCCTCGGCGGCTTTCGACCTGGTCATCATGACCGAGACCCTGGAACATATCCTGGACCTGCCGGGCGTGCTGAAGGAAGTCAAGCGCATCCTCAAGCCCAACGGCACCTTCCTCATCACCGTGCCCTACGACGTTTTCCTGGGCCCCTTTTTCATCCTTTTCAACATCAACTGCTTTTACATGGGTTATTTCCGGGGCAGCCAGTACCACAAATACCGTTGCGGGCACATCAACCATTTCAGCGTCAGCCGCATGCGCCGCACCCTGGCGGAGAACGGGTTTTCCATGAAAAGCTCCTTCTTGGTGAATTTCCTCCTGCTTTACGCCGTGGCGAAAAAGGCCGACGCGAAGGCTTGAGGCGGCGGGGTTTTATTCCAACGTGAGGATCGTGGCTTGTGATCATCGGCATTGACGGCACTTGCATGCAGGGCGCCCGCACGGGCGCGGGCTGGTACCTGACCCATTTGCTGGAGGCCATCTCCCACCACCTGGAAGAAGACAAGCTCATCGTTTGGATGAACAACCCGACCCCCGAAGAGCGCTCCCGGGTGCCCGAGAACCGCTTCATCACGGTCAACGCCACCCACTATCCTTGGACCGCCCTCAAGATGACCTGGAACACCCTGGGCACGCCCACCATGGAAACGCTCTTGGGCCGCTCCGCGGACCTCTGCTTCTACCCCAACTACCTGCCCCTGCCCCAAAAGACCGGCAAGCAGGTGCTTTTCGTCCATGACCTGGCCTACCTGACCAACCCGGAGTGGGGGCAGGGGACCGATTTCAAGAACTTCAAGAAGAACATCGAGAAGCAGGAGGAAAAGGTCGATTTGATCCTGACCTGCTCGGAGTTCAACCGCCAGGAACTCACCCGCCAATTCGCGGGCCTCAAGGACTCCAAGATCCGGGTGGTGCCCCACGGCCTGTCCAAGGAATTCAGCCGCCCCGCGCCCGCGGACCGGGTGCAAAGGGTCAAGGACCATTACCACCTCAAGCACCCTTATTTCCTTTTCGTGGGGACCCTTGAGCCGCGTAAAAACTTGCTGCGGTTGGTGCACGCCTTCCTGCTTTTCCGCCAGCGGCACAATTTCGACCATGAGCTGATCTTGGCCGGGCCCAAGGGTTGGATCGGCGAGGAGTTCCTGCATTTCATCCAGGCGCCGGCCTTGGCCCAGAAGGTGCGGTGGATCCAATATGTGGCCCCCGAGGATCTGCCGGCGCTTTACTCCGGCTCCCAAGCCTTCGTGTTCCCGTCGCTCAAGGAAGGCTTCGGATTGCCCTTGCTGGAAGCCATGGGTTGCGGCACGCCGGTGATGGCCTCCAACAGCGCGGCCATCCCCGAGGTGGCCGGCGACGCGGCCCTGTTGGTGGAGCCCACCAGCATCCAGGAATGGTGCCAGGCTTTTGAGCGCCTGTTGGATCCGGCCTTGGCGGCGGACCTCAAGCGCAAGGGCCAGGCCCGGATCTCGCTTTTCAACTGGAATAACAGCGCCTCCCAAACCTTGGCGGCCTTTAAAATGCTGGCGGGCCCCCGCCGCTAGCCGCGCCTTTAAGAAAGCCTTGGAGAACGGCTTTCTTCCATGTAAACTTTGGCCCTCGCCGTTTATCGGAGGAACCTTTGTCCAGACCCGTGAAAAAAGACGCCGCGTCGATCAGCGATCCCCAACGTTGCGCGGTTTGCGACACGACGTTGACCCTCTATCCCCCCGGCTTCAAGGACTGCCCCCATTGCCAGCAACCCGTCTGCCGTTCCTGTTGGAAGGAAAGCTGGGTGGAAAAGCGCTTCCCCTCGGACCGTTGCGCCCACCGGCTGGAGGGCGATCCCTTGGGGCTCGCCCCCGTGGGCGAGAAGGTCCAAAGCGTGGAATGGGACTGGCAAAAGACCCTCTTCATCGGCGCCCTGGCCCTTTTGGCCATCGTGGTGTTGGTTTTCCTCTGGAACCTCTTCGTCTTTTAAATTCCCGTTTCCTCAAAGGCGACCCACATGAAGATTCTCGTCACCGGCGGGGCCGGCTTTATTGGCAGCCACGTGGTGGACGCTTACCTGGAAGCGGGCCACTCGGTGGTGGTGGTGGACGACCTTTCCACGGGTAAAAAAGAAAACTTGAATCCCCGGGCCAAGTTTTACGCCATGGACTTGATGGACGAGAAGCTCCAGCAGCTCATCCAGGACGAAAAGGTCGAGGTGGTCAACCACCACGCCGCGCAGATCAAGGTGAAGGCCTCGCTGGAAGACCCCTACTTCGACGTGAAGCTCAACGTGTTGGGGTCGGTCCTGCTGCTGGACCTTTGCCGCCGGGCGGGGGTCAAAAAATTCATCTACGCCTCCTCGGGCGGCGCCCAATATGGCGAGATGGGGGACAAACCCTTTGCGGAGACCCAAAGGGCCCGGCCCTTCTCGGTTTACGGCGCCAGCAAATACTCGGTGGAGCTTTACGTCGACGTCTTCGCGCAAAACTTCGGGCTTGATTACGCCATCCTGCGTTACGCCAACGTCTACGGCCCCCGGCAGGACGCCTTGGGCGAGGGCGGCGTGGTGGCCATCTTCACCCACGGCATGCTGACCGGCGGGGACTTCCAAATCTTCGGGGATGGCTACCACCTGCGGGATTACGTCTACGTGAAGGACGTGGCCCGGGCCAGCCTCCTGGCGCTGGACCACGCCAAGAACGCCGTCTTCAACATCGGCACCGGCCGGGGCACCAGCACCCTGGAACTTTTCGAGGCCCTGGCCAAGGCCACCGGTTACGCCAAGCCCCCCAAGAAGACCGTGGCCCGGCTGGGCGACCTTCAAAAGAGCGTGCTGGATCCTTCCCGCGCCAAAGCCGAGTTGAAGTGGGAGCCGAAGGTCGACCTGGCGGCGGGGTTGGGGGAAACCGTCGATTATTACCGCAGGACCGGGTATTGAATGAAAGCCATCATCCTGGTGGGCGGGCAGGGCACGCGCCTGAGGCCCCTCACCGACCACATCCCCAAGAACATCGTGCCCCTTTGCGGGGCGCCCTTCCTGCATTACCCCATCGCCCAATTGAAAAAGGCGGGCGTTAGGGAAATCGCCTTTTCGGTGGGTTATAAGCCCGGGGCCATCCGGAAAGTTTATGGGGACGGCCGCCGACTGGGGGTTCGGATCCATTACGCCCTCGAGAAGGAACCCTTGGGAACGGGCGGGGCCATCAAGAACGCCGAGCGCTTCGTGAAGGGAAGTGCGGTGGTGGTTTTGAACGGCGACATCCTGACGGATTTGCCGCTGGCCAAAATGATCGCCTTCCACCGAAATAAAAAATCCAGAGCCACCTTGGGGTTGGTTCGGGTGGAAGATCCCACGGCTTATGGCTTGGTGTTATTGGACAAGCAGGGACGTGTTACCCGTTTCCTGGAGAAGCCGACCCGCCAGCAAGCCGTCACCGACACCATCAATGCCGGGGTTTACCTCTTTGAGCCCTCGGTCTTTGACCTCATCCCCCCCAAAACCCCCTATTCGGCGGAGCGGGGCCTTTTTCCCGCGCTTTTGGAATCGAAGGCGCCCTTTCACGGTTATGTTTGGGACGGCTATTGGCAGGATATCGGGACCCCGCGCAAGTACCTGACCACCCATTGGGACATTCTTCAGGGCGCCTTTCCCCTGCCCGTAGGGTTTCGCAAAAAAGGGAAGGCTTATTTCGGCCGGGGCGTGAAGCTGGCCGAGGGCGCCAAGATATTGGGGCCGGCCATCCTGGGGGCGGGTTGCGTCCTGGAAAAGGGCGCGCGGGTCGGGCCTTTCAGCGTTTTGGGCGCGGGCTGCCGGGTGGGCGAAAAGGCCCGGATTTCCAAGAGCGTCCTTTGGGATGGGGTGAAGGTGGGCCCTTCGGTGGAATTGGACGAGGCGATTTTAGGCCAAAAGGCACGGGCGGACCACAGCCCCGAAAAGGGGATCGTGCTGGGCGATTTGGGGCGCTGTTGATGGAGGCGGGCTACCGGAAGGCGGCGCCCCTCGACCAACTGGCGGACGGCAAGTCCGTCGAGGTGGAAGTGGGCGCCATGCCCATCCTGCTGCACCGCCGGGGGGCGGAAGTCTTCGCCACCGGCATTTATTGCCCCCATGCCGAGGTGGTCCTAGACCCGGCCAATTGTTTCGGCGACGAGATTGTCTGCAAGGCCCATGGCTATCATTCCAACATCCGCACGGGGGAATGCCTGAGCGACCCGGACCTTCGATTGGCCACTTATCCCACCCGGATTGAGGCCGGCGAGGTATGGGTGAAGTTCTTCTGATAAAATAAGGGTCCATTCCACCGAAAGGCTCCCCATGAAACTGTATTGGCTGTTTGCGGCTCTTTTGGCGGCCGCGCCCCTCGGGGCCGCGCCCGCGGACAAACCCTTCCAAAATTTCCTGGGCGCGGCTTATTCCAAGGCGGCGCCGGATTTCGACCAAAGCGGGAAGCCTTGGAAATTCCCTTACGGGCCCAAGGTCCAAATCGGCTTGGCCCCGGCCACGGTCCTTCGTCCCGTCACGCCCTTCCAATTCGGCGTGAACACGGCCTGCTGGAGCGGCAAGCAGTTCTTCAACGCTCCCGAACAGTTGGAAAAGGCCAAGGAGGCGGGCATCCGTTTTTGGCGTTGGCCCGGAGGCAGCACCTCGGACAATTATTTTTGGAACGGGGATTACTCGGCCCATCCCCGGGACCATGACGGCAACGACGTCTCGAACCTCAACCAGGCCTGGGCGGTCTCCACCGACGACTTCATGGCTTTTTGCCAAGCCACCGGCGCCGAGCCGATCTTCACGGTGAACTACGCGGCGGCCCGCTATTGGGGTCTTGCCCAAGCGGCGGATTTGGCGGCGGGTTGGGTGCGTTACTGCAACGTGCAAAAGGGTTGGAAGGTGCGCTATTGGGAGATCGGCAACGAGGTCTATGGGCCCTGGGAAGAGGGCAACAAAATGGACGGCAAGCCCCAATTGACGGGGGAAATGTACGGCAAGGATTTCCAGGTGATCGCCGCGGCCATGCGCCAGGTGGATCCCGGCATCTTCATCGGCGCCGTGGGCGTGGACACCGACAGCGGGGACGATTGGACGGGCTATCACTGGTGGATGAAGGGCCTTCTGCCCCAGCTCAAGGGCAAGGCCGACTTCCTCATCCTGCACCAATATTTTATGTGGCCCTTCGACGCCTCCAACAATTATACCCATCCCTCCAACGAGGCCTTTTTGTCCAACCTGCATAAGCTGGCGGACGCCAAGGCCGCCCTGGACCAGATGATCGACCGATACGCGCCTTCCGAAAAGGGAATCCCGGTGGCGTTGACCGAGTTCAACCTGGTCAACGCCACGCCGCCCGAGACCACGGAGCTTTTGAACGGCGTCTTCACTGCCGAGGTGCTGGGGGAAAGCTTGAAGGCCGGCTACGCGGCCGCGGATTTCTGGGACTGGAAGAACGGCCTGGATAAAAAATTAGGTGGGGACCACGCCATGCTGGCTTCCGGGGACCCCTCGGCGGTGGAGGGGGCGCCTCGGGCCACCTATTACACTTACGCCCTCTACCAGCGGGCCTTTGGCAGCCAACTGATTGGCGCCACCAGCTCGGATCCCCAAGTCAAGGTTTACGCCAGCCTCTTCTCGGGCGGGGAAGTGGGGCTGATCCTGGTCAATGAGGATGGATTGCCCCGGACCCTCACCTTTGATTTGGGGGGCTTCCAACCCAAGGGCCGCCTGATGGGCTGGGTGCTTTCGGGCAAGGACTTAAACGACACGCAGGTTTCCTTCAACGGCGAAAAGGCCGAGCCGGGAGGGGGCCCCTTTCCCACCCAATCCATCCCGCCCTATCAAGCGCATTTCAACCCGCAGAAGGGATTGGCCGTCCCCCTGCCGGCCTATTCGGTGACGGGTCTTGTGTTATATTGAGCCGCCTTTAGCGACCCCTTGGGAGAAACCCCTTTCATGAGCGATCCAATCCACTTCGGGACGGACGGCTGGCGCGCCAAGATCGCCGACACCTTCACCTTCCCCAACGTGCGCCGCGCGGCCTTCGGGCTGGGCCGGTCGCTTCGTCCCCAGAAGGGCGCCAAGGTTCTGGTGGGATTCGACGGGCGTTTCAACTCCGATCTTTTCGCCCGGGAAGCGGCCCGGACCTTGGCGCGCCTGGGGCACCGGGTCCTCCTGTCGGACCGGATCCTTCCCACGCCGGCGCTTTCCCTGGCGGTCCGGGACCAAAGGGCCGACGCGGGCGTCATGATCACCGCCAGCCACAATTCGGGCGCCTACAACGGCTTCAAGGTCAAGGTCTGGCCGGGGGTCTCGGCGCCGGAGGCCTTCACCCGGGCGGTCGAGAAAAATATCCCGGCCCATGTCCCCGAGCCCCCTCCGGCCGAGCTTCCGGCGGCGGACTGGCTTTCCCCTTACCTGAAAAAGATCGGCGCTTTGGTGGACCTTCGGGCCATCCGCAAGGCCGGCCTTAAGGTCGTTTTTGATTCCATGCACGGCGTGGGGGAGAGGCATTTTGAGTCCTTGGTCGCGGGCGGAAAAACCAAAGTGACGACCGTGGCGGGGGAAAGGGACGTTTTTTTCGGCGGACGGCAACCCGAGCCCATCGGCCCCCAACTGGCGCCCTTGACGAAAGCCATCCGGCGCGCCCGGGCGGACCTTGGTTTCGCCACCGACGGCGACGGCGACCGGGTGGGCGTGATGGACGGCAAGGGCCGCTATGTGCATGTGCACCGCCTGCATGGCATCCTGCTTTACCACCTCTGGGTGAACCGGGGAATGAGGGGCGCGGTGGTCAAGACCGTCTCGGGCACCCGGATGTTGTCGCGCATGGCCCGGGCCTGGGACATCCCCCTTTACGAGACCCCCATCGGCTTTAAATACATCGGCGAAATCATGTTGAGGGAAGACGTGCTTTTGGGAGTCGAGGAGAGCGGCGGCATCGCGGTGAAGGGCCATTTGGCCGAAAGGGACGGTTTGTTTTCGGCCCTGCTCATCCTGGAAGCCTTGGTGGCGATGAAAAAATCCGTGGGCGAGGCCGTGGACTTCGTGCAAAAGTGCTTTGGGCCCTATTTCTCGGACCGCCTGGACCTGGAAAACGTGCCCGCCGCGGACCAAGCGAGGATTTTAGCCCGTTTGAAAAAGGCGCCGCCTTTGAGCGTGGCGGGGGAGAAAATCACGGGGGTCCAAGCCCTGGACGGGGTAAGGTTCGATCTCAAGGATGGTTGGGTGATGGCACGGGCCTCGGGTACGGAGCCGCTTTTGAGGCTTTACGCGGAGTCACCCTCGGCGGCAAAGACAGGCGCGCTTCTTGGGGCCATCCGGCGGGAAGCCCTTAAATCCCTTTAAGAAAGGGCTCGCCCGCCTTTGTCCGTTGACGGCCCTTGGGCCCTGGCCTAAAATCGTTTGACTTGCCGCCCGCGCGGTAAAGACCCGGTTTTTTCCTGAAATCCTTAAGTCGAGGAGAGGGCATGTCCCTTCGTTCGCGAGCGGTGGTTTTTGGCCTTTTCTTGGTTTTCGCCCTGGGGGAAACCCTCTGGGCCGAGCCCACCAGCCAGTTTTACCTGGATAAGGGCAATGTTTATGCCCGGGACAAGAAAAACGAGACCTCGATCCGTTACCTGGAAGAGGCCGTCAACCTGAACCCCTATGACGTGGAAGCCCGAACCAACCTGGGCCGCCTCTATGCCGACAAGAACCAAATCGACGACGCCCTGACCCAGTTCAAGAAGGCCCTCCAGGTCCAACCCAATTATTTCCCGGCCTTGAGCAACCTTTCCTACGTGTACCTCCAAAAGCGGGATTTCCCCGACGCGGTTCTCTACGCCAAGAAGGCCCTGCAGGTGAACCCCGATTTCGGGTCGGCCCATTACAACCTGGGCATGGCTTACTTCGACACCCAACGTTACGACATGGCGGTGACCGAGTTGAAGGTGGCCGTGCGTTTTTTCCCGGACAACGCCCAGATCAACGAGCGGCTGGGGGATTCCTACGCGGCCTTGAAGCGCCAGGATGAGGCTTTGGCCTACTACCGCCAGGCCGTGATCGACGCCCCCATGTCGGCGGGGGCCCGGACCAAGTTGGCGGACACCTACGCGGCCTCGGGCCAACAGGACCGGGCCTTGGACGAGTATAAGGCCGCCGTGGACATCAACCCCGCGGACATCGACGCCCATTACAAATTGGCGGATTATTACGAGAGTGTCCGGGATTGGGACGGCGCCAAGAAGCAATACCTGGCGATCCTACAGTCCGATGACGAGCAGGCCCGGGCCCACCAATCCTTGGCCAAAATTTACGAGCGCGAGGAAGAACCCGGCAAGGCCCTCTACCAGTGGGAAAAATACTCGGAACTGGTGCCGTCGGACCAAGCCGCCAAGGACCACATCGACCAGATCCGCAAGCCCCTCTTGAGCAAACAGCAGGCCGACCAATTGGCGAAGCTGGAGAAGCAAAAGCAGGCCGCCCAGACCACCCCCGGGGTGGCCAGCGCCGGCACCACCCAATCGCCCAGCGAGCGGGCCACCGTGGAGGCGAATTTCCAGCCCGTGACCCTTCAATCCACCGACATGGGCTCGCCGGGCTTGTTCCCGCCCCGCATCCCCGAGGCGCCCACGCCCACGCCGCCCACCTCCTTGGTGCCCATGGAAGTGGCCCAGCCCTCGCCGGAGATTCCGACGGTCCAATAAACCGGAGTCACCCGGGCCTAGAGCTGGATCAGGATGCTGCGTTCCTTGCTCATGCTGACCATCCCCGCGGGGGCGCCCGGAATTTTCTTCACGAACTTCTTTTCCGTATAACTCACCGTCACCTTGGCCCCCGTTTGGGCCTTGCTGTGGGTGGCGGCCACTTGGGCCGCCTTCAAGATCAGCGCGTCCGTCACCACCGCGTCCCGCCGCAGGCGCCTTAAAATCACGTGGGAGCCCGGCAGGTCGCGCGCGTGGAACCAGATGTCCTCGGGTTGGGCCAATTGGAAGGTCACGTATTCGTTGGCGATGGCCGAGGTCCCCGCGCAAAGTTCGAATTGGGAATTGAGCTTTTCCCGAAGGATATTGGGGGTGGGCACCTTGGGTTCCTTGGGTTTTACGGCCTTTTCCCGGATTTCCTTTTTCACGGGGAAAAGCTCCAGCCGCGCCTTTCGGATTTCCTCGACGGTTTGAAGCGCCGGCAGGCTGCGTTGGGCGGATTTAAGCTGCAGGGTCCGTTCGGCGATTTCCTTTTCCCGCTTTTCAACCAGGGCCAGGCCCCGGGAGCCCTTTTGGGCCTTCTTGAAGAAGCGCTGGGCGTTGACCAGGGGGGTGGCTTCCGGGTCCAGGGGGATGGTCACGGGTCCTGGGGCGCCGCGCACCACGTCCTCCAATTCCACGCTGGTTTGGTGGGGCTTGAGTTTATGCAGTTGGGCCATGAGCAGCTCGCCCCACCATTGGTATTGGTCGGACCGCTCGGCTTCCACCCGGTCCTTCTTCAATTTCTCGGCGATTTTCTTCTCGTGCTTGAGCGCCTTGTTGATCTCGGATTCGATGCCGGTTTTTTCCTGGGCCAATAACCGCTTGTGGTTTTCCAAGAGGAACCATTCGGCCACGGCTTCCGAGGGACTGGTGAAAAGGACGCCCCCCGAGGGGGCGAAAAGCTTGAGGGCCGGCGCGGGCTCGGCCAGCAGGCGAAAATGCTCCCATCCCTTTTCCTGGACGCTTTGGCGCAGGGCGACCCACTTCGCGAAGGCCTCGGGGCCGAAGCCTTCCAAGTGGGCGGCCAATTCGGCGTCCGAGCCGCGGAACTGGGTCTTGAGCCAGGGACCCAGCGGGGGCCTGCCCGCCTCGTCCCAAAGTTTTTGGAAGGTGGCCTCGTCCAAGGTCCAGAAGTTGGGTTTTTCCAACGGCTGGGGCGGCGGCGCGTAGAGGGTTTGGGGCACCACGGGCCTTTCGGCCTCATTCTTGTAGCGCATGGCGCTGATGATGCGCCCGTCGGGCCCGACCAAAATCAAGTTGGGGTACTTGGACAGCCCCTCGAAGATCAGCCGGTAGAGGCCGTGGGGCGTCTTGAGGTGGAGGGTCAAGAGCCGCTCGCCCAGTTCCTGCTCGATCTCGGCCACTTGGGCGTAGTCCAAGTGCTTGCGCAGGGACCGGCAGAAATTAGGCGGTTTGGACATGGCGGCGCGTTTTTGCGCGGCCATGAAGAGGAAGGGTTTTTGGGGCGTCAAGACGGCGGTCAGGTAAAAGATCCGACGGTCCGGGTGGTAGAGGGTGAGTTCCACGCCCTCGTCGGAGAATTGCGCCACGTGCGACACCCGCCCCTGGAGCAGGTACCGCCTGAATTCCTGGGATAGAAGAAGAAGGATGAGGGGCGTCAAGCGAACCCGCTTTCCACGAGATGACCTGAACGGAACCATTCTGCCACAAACCGGCCCGGCTTCCCATGGCCGGTTAAAAAAGGGGCTCCTGGTTTGACAGGGCCCGAAGGGAGGCATACACTAAAAGTGCAGGATTTCTCAACGACCCGGGAGCGACACATGCCTGAGAGACCTTGGCTGGCCTCGTATGACGAGGGGGTTCCCCGGACCCTCACTTACCCCGAGAAATCCTTTCCCGAGATTTTGGACGAAACGGCGGCCCAATACCCCTCGCACGCGGCCCTGCATTATTTCGGCGCCACCTTTTCTTATTCGGACCTGAACCGCAAAATCGACCAATTCGCCAACCTTTTGCTGGAAGAAGGCGTGAAGCCCGGCGAGCGGGTGGCCCTTTACCTGCCCAACTGCCCCGAGGTGGTCATCGCCTTTTTCGGGGTGCTGCGCGCCGGGGCCATCCTGACCCAACTGAACCCCCTCAATTCGGCTTCCGAGACCCAACATCAGTTGAAGGATTCGGGCGCCCAGCACGTGGTGGCCCTGGACCGCTTCGTGCCCATCCTGCGGGAAGTGGCGGCCGCTTGCTCGTTGAAGCGCGTCTGGGTGACCCGCATCAACGATTATTTCCCGGTCCCCCTCAAGTGGATCTATCCGATCAAGGCCAAGAAGGAAAAGACCTGGGTGGAATGGCCCGCCGAAACCCTCTTCCGTCCCTTCCGGAAGGAAGTGGAGAAGAGCCCCGCCACGCCGGCGCGAAAGCCCCTGAAGATGGACGAGACGGCCCTGCTTCAATATACGGGCGGCACCACGGGGGTTTCCAAGGGCGTCATCATGACCCACCGCAACATGGTGGCCAACGCCTACCAGTGCAAATCCTGGTTCCCGGGTTTGCCCGAGGGGAAGGAAGTCTTCATGCTGGCCATCCCCATCTTCCATTCCTACGGCATGACGGCGGGCATGACCTTCGCCATTTCCATGGCGGCTTCCATGGTGCTGGTGCCCAAGTTCGACGTGGTGCAGGTCTTGAAGGCCGTGGACAAATACAAGGTCAGCCTTTTCCCGGGCGTGCAGGCCATCTATGTGGCCATCAACAACTATCCGGACGTGGGCAAGTACAACGTCCACAGCATCAAGGCCTGCATCTCGGGGGCCGGGCCCCTGCACCAGGAGGTCCAAAAGAAATTCGAGGCCCTGACCGGGGGCAAACTGGTGGAAGGTTATGGTTTGACGGAAGCCTCGCCGGTGACCCATTGCAATCCGGTTTACGGCAAGCGCAAGCTGGGCATGATCGGCCTGCCCTTCCCCAGCACGGACGCCAAGATCATGGACGTGGAAACCGGCACCCGGGAAATGGGCGTCCGGGAGACCGGTGAATTGGTCATCAAGGGCCCCCAGATCATGCAGGGCTATTGGAACCACCCGGAAGAAACCAAAATGGTGTTGCGGGACGGCTGGCTTTACACCGGCGACATCGGCTACATGGACGAGGACGGGTTCTTCGCGATCGTGGACCGCAAGAAGGACATGGTGAAGGTCGGGGGCGAGAACGTGTATCCCCGCGATGTGGAAGAGGTGCTGTTCCAAAACGAGAAGGTGCTGGATTGCGTGGTGGCCGGCGTGCCCGACGAGAAGCTGGTGGACAAGATCAAGGCCTATATCGTGCTGAAACCGGGCCAAACCTCCAACCCCCAGGAGATCATTGAGTTCTGCAAGGGGAAATTGGCCAAGTATAAGGTCCCCAAGGAAGTGGAATTTAGGGAAGCGCTTCCCAAGAACATGGTGGGCAAGATGCTGCGGCGGCTTTTAGTGGAAGAAGAAAAAGCGAAACTAAAACAATAATTTACCACGGGCGCCTGCGGCGCCACGAAGTGCACGAAGTAAGGCAAATATTTTTATCCTAAACTTCGTGAACTTTGTGGTCCCCGAAGGGGACTTGTGGTGAAAAGGGGTTTTTCATGAAAGACGTGGTCATCGTGGACGGGGGCAGGACGCCCATCGGCAATCTGGGCGGGGCCTTGAAGGACGTGACGCCGCAGGACATGGCCGCCACGGTCATGAAGGAACTCATCAAACGCAACAACCTGAAACCCTCCGAGATTGACGAGGTCATCCTGGGTTGCGTGGGCCAGTTTTCGGACGCGCCCAACGTGGCCCGGGTGGCGGCCCTGCTCGCCGGCATCCCGAAGGAAACCACCGCCTACACGGTCCAGCGCAACTGCTCCTCGGGGCTGCAGGCGGTGGTGAACGCCTACCAGAACATCCAATGCGGCGACGCGGACCTACAATTCGCCGGCGGCACCGAATCCATGAGCCAAGCCCCCTATGTGAGCCGGGACCTGCGGTTCGGGAAGCGCATGCGGGATTCCAAGATGGTCGACAGTTTGATGGAGGGCCTGACCGACCCGGTCTGCC
>DATKNU010000116.1:0-4257 GCA_035541195.1 bacterium
CCATCAGGCTTTCGACGTGCTGGTGGCCCTCTTCCGTCAGGTACACCTGACGGGCCTTCTCATCGACGCTGTAGTCGCCGGGCTGGCCCTCTTCCGCCTGCCTGGTGAGTTTCGGGATCAGGGTGTTGACCTTGACATAGAGGTCGGAATTGTCGTCGGTGGGTCCGGAAATAATCAGCGGGGTGCGCGCCTCGTCGATGAGGATTGAATCGACTTCGTCGACGATGGCGAAGTGGGTACCGCGTTGGACCCGGTCGGCGACGCTGAAGGCCATGTTGTCGCGCAAATAGTCGAATCCATATTCGTTGTTGGTGCCGTAGGTGATATCCGCGGCGTAAGCGGCACGCTTCTCCTCGGTACTCTGGCCGCCGGAGACGATTACCCCGGTGCTGAGACCTAGGAACTCGTAAAGCGGGCCCATCCAGCGGGAGTCGCGCCGCGCGAGATAGTCATTGACGGTAATTACATGGACGCCCTTTCCCGGCAGGGCATTCAGGTAGGCGGCCAGGGTGGCGACCAAGGTCTTGCCCTCGCCGGTGCGCATCTCGGCGATCTTCCCCTGGTGCAGAACCATGCCGCCGATGAGCTGGACGTCGAAATGGCGCATGCCCAAGGTGCGCTTGGAGGCTTCCCGCACCACCGCGAAAGCCTCGGGCAGGAGCTCGTCCAAAGTCTCGCCCTGGGCCAATCGGTCCTTGAATTCGGCGGTTTTCGCCTTGAGTTGGTCGTCGGAGAGGGCCTGGATTTGGGGTTCCAGGGCGTTGATCTGGGCCACTTTGGGCCAGAGCTTCTTCACTTCCCGGTCATTTTTGCTGCCGAAAATGCTGGTTAAAATGGTTTCAAACATAAAGCCTCGTTCGTGGGAGTCGGGGCCAAGCCCGGTCAAAGAGGCCTAAGTATAGGGACTTTAAAGGGGGGGCGCAAGGCGTCCACCGACCGAAAACTCCTAAAACCCAAGCCGGTTCACCGCCCAGGCACCCGCGCCCAAGGGGGCGTTAAAAGTCCAAGCCAAATGGGGATGATTTAAACCCGAGGAAAAAGGTTTCGGTTCACTTGTCGCCTTGGCGGTGGAATCAAGGCGTCGGGGTTGGGGTCGGCGATAAATCGGGGGCCGCCTCGAACGGCAAAAGCGCCGCTTCGGCCTTCTCAAATTGGTCCGAGCTGATCAGGTCCAACGCCAGCATCCGCGCCAGGATGGAATCCATCACCTTTTGGTCCCGGGTCGAGACCTGGCCCTTCTTGAAGGAGCGGCTGTAGCGCACCGGGCTGGGCAAAAGGGCGGCCAGGTAGACGCCCTCTTCCAAAGTCAAATCCCGGGCCGGGACCTGGAAATAAAATTGGGAGGCCTCCTCGATGCCGTAAAGCTTGTCGCCCCACTGGGCCGTATTGAGGTAGATCTCCAGGATCCGGTCCTTGCTGAGCGCCTTCTCGGCCGCTTGGGCCAGGATCAGTTCCTCGATCTTGCGGCTGAGGGTCTTGCGCTTGTTGAGCAGGGTGTTTTTCATCACTTGCTGGGTGATGGTGCTGGCCCCCCTTTTGAACCGCAGGGACCTCAGGTCTTCCTTGAAGGCGTCCCACATGGACGAAAGCTCGTAGCCGCGGTTTTGGTAAAAGGCATCATCCTCGCTGGTCAAGATGGCCGATACCGCCAAGGGCGCCACTCCGTCCAGGCGCACCCATTGGGGCAGGTTCAATTTCTTTTGGAGATAGTCGTCGGATTGAAGCCGGGGGATGAGGGGAATCAACTTTTCGGCGCGCCAAACCGCCGCCGCCACCGTGAAAAGGCCCAGGACCGCCAAGAGGCCCAGGACCCACCCGCCGCTTCGCCCCAAGCCGCGCAAGGGCTAGGCCCCGGGCGTGGGGCTGGGCAGGGGCCCCAGCTCGGCTTGGAGTTTCCCCAGTTGGGCCCGGGTGGCCCGAATGTCCTGATCCACCAAAAGCGCGTTCAAAAGCTGTTGCTCGGCATCCAGTCGATCCAGCGCCTGCTGCCATTGGTCATAGGCGAGCTTGCGTTTTTCCACGGCTACCTGGAACTCCAATTGGGCCCGGTCCCGATGGTCCGCCATTTTCTTCTTCCAGTCCTTCTTGGCGGCCAACCAACGCTTGTAGGCGCGGTCCGCCCTTTGGCTGTAAAGGGTGGCTTCCAGGCGGCTTTTGTCCCAGGCATCCTTGGTTTTTTGGGCCTCGGCTTGGGCCGCCCGCACTTTTTCGGCGGCCTGGGCCAACTTGGGGTCCAAGGAAACGGGCGTGGGCGTTTGGGCCCAAACGCTAGAACCAACACAAAAAACCAACGCAAAGACGCAAAGGCGCCAAGGAAGAAAAAACCTTTCCTTTTCAAAAGAAATATAAATAGTTTCGTTTAACCCTTCGCGCCTGCCCAAACATTGATTGTTTGGTGACTGGGCCGCCCCTGGGCGCCGAGTGTTTGCGCGCGCCTTGAATTTGTCCTTGTTCATTTGTATCTCTTCATTAATTTTTCAAAATCAGCCTCGGTCAAGACTTCCACTCCCAGTTCCTTCGCCTTCTTGAGCTTCGACCCCGCCGATTCGCCCGCCACCACGTAGGTGGTGAGCTTGGAGACGGAGCCGGACGCCTTGGCGCCGAGCTTCTTGACCTTGTCCTCGGCTTCCTTGCGGCTGTATCCCGCCAATTCGCCCGTGAAGACGAAGGTCTGGCCCTCCAAGGGTTGCTCCCCGGAAGGCTCCTCTTCCTTCAGGCGCCTCACGTTGACGCCGTATTTCTCGAGCTTCTTGAGGATCTTGACGTTCGCGGCGTGGGCGAAAAAGGAGACGATGGAATGGGCCACCACGGGCCCGATGCCGTCGACCCCCGTCAAGGATTCCTCCGAAGCCCCGCCCAGGGCCCAGAGGTCCTTGTGCCGGGCGGCCAGGATCTCGGCCACATGCACGCCCACGTGCCGGATGCCGAGGGCGAACAGCAGGCGGCCCAGGGTGCGGCCGCGGCTCTCCTCAATCTGGCCGATGAGGTTCTGCGCCGACTTCTCGGCCTTGCGCTCCAATTCAGCCACGTCCTTCGGGGTGAGCGCGTAGAGGTCGGCGTAATCCCGGATGAGTTTTTCCTTCAAAAGCTGTTGGACCACCGCCGGACCCGCGCCCCGGATGTCCATGGCGTCGCGGCCGCAAAAATGCTCGATGCGCCGCTCCACCTGGACCGGGCAGGCCGGGTTCTCGCAGCGCCAGGCCGCCTCATCCTCTTCCCTCTCAAGCTCCGACCCGCAGACCGGGCAATCGGCGGGCATCTTGAAGGGCTTTTCCTTGCCCGTGCGTTTTTCCGGGAAGGATTTCAGCACCTTGGGGATGACCAGCCCGCCCTTTTCCACCAAGACCCGGTCGCCCACCCTTAGGTCCTTGCGCTTGATCTCGTCCTCATTGTGGAGCGTGGCCCGGGACACCGTGGTGCCCTCCAGTTGGACCGGTTCCAGCTCCGCCACCGGCGTGATGGCGCCGGTGCGGCCCACCTGCAGGGTGATGGCCTTGAGGGTGGTTTCGGCCTTCTGGGCCGCGAACTTGAAGGCGATGGCCCAACGGGGGATTTTGGTGGTCTCGCCCAACTTTTCCCGCTGGTCGAACCGGTTGATCTTCAACACCACCCCGTCGCAGTCGAAGCCGATCTTGTCGCGCTTGGCCTGGTATTCCTCGCAATAGTCGAAGACTTCCTCGATGGTCTCGCAGAGCCTGAAATGCCGGTCCTCGGGGAACCCCATCTTGCCCAGCCACTCCAGGCTTTCTTTCTGGGTGGAAAAGGGCAGCTTGCCCGGCGACAGGACGTAATAGAGCAGGATGCGCAGCGGCTTTTTGGCGGATT
Source organism: bacterium (assembly GCA_035541195.1). Taxonomy (GTDB): domain Bacteria; phylum Oederibacteriota; class Muellerivitia; order Muellerivitales; family Muellerivitaceae; genus Muellerivita. The sequence goes on from DATKNU010000116.1 coordinate 3,826, forward strand.
CGGCCGGGTCCACGGTCTTGAGGGTCCCCGAGGCGGTGTTGCGGGGATTGGCGAAAAGCTCCAGGCCCTGCCGCGCCCGGTCGGCGTTCACGGCCTCGAAATCCTTGCGGGTGAAGAAAACCTCGCCCCGGATTTCCACCCGGTCCGGCAGGCCGGCCCCCTTGAGCCTCGGCGGGATTCCGGGGATGTGGCGCACGTTCATCAACACGTCGTCGCCCTTTTCCCCGTCGCCGCGGGTGAGGGCCTGGGTCAGGACGCCCTTCTCATAAACGAGCTCGATGCTGACCCCGTCGATCTTGAGCTCGCAAACATACTCATGCCGGGCGCCTTCCAACCCCTTGGCCACCCGCTCCTCGAATTCCTTCAGCTCCTCCAGCGAGTAGGTGTTGTCGAGCGACAACATGGGCACCCGGTGGGGCCGGGTGGTGAAAT
>DATKNU010000117.1:0-6681 GCA_035541195.1 bacterium
GGAAGATCCCCCGCAAGGACTTGGCGGTCATCAAGAAAAAGGCCCGCTTCAGCGTGCCCCGCATTGAGGCGATCGAACGAAAGACCAACCACGACCTGATCGCCTTCCTGACCTCGGTGGCCGAATTCGTGGGCCCCTCCTCCCGGTTCATCCATTTGGGGCTGACCTCCACCGACGTGGTGGACACGGCCCAATCCCTGCAATTGGTCCAGGCCACCGATCTTTTGGCCGCCCAATTGGGCAGGCTGCGGCAAATCCTCAAGGCCCAGGCCCTCAAGCACCGCCATTCCATGATGATCGGCCGCACCCACGGGGTGCACGCCGAGCCGGTCACCTTCGGGCTCAAGATGGCCCTCTGGTTCGACGAGGTGGGCCGCCACCAGGAGCGGCTCAAGATGGCCCGCCACCAGATCGCCGTGGGAAAGATTTCGGGCGCCGTGGGAACCTTCGCCAACATCGATCCCCGGGTCGAGGAGCAGGTCTGCCGGTTGCTCAAGCTCAAGCCCGCGCCGGTTTCCACCCAGACCCTGCAAAGGGACCGCTTGGCCTTTTTCCTGTCGGTTTTGGCCGGCATCGGCAATTCGCTGGAAAAGTTCGCCACCGAGATCCGTAACCTCCAGCGCACCGAGCTTTTGGAGGCCGAGGAATTTTTCGCCGAGGGCCAGAAGGGATCCTCGGCCATGCCCCACAAGCGCAACCCCCTCACTTGCGAGCGGGTGGCGGGGCTTTCGCGCGTCATGCGGGGTTACGCCCTGGCGGCCCAAGAGGACGTGGCCCTCTGGCATGAGCGGGACATCACCCATTCCTCGGTGGAAAGGGTCATTTTGCCCGACGCCACCATTTGCCTGCACTACATGCTGGCCAAGTTCATCGGGGTCATGGAAAAGCTCAACGTTTATCCCCAGCGGATGCTCAAGAACATCCAGCTCACCCGGGGTTTGGTCTCGTCCCAACAGGTGCTTTTGGCCCTGGTCAAGAAGGGTTATACCCGGGAAAAGGCCTATGCCATCGTGCAGCGCAACGCCTTGAACGCCTGGAAGAACGAGCTTAACTTTAAGGACCTTGTCCGCCGGGACCCCGAGGTGCACTCGAAATTGAGCCATGAGGAGATCGAAAAGTGTTTTGATCTCTCGTACCATCTGAAGAACGTGGATTACATCCTCAAACGGGCTGGAATCACCGGCAAGAAATAGGAGCGGGTTATGGTATGGCACGTGAACGTTTATGTGACGTTGAAGCCCTCGGTGATGGATCCCCAGGGCGCCACAGTCCAAAGGGCCCTGGGCCAGATGGGTTATGACAAGGTGAGCCAGGTGCGCCTGGGCAAATTCACCCAAATGGAATTCGATTCGTCGTTGGCGGAGTCCGAGGTGAAGAAACAAGCCGACGAGATCTGCGACAAGCTTTTGGCCAACCCCAATATCGAGTCCTACCGCTTCACGGTGGAGAAGAAATGATTCAAGACCCCATTTACCACGGAGACGCGGAGGCGCGGTTTAAGAAAATTCTTCTTCGTTTTTGGGGAATGGGCTTTTTTTCTTTCTCCGCGTCTCCGCGTCTCTTTGGTGAATGGTTTTTGACTGGGGAGGCTTCATGAAATTCTCCGTCGTTGTTTTCCCGGGTTCCAATTGCGACCATGATTGCGAGACGACGCTCCGGGACGTCATGGGCCAGAAGGTGGAGATGGTCTGGCACAAGGATACCGACCTGAAGGGCCCGGATTGCGTGATTGTGCCCGGCGGCTTCTCCTACGGCGACTACCTGCGCACGGGCGCCATCGCCCGTTTTTCCCCGGTCATGAAGTCCGTGGCGGACTTCGCCGCCAAGGGCGGGCTGGTCATGGGCATCTGCAACGGATTCCAGATCCTCTGCGAGGCCGGCCTTTTGCCGGGTGCCTTGCTGCGCAACCGCTCGCTTCAATTCATCTGCCAGGAAATCTACCTTCGCCTCGAACAGGAAAAAACCCCCTTCACCAACGCCGGCAAGGCCGGCCAAGTCCTTAAAATCCCTATCGCCCATGGGGAAGGCAATTACTTCATTGACGCCGAGGGTTTGAAGAAACTGAAGGACGGCGGCCAAGTGGTCGTGCGCTATTGCGACGAGAAGGGCGTTGTGGGCCCCGAATCCAATCCCAACGGTTCCTTGGACAACATCGCGGGCATTTGCAATGAGGCCCGCAACGTCTTCGGCCTCATGCCCCATCCGGACCGTTCCGCCGAGGGGGCCTTGGGAAGCGCCGACGGCAAAGTCTTTTGGCAATCGCTTTTGAACGCGGGGGTGAAGGCATGAGTCCCACGGTGGAGATCACGCCCGAAATCGTCAAGGAACACGGTCTCAAGCCCGACGAGTATGAGCGTATCCTCAAGATCCTGGGTCGCCAACCCAACCTGACCGAACTGGGCGTCTATTCGGTCATGTGGTCGGAACATTGCGGCTACAAGCATTCCAAGGAAGTGCTCCGCAAGTTCACCACCCAGGGCGACAAGGTGCTGCAGGGCCCGGGGGAGAACGCGGGCATCATGGACATCGGCGAGGGTTGGGCGGTGGCCTTCAAGGTGGAGAGCCACAACCATCCTTCCGCCGTGGAGCCCTACCAGGGCGCCGCCACGGGCGTGGGCGGCATTTTGCGCGACATCTTTACCATGGGCGCGCGGCCCATCGCCAACTTGAATTCCCTCCGGTTCGGGCCCTTGGCCTTGCCCAAGGTGAAGCATCTTTTCACCGGCGTGGTGAAGGGCATCGCGGATTACGGCAATTGCATGGGCATCCCCACGGTGGCCGGGGAAGTGGTCTTCGACGAGACCTACACGGACAACTGCCTGGTCAACGCCATGAGCGTGGGGCTGGTGCGCCACGAGCACATCATCCGGGGCAAGGCCTCGGGCGTGGGCAACGCGGTCATTTATATCGGTGCCACCACAGGCCGGGACGGCATCCATGGGGCCACCTTCGCCTCCACGGAAATCAGCGACGAGTCCCAGGAGAAACGCAGCGCGGTCCAAGTGGCCGACCCCTTCATGGAAAAACTTTTGATGGAAGCCACCTTGGAACTCATCCAGGGCGACCTTTTGGTGGGTATCCAGGACATGGGTGCGGCGGGATTGACCTGCTCGACCTGCGAGATGGCCAGTCGGGGCGGCGCCGGCATCGAGATCGACGTGGCCAAGGTGCCCCAACGCGAGGGGGGCATGACGCCCTACGAGATTCTCTTGTCCGAGTCCCAGGAGCGCATGCTCTTGGTGGCCAAGCCCGGTTGCGAGCAAAAGGTGCATGACGTCCTGGCCAAGTGGGACCTGCACGCGGCCACCATCGGCAAAGTCACCGATACGGGGCTCATGGTGGTGAAGGAAAAGGGGAAGACCGTCGTTGAGGTGCCGGCCCAGTCCTTGACCGAGCCCCCCATTTACCATCCCGCCAAGAGCGAGCCGGCCATCCTTAAAAAGCACCGGGAGTTCGACGAGGCCTCCATCGCCGTGCCGAAAGATCTGACGGCCGTCCTTTTAAGGCTCCTGGCCGACCCCACCATCGCCAGCAAGCGCTGGGTCTACCGCCAATATGACCACATGGTGCGCACTAACACCTACGTCCGGCCCGGCTCCGACGCCGCGGTGGTGCGGGTCAAGGGTACGGCGCTGGGATTGGCCATGACTATTGACGGCAACGGCGCTTATTGCGCGCTGGACCCTTACGAGGGCGGCAAGATCGCGGTGGCGGAAGCCGCCCGGAACATCGCCTGCTCGGGCGCCGAACCCTTGGGCATGACGGATTGCCTGAACTACGGCAGCCCCGAGAAGCCCGAAGTCTTCTACATGTTCGAGCGCTCGGTGTCCGGCGTGGCCGACGCCTCGGCCTTCCTCAAGATTCCCGTGACCGGCGGCAACGTGTCCCTTTACAACGAAAGCCCCCAAGGGGCCATCGACCCCACGCCCATCGTGGGCATGATCGGCCTTTTCAAGGACGTTCAAAAGCGCGTGACCCAGTGGTTCAAAAAAGACGGCGACGTCATTTATCTCTTGGGCGCGGTGGGCGACTCCATCGGGGCCAGCCGCTACCTGCACCTGGTCCATGGCCAAAAGACCGGTCTTTGTCCCAGGCTTGTCCTGGACACGGAGCGGAAATTACACCGGCTTTTGATTGAGTCGGCCCAGGCGGGGCTGCTTCAAAGCGCCCACGACTGTTCCGAAGGCGGGCTGGCGGTCGCCCTGGCCGAAAGCTGTTTCAGCGGCCTGTCCCATGAGGAGGGCATGAAGGGGGCCAAGGTCTCCCTGCCGGGCTTGGGCAGGCTGGATGGCCGCCTTTTTGGGGAAGCCCAGTCCCGCGCGGTGGTTTCCTGCGATCCCGGAAAAGCCGCCCAGTTTGAGGCGGCGGCGGCGAAACTCGGCGTTCCCTTGGAAAAGCTGGGTTCGGTGGGGGGGGACGAACTTCAGATTGGGGACGCGGTGAAACTTTCGGTGCGGGAAGCCGCGGATTTGTTCAACAACGCCATTGAAAAAATAATGGCCTAGCCTTTTCTTAAGGGTAGCCAACTCAAGCGGGGAGCGGTCATGAGCGAGACGAGGGTGGGGCAGGAAGAGCCGCAGAAACCCAGGTACCAACTGGATGACGACAAGCCCCATGACCAATGCGGGGTCTTCGGCATCTTCGGGCACCCCGAGGCCGCCAAGATCACTTATTTAGGGCTGCATTCCCTCCAACACCGGGGCCAGGAAAGCGCCGGCATCTGCACCATGCATGACGGCCATCTCTACAATTACAAGCGCATGGGCTTGGTGGCCGACATTTTCCAGGAACCGGTTTTTAAAGACCTGCCCGGCAAGACCGCCATCGGCCATGTGCGTTATTCCACCACCGGCTCCAGCCAAATCCGCAACGCCCAACCCATCGCGGTCGAGTACGCGCGCGGCAACCTGGCCGTGGCCCACAACGGCAACCTGGTGAACGCCCGGCGCATCCGCGATGAGCTGGAGGCCCGCGGTTCCATCTTCGTGTCCACCATCGATTCGGAAGTCATCGTCCACCTCCTGGCCCGCTCGACCACCCACACGCCCATCGAGGGATTGATTGAGTCCTTGAAACAGGTCCGGGGCGCCTATTCGCTGTTGGTGCTTTCCGACGACGGCCTTATCGGCGCGCGGGACCCTTCGGGTTTCCGGCCCCTGTGCCTGGGCAAGCTGGACAACAGTTGGGTGTTGGCCAGCGAGACCTGCGCCTTCGACATCATCGACGCCAAATACGTCCGGGACGTGGAACCCGGCGAGATCGTGATGATCAACGAGAGCGGCCTGGTTTCCATCAAGCCTTTCGACAAGGTGCCGGCTTCCATGTGCATCTTCGAGTACATTTATTTCGCCCGGCCGGACTCGCGCATTTTCGACACCAGCGTGCAGCGCGTACGCAAGCGCTTGGGCCACGTTTTGGCCGCCGAAAGCCCGGTGCCCGCCGACGTGGTGGTGCCCGTGCCCGACTCCTCCAACATGGCCGCCACGGGTTACGCCGAGGAATCCGGCATCCCCTATGAGATGGGCCTCATCCGCAACCACTACATCGGGCGCACCTTCATCGAACCCGACCAGGCCATCCGGGATTTCGGGGCGCGCCTCAAGTACAACGCGGTGCGGGAAGCGCTGGAAGGCAAGCGCGTGGTCTTGGTGGACGATTCCATCGTGCGGGGAACCACCATGCGCAAGATCGTCAAGATGATCCGAAACGTGGGCGCCAAGGAAGTGCACCTTCGCATCACCTCACCTCCCATCATCTCGCCCTGCTTCTACGGCATGGATTTCCCAAGCCGCAAGGAGCTCATCGCCGCCACCCACAGCCTGGACGAGATCAAGACCTACCTGAGGGTGGACAGCCTTTCCTACCTGTCGGTGGAGGGCATGATGAAGGCCGTGGAAGGCACCCCCCAGGGCCATTGCGTGGCCTGTTTCACGGGGAAGTATCCGGTGGCTTTCGACGAGGAAACCGAGAAATACAGCCTGGAAGTGGGGAAATGTTGAGGGGGCTGGGAGGGCCCTAGATCGGAGCAAACTCCTGCTGACGCGCCGAAACTTGCCCGACGGTGTTTTCGGGATGAGTCTTGCGGGACCTTTCGAGAATTTTAGGATTTAAGGAAAGGACCTTGGATTGACGGTTTGGTTTTTTTCGCCCAGGACTTTATAAACGGTGATGGTTCCGCTGGTTTCTACCGGGCGCAAAACATACCGTGAATTCAACCGTCGAAATAAGGTTTGCTCTAAATTAAGCTTCGACCCGGCCATGGCTTTCGATTCATTCATGTCGGGCGACGTATAAATGCAATCCCCGTTCTTTAAGTTGGGGTCGGTGGATAAAATACGGTTCCGGACGGAAGCGATGAAGGCGGCTTGGACGATGTCCTCGTAAGGATAGGCTTTCGAACGTCCGTCATACATCGCGACTTCGATCCCCCTTTCGCCGAAAAAATAAACCGGAAATTTTTTCCCTTTCGAGTATTTTTCCATCAACCGTTCCGCGGTTTTCGCGAATGCCTCGTCCCGGGGCAGGTCTCGGGCGGCTTCCAGGAAGTGGGAGGTCATTTCTTGGGGCGACATTTGCTTCCATTGGGCCTCCAAGAGGGATTCGGTGGCGGAAAGGATGGGTTGGACAAGGTACATCACCATCCCCAGGCATAAAACCAGGCAGACGTTTTGGACGATTTTG
>DATKNU010000118.1:0-2249 GCA_035541195.1 bacterium
GGTAATTCATCAAGGCCTCGGGCAGGTACCCTTGGCGTTTGAACTCACCCACCGCGTTGGCCCCGTGGCGTTTGGAAAGCGGAGCGCGGTCCGGGCCCAGGATGAGCGGGATGTGGGCGAACTGGGGCTGGGCCAGCCCCAAGGCCTGGTAGAGCAGGATCTGTTTGGGGGTGTTGGAGATATGGTCCTCGCCCCGGATGACGTGCGAAATCTTCATCAAGGCGTCGTCCACGGTGGCCACGAAGTTATAGGTGGGCTCCCCGCCGCTGCGGACCAAGATGAAATCATCCAGCTCCGTGTGCGACACCGTGACGTCGCCCCGGATAAGGTCCACGAAGTGGGTGCTCCCCTCGGGGATGCGCAGGCGTACGGCATAGGGCATCTTCTCTTTTTTGCGGCGGTCCACTTCTTCCTTGGGCAGGCTCCGGCACTTGCCGGAGTAGCGGTAACCTTGGTTCACGAATTGGGCGCTTTGCCGCTCGGCCTCGAGCTCCTTATGCGTGCAAAAGCAGGGATAGGCGGCGCCGGTGGAGAGGAGCAATTTGAGCTGCTCGCGGTAAAGCGCGGCCCGCTCGGTCTGGCGGTAGGGCCCGTAAGGCCCGCCCACCGAGGGGCCCTCGTCCCAGTCCAGCCCCAGCCACTGCAGGTCCCGGATGATGGCCTCCTCGTACTCATCCTTGGACCTCTCCCGGTCCGTGTCCTCGATGCGCAGGATGAACTTGCCGCCGTGATGCCGGGCGAAAAGCCAGTTAAAAAGGGCCGTGCGGGCCCCGCCCACGTGCAGCCATCCCGTGGGACTGGGGGCGAAACGGACTCGAACCTCGCTCATAGCTTGAAAACCTCGTTCCTTTTTGACCCCCGGACCCGGCCGGGAAATGATATGCTAAAGCGGCTTTCGACGCACTTTCACGGTAAAAGGACCCGCGCCATGTCGAAACTGAACCGCCCCTCGCCCAAAAGCAACAAACGTTCGGACAATCCCCGGGTGGTCATGGTCAAGACCATCAAGGCCCGCATGCTGGGCGGGATGGACCGGGACATCTTCCAGGCCCAACTCATCAACGTGAGTAAAACCGGGGCCCAATTCTACTCGAATAAGTTCGTTGAAACCAATGGGGGCGTGGTCCTGGACCTGGACTCCCTGGATGGAAGCCACAGCGTGGCCTTTGAGGGTCGGATCGTCTGGGCCCGCAAGAATCCGCTGAAAGCCATGGGCCGCTACGCTTATGGGGTCAATTTCGAGAAAATGACCGGCGATTTGGTGAAATTCCTGGAAAACAATTATTCCCTGGCGCCCGCCGCCGAGTAAGCTTCCCGCCCTTCAAACCATGGCCAAAACCGCCGGCGCCGATCCCCGGAAAACGAAATCAGCCCCTTGGCCGGTTTTTCCCCGGCAAACTTCACCGACCCTCATCCAAGCCTGGATAAGCCCTGCCGTCTTTTAACTCAATTGTTCGCTTGGGGAATGATCGCCTTCTTCAGCGCCACCAATATCTTCTTGTGCAGGTCGTCCGTGTCCCTGGAATTATTCAAGGCCTTTTGGAATTGGGGGTTGATCTCCAAGGCCTTCTTGAATTCCTTCAAGGAACGGCTCACGTCGAACCGGCACTTGATCAGGTAAGCCACGCCCAAATGGTGGTGCAGGTCGGCGTAATGCGGGTATTCCTCGATGACCCGGCTGAGCTTGTCGATGTATTGCTCGGTCATCTGCAGGTCGATCCCCTCGCTGCCGTAAAGCAGGGTGAGGGTGAAGAAGAAAATGATCTCGTCGCCGATGCGCGGCAGGTACTTGGGGCGGATCTCGATCATCCGCTGGAAGGCCACGGGGAAACTGCGGTTCTTGATCATGTCCATCGCCACCATGAATTCCCGGTTGCGCACTTTGGGGTTCAGGGACGCGGCGGTCTCCGCCTCGGTCTTGGCCCGCTCGGAAAGCTCCACGATCTTATCCTCGGCCAGCACGCTGCCGTTGGCCAAATAGCCCACGCAGGCCGTGGCGAGCCTCAAGCGCGCGTCCGCGTAGCGGGGATTGATCTGCAGGGCCTGCAGGTAGCATTGGACCGAGGCGTCCAGCTCCTTCTTATAAAGGTGGGCGTTGCCCAAATGGTAATAGATGTCGGCGAAGGAAGGCCCCAGCTCCTGGGCCCGGTTGAGGATGGAAACCGCCCCATCGAAATCGTCCATCAGGGTCAAGGCGATGCCGTAGTTCTTGATGGATTGCAGGTGGGCCGGGTCCAACTCGATGGCCT
>DATKNU010000119.1:0-9608 GCA_035541195.1 bacterium
TGCATGGCTTTCACGCGGCCATAGGTATTGCCGGCCAGCAGGTTGTCGCCCACGTTCAAGGTGCCCTTTTCGACGAGCAATGTGGCCACCGGGCCCCGGCCCTTGTCCAGGCGGGCTTCCAACACCACGCCCTTGGCGGTCCGCTTGGGGTTGGCCTTGAGCTCGAGCACTTCGGCTTGGAGCAGGATCATCTCGAGCAGTTTCTCGAGATTCTGGCGTTTCTTGGCCGAGACGGGCACGAAGATGGTGGTGCCGCCCCATTCCTCGGGGGTCAGGCCCCTTTCGGCGACCTGGGTCTTGACCCTATCCGGGTTGGCCTCGGGCTTGTCGATCTTATTGATGGCCACGATGATCGGGACCTTGGCTTCCTTGGCGTGGTCGATGGCTTCCAGGGTCTGGGGCATCACGCCGTCATCGGCGGCCACCACCAACACCACGATATCGGTGGCTTTCGCGCCACGGGCGCGCATGAGGGTGAAAGCTTCGTGGCCCGGGGTATCGAGGAAGGTGATCTTGCCCTTCTCGGTGGAGACCTGGTAGGCCCCGATATGCTGGGTGATACCGCCGGCTTCGCCTTCGGCCACCTTGGTCTTGCGGATGGCGTCCAGGAGCAGGGTCTTGCCATGGTCCACATGGCCCATGATGGTCACGACCGGCGGCCGGGGGGCCAGGTCCTTCGGATCATCGGGGGCTTCTTGGAACATCTCGGCCCCGAACAGGGGGACCACTTCCACTTCGGCGTCATGGACGCTGGCGAGGGTTTCCACCACCCCCATGTCCATCTTCTGGTTGATGGTGGCCAAGATCTTGAGGTCCATCAGCTCCTTGATGAGGATGCCGGGCTTGACGTTGAGTTTCTGGGCAAGCTCCGCCACCGTGATGCCTTCGGTCACCTTGATCTTGGTGAGTACCTTGGGGCCCGCCATCGGCTCCCCGGTCACGGGGTCGAGCTGGGGTTCGGCCTTGGTTTCCGCCTCGGCCCGGGAGGCCGCGGTGGGTTTGAGCTGGGGGCGGCCGGCGGCCAAGCCATGGCCGCCGGTCTTGAGCGGCATGGGACGGGAAGGCCCGGCGGGACGGCGCGGCGCGGTGGCCGGCTTGGGGGCCGAGGGCCTTTGGGGGTGCTGGGGTTGGGCCGAGGGCCGGGTGATGGTGCGCGACGGCATGGCCGGGGCGCCCAAATGGGTCCCGGGCGGCGGCAGTTTCAGGGGCGTGGGGCCCTTGGAGGCGGCGGGGGCCGCGGGCACGGGCGGCGAGGGGGGAACCGTGGCCGCCAGATCGGCGACCAGCCCCAAGTCCCGGCGCACGTCGGCCTGAACCTTCTCATCCACCACGGTGAGCTGGCTGGGGATGTTGAACCCCAACTTCTTGGTCCGCTCCAGCACTTCCTTGCTGGTGAGTCCCAATTCTTTGGCGAATTCGAAAAGACGTTTGCTCATAGGGTTCCTTAAACCTCCGCTTCGGGCGTTTGCGCTTGGGCGTCAGGGGGCGCGTCCTTGAACTCGGGCGTGGGCGGGATGATGGGGGCCCCGCTTTCGTCCTTGTCCACCGTCACTTCACTCACTTGGCCCTGCACGGCGCCCTCGTTGATCTCATCGGGCGGCGCGACCAAGCGTTCCTCGTCCGTGGGAGCCTGGGGGGCCTCCGCGGGGGCGCCTTCGGAAATTTCCAAGAAATGGGCGTCCATGCGGGCCCGTTCCTCGGTGGCGTATTGTTCCTCGTTCTTGATGTCGACCTTGATGCCGGTGAGCCGGGCGGCCAGGCGGGCGTTTTGGCCCTTCTTGCCGATGGCCAGCGACAACTGGTCGTTGGGCACGATCACTTCCGCCGAGGGGGTCTCGGTGTGGAAGATGATGCGCGAAATTTTGGCCGGGGACAGGGCGTTGGACAGGTAGTTGTGCGGGTCCTCGTCCCAACGCACGATGTCGACTTTCTCGCCCCTCACTTCGTCCACGATGTTCTGCACCCGGATGCCCTTGACGCCCACGCAGGCGCCCACGGCGTCCACCCGGTCGTCGCCCATGGAACGCACGGAAATCTTGGTGCGGGCGCCGGCTTCCCGGGCCACGCTCTCGATCTTGACCACGCCCTCGTAAATCTCGGGCACTTCCAGCTCGAACATCTTGCGGACCAAATTCGGGTGGGCGCGGCTGACGATGATGGCCGGGCCCTTGAGGGTCTTGCGCACTTCCAGCACCAGGAACTTCATGCGCTCGCCGGTCACGTAGCGTTCGCGGGGCACCTGTTCCTTGGGCGGCATCAGGGCCTCGGCGTCGCCGAGGGAAATGATGACGTTGCGGCCCTCATAGCGCAGCACGTTGCCCGTGATGAGGTCGCCTTCCTTTTCCTTGAATTGGTCGTACACGCTCTGGCGCTCGGCGTCCTGCACGCGCTGCACGATGACCTGCTTGGCGGTCTGGGCCGCGATGCGGCCGAACTGCTCGGCGGGGATGCGGATCTTGATGACCTCGTCCAGCTCGGCGTCGGGCTTGATCTTGCGCGCGTCATTGAGGTTGATCTGGGTGCCCGGGTCCGTCACGGCCTCGACCACTTCCTTGAGGTAATAGGCGCGGAATTCGGTGTTGATCTCGTCGAACTCGACTTCGACCTCTTGGCCCACGCCGAAGATCTTCTTGGCCGCCGAGGACAGGGCCGCCTGGATGGCTTCCACCAGGTGCTTCTTGTCGATGCGCTTGGTATGCTCGATCTGGCTCATCACCAGGGCTAATTCGTTACCCATTTCCACACCTCGAAATCAGTTTTCAGCTTTGCGTTTTTGGCGGCGGCTCAAAACTCCACGACGAGCCGCGCTTCCTTCACCCGGTCAAAATGGATCCAATGGGCCTTGCCGCCTTCGGCGACCAGTTCCACGGCGCCTTCCAAGACGCCGTTCAGGCGGCCCCGGAAGCTCGTCTGCCCCGCCAGGGGCTCTCGCGTCACCACATGGGCCAACCGCCCCTTAAATCTCAGACAGTCGGCCAAATTCCTCAAGGGGCGGTCCAACCCCGGGGACGACACCTCCAAAAGGTAAGGCGTCCCGATCAAATCCTGCGCGTCCAGCCTCGCTTCCAGCTCCCGGCTGACCGCCGTACACTCATCCAGCGTCACGGCGCCCTCGGGCTTGTCCAGCGTCACCGTCACCAAGAGCTTCCCGCCCTGGGGCCTGACGGCGAAGTCAAACAACTCCAGGGCCTTGTCCCTGACCACGGCTTCGGCCGTTTCCTTCACCCGCGCGGGGCCCGTCTGGTTCCAATCGCTCATCGCACCCTCAAAATCCAACCCCGGAATCAGGGGTAAAAAAAAAGTGGGCCGGAAGGGCCCACTTTTTGGGAAAGCCTTAATTTGCTGGATTGTTTTATCAAAAAGTGCCGGGGATGGCAAGGCCCACCGCCGAAAAGGGCTTGGAAATATGGGGTTTTCCGCGAGGCGGGACTACTTTATATGGTGTCCCCCCGGTCTATTTGAGGAAACGGGTCTTCCATTCGGGCCGAGGGACCAGGCAGCGGTCCTTGCGGCCGAAAATCCGGTAGCGGTTTCGGGCGATCCAATCGTAAGCCCCGTCCCGGATGAAGCGCGGAACCAGGATCAGGCCATAGCCCAAGGCCCAGAATCCGCCCAAGCCCCTTAGGACCCGAAGGCCCGCGGCGGAGCGGGTGTAGGTCTCACCCGCTTCCAACAGGACGACCGTGTTGGCGGCGCCCGCCGGAAGCCCCCTCGCCCGCAACAACCTTTGGGCGGCCTTGGATTGCAACGCGGCGAAACGGAACCTGCCCCGCTTGTCCCAGCGCAGGATGAATCGCACCCATCCGCCGCAAAGATTGCAGACGCCGTCGAAAAGAAGGATGGGATGTTTCAGGTCCAAAGATCCGCCTTGGCGCCGTTGGCCGGAGGCCGGGTTAAAAGAGGGAGGCCTGGTTGGAGTCGGGCATGGCGCCCAGGCAGCCGTGGCTTTTGAGGATCTCGACGACGTTCTTGTTGACCCCGCAACGCTCCACCAAATCCTCCACGGTGACGAACTCGCCCTTGGCGCGCTCCTCCACGATGGATTCGGCCGCGGTCTCGCCCAGACCCGGCAGGCCGATCAAGGGCGGCCGCAGGCATTCCACGCCGTTGCCGTCCTTCTCGATCTTGAACTGGCGGCTTGCGGACTTGTAGATGTCCACGTTCAGGAACTTGAAGCCGCGGGCGTACATTTCGGCGGCCACTTCCAAAACCGCCGCCTCGTCCAGTTCCTTGTTGGTGGGCTTTTCCATGGCCTTGATGTTCTTGATGTGCTCCTTGACCTTGCCCAATCCCCCGCAGGCCATGGTGGCGTCGAAGCCCGCCGACTTGTTGGTGAAGTAATCGGCGTAAAAGGCCAGGGGGTAATGCACTTTGAAGTAGGCGATGCGGAAGCTCATGATGCAATAGGCCACCGCGTGGGCCTTGGGGAAGATGTACTTGATCTTGCGGCAGCTTTCCACGTACCAGGAGGGGATCTTGGCCTCGGCCAGGGCCTTCTCGAATTCGGGGGTGAGGCCCTTGCCCTTGCGCACCGACTCCATGATCTTGAAGGCCAGGGCCTCGTCCATCTTCTGGGCCACCAGGTCGTTGAGCATGTCGTCGCGGGTGGAGATGACGGTCGACAGCGTGGCGGTCCCCTTCTTGATCAGTTCCTGGGCGTTGCCCAGCCACACGTCGGTGCCGTGGGCCAGGCCGGACAGCCGGGCCAAATGCTCGAACTTGGTGGGGCGGGTGTCCTTGAGCATGTCCATGGCGAAGGTCGTGCCGAACTCCGGGATCCCCAGGCTGCCCAGCTCCAGGTCGATCTTTTCCTTGAACTTGAGCGCCTGGGTGCCGGAAAAAAGGCTCATGGTGTCGGGGTCGTTGAGCGGGATGTGCACGGCCGAAACGCCCGTCATGGTCTCCAGGCGCTTGAGGCTGGTGGGATTGTCATGGCCCAGGATGTCGAGCTTCACCAGGCAATCGTGCATGCTGTCATAGTCAAAATGCGTGGTGATGACGTCCCCGTCCTTGTTGTCCGCGGGATATTGCACGGGGCACACGTCGGTGATTTCCATGTGCTTGGGCAATATCACGATGCCGCCGGGGTGCTGGCCCGTGGTCTTGGAGACGCCCGAGCAGCCCTTGACGAGGCGGTTGAGCTCGGCGTTGCGGGCCTTGCGGCCCACTTCCTCCACGAACTTCTTCACGAAACCGAAGGCGATCTTGTCCTTCACCGCCGAGATGGTGCCGGCGCGGAAGCAATGGTCCTTGCCGAAAAGCTCCTCCACGTATTTGTGGGCCACGTGTTGGTACTCGCCGGAGAAGTTCAGGTCGATGTCCGGCATCTTGTCGCCCTTGAAGCCCATGAAGACCTCGAAGGCGATGGAAAAGCCGTCCCGGATGGTGGGGCTGCCGCACTTCGGGCATTTCTTCTCGGGCATGTCCACGCCCGCCGAGGAACCGGGGTTCTCGGGGAACTCGTGGTAATGGCCCTCGGGGCAGCGCCAATGGGGCGCCAGGGGGTTCACCTCGGTGATGCCGCAAAGGTAGGCCACGAAGGAACTGCCCACGCTCCCCCGGCTGCCCACCAGGTAGCCGTCCGCCATGGACTTTTTCACCAGCTTCATGGCGATGACATAGAGAGTGGAGAACTTGTTGTTGATGATGGCGTCCAGTTCCTTCTTCAGGCGCTTCTCGATGAAATCGGGCAAGGGGTCCCCGTAAAGGGCCTTCGCTTGGTCGGTGGCGGTCTGGCGCAGAAGCTCGTCCGCGCCTTCCCAATGGGGGGACAGGGTCTCGGTGGGGAGCGGTTCCACGTCCTCCACCATGTCGGCGATTTTTTGCGGGTTCACCACCACCAGCTCATGGGCGATCTCGGGGGCGAAATACTCGAAGTCGCGCTTGAGCTCGTCGGTGGTCTTGAAGTAAAGCGGCGCCTGGCGCTCCACCCCGTAGCCCATGCCGGCGTGGATGATCTTGCGGTAGACCTCGTCCTGGGGCTCGAGGAAGTGGGAATCCCCGGTGGCCAAGACCATCTTGCCGCGCTTTTTGCCCAGTTCGTAGATTTCCCGGGTGAGGGCCTGGAGTTGGTCCAAGTCCTTCACGGCCCCATCGGCGATCATGAACTCGTTGTTGGCGCAGGGCTGGATTTCCACGTAGTCGTAGAAGTCCACCACCTCGTCCATGGGCTTGTCTTTTTTGAGCAGGTGCTGCCAAATCTCACCCTGCTCGCAGGCGGACCCCACGATGAGCCCCTCTCGGTGCTTTTGGAGCAGTTCCTTGGGGATCAGCGGGCGTTTATAGAAATAATGGAGGTGGCTCTCGGACACCAAGCGGTAAAGGTTCTTGAGGCCCGTCTTGTTCTTGACCAGGAGGATGATGTGGTAGATGGGCAGGCCCTTTTCCTTCTTGAACTCGTCCACTAGGTAGCCCTCGATGCCCAGGATCAGCTTGATGCCGTGCTTCTTGGCGGCGGCGCGCGCTTCCGGGTAGGCCTGCACCACCCCGTGATCCGTGATGGCGATGGCCTTGTGCCCCCACTTGGCGGCCCTTTCGATGAGTCGGTCGATCTTGGAAAGCCCGTCCATGCGGCTCATTTGGGTGTGGCAGTGCAGTTCCACTCGTTTCTCGGCGGCGCGGTCCATCCGGCTCTCGGGCGGCGGCACCTTCATGATGTCGCGGGCGGTCACCGTCAGGTCGTCCCCGGCGTATTTGTTGAAACGCAGGTCGCCCCGCACCCGGACCCAATCCCGTTCCTTGAGGCCGCCCTTGTACTTGCCGTCGTTCTCGTGGAAGAAACTCACTTCCATGGAGTCCACGTAATCGGTCACGGTCATCTTGACCAGGTGGCGCCCGGCCCGGGTGGTGATGGTCTCGTAGAGGACGATCTCCCCCTCGCACACGAAGTTGTTCTGCTCGTCGGTCACGTTCATGGACTGGGGCTCGGCGGCGATGGGCCGGCCCAGGATGGAGACGGGTTCGGTGAGCTTGGCGGATTCCTTGGGCTTCTCGGGCGCGGCGGCGGCCAGCATCTCGGGCGTGATCTCGGGTCGCAGGGCCTCCACCATCCGGGCCTTAGCCGGCAAAGCGGCGCCGCAGCGGGCCTTCATCATGTCCGAGAGGAACTGGGGGGCCTGCTTGCGCTCCATTTGCTGCAGCGCCAACTCATGGGGGACCTGCAACACCAAGGTTTCCCCTTCCAGGGCCAGGCGGCAGTGGGCGAACCAGCCTTCGGCGATGTCGGCTTCCTCGATGAGGGCCGACACCAGGCTTTGGCCGTGGAGGGCTAGGTATTCGGCGGGCGAGGGGGCCTTGTCGGCGTAATGCACGTCCAGGATAACTTTGGAGACGTCCGGCAGGGTGGCCTTCAAGCCATTGGCCAGGCTGTCATAGCATTCGGCGGTGACGGGCCCGGGCATTTGCAGCTTCATCCAGATCATCTGGCGTTGGGGATCGATTTGGACGCTTAAAATCTCGGATTGGAGCAGGCGCTCTTGTTCGTGGCATTGCAGGGGAATCTGCTGGAGGAGCTCGAAAAAAGGGGAGGCGGCGGCTTCGGTTTGGGCGGTGGGGGTCATGCGGCCTCATCCGTTGAAATCTTGGCGGGGAACGGTGTGTTTCTTCGGACTATACAACCTCCCGGGGAAAAATCAAGAATTTTGGGCCCGCCTTTGGGGAAACAAAGTCGGCTAAAAATTTAAAAATTTCATTGAAAAAGAAAAACCCCCGGGGGCCTTCCTCAGGTCAAACGCCCCCCCTTGGGGATCAATATCCGCTGGAAGGCGGCGCGGTCACGCTGACAATACCGGGTTGGGCGTTGGGGCCGTTCAAAACCGAGGTCGTCCCTGAAAAAGCGGACGTATCGCTGATCAAGGAAATGATGCCGCCACCGCCGCCGCCGTTATCCAAGCCTAAGGTGGGCGGATTGCCCCTCGATTGATAACCGCCGCCGTTGGCGTTTAAGCTTCCGGTCCCAGACAAGAGACTGGACTCCACCAAGAGGCCGCCACCGGCGCCGCAACCGCTGTATTCCGCGTGGGGTCCCGCCGGCCCGCCTTGCGCCCCGCTCATGTCGACCACTCCATTGATCGTGGCCGGCCGCAACTGACGGGCGTTTGGGTCATAAACAACAATCCACAGCAATCCCCCTCCATAAGACGTGGGGGCCCCGCACATCCCGAAACAAAATTGCCCGTTTCCCCCGTTAGGCCAACCTCCCGCGCTTCCCATAAACGCCGGATGAATGGGGTCGTCATTCGTCCGGCCTCCCGAAGTGGCCGCGCAAGTCACCAAGGATCCATAGAGGGTCGCCGAAACGGAATAAGTCCCGCCCACCCCGCCATGGCCTCCACCCGTGCAAAGGGCGCCGCAACTTTGGCCATAACCCCCATCGCTGCCCCCGCCAGGCCCGGGATCCGCGTAAGGATTGATATAACTTTTGGGCCCATACCCCATTCCCACCCCCGTGAGGGTGGCGCCCGCGTCCAAGGTAAAACAGGTACAGTAAACCGTCACGGCCCCCTGGATCGTCACCGTGGCGCCGCCTCCAATATGGACGCACCCAAATTGATAGGCTCCCGCCGGCAACACCGTCACCCCCGAATCGAAATCCATATCCGTGAAGGTCGGTGTACTGGTCGGCGTAAAACCAGGAGTCGGACTTTGGGTCATCGTCGGCGTGTCAGTGGCGGTAAAAGCGGGATTAACGGTCGAGGTGGCGGTCGCGGCAGGCGCCGGCGACATGGGCGAAACCTCAAAACTTTTGGAACAAGCCCAAGGTAAGATCACGAAACCGGCGGCTAAACTTAAAACCAGCCAATGTCGAATGTGGTTCATGGGCATCCTCCACTTATCCAGTGGGATACCCCGACCTTTTATTCCCTAAAAAAATAGCTCCCTAGGGGTCGAAATAAACGCCCCAAACCCAATGGCTGTCGGGCCGGGTGTAAAACTGCCCGAAGAGCGAGTTGCCCGAATAATAGGAGACCGCCACCCGGACCGCCCGGCTGGAATCCGAATGGGGCTTCCATTGGACGCCGAGCTCGAAATTCTGGTCCAAGACCCCGCCCGCTTCTCCCAGCCATTTGCCGTCGTAGCCCAAATAACCCCGAACCACCGTGCCTTTCAAGGGCCAATCCTGGGTGAATAGTTCCCCGCCCCAGTGGAAATAGTAGCGCTTGTCGTCGGGCGCCATGTGGGGGTAATAGCCCAATCCCCAGTAAAGGCGCCATTGGTGGTCCACCTGCCAGGCCGTGGTCCAACGGAAGCTTTCCCGGGTGAAGATGACGCGGGGCTCCACGTTAAAAAGCGAATCCCCCAGGTGGGAGCTCACATGCAGGTATTCCAGGCGGTGGGAGACGTCCCCTTGGGACTGGCTGAAATAAGTCCCCAGGTACCAGTCGCTCACCCGCTCGGGGAAAACGCCGTTGCCCAATCCATTCAATTCGATGTCGCTGGCGCCCTCAATTCCCCAGGCCCAAAGGGTCCCATCGGCGGGACGCCATTGGAGTAATTCGATGATGTCGCCGATATCCCCTTCATAGGTGTCCCAGGCGCCGTTCGAGGAGACGCTGCTGTGGATTTCCCGGGGATCGGCCAGGAGCGGTTTAAAAACCATTTGGGACGGC
>DATKNU010000120.1:0-15734 GCA_035541195.1 bacterium
CCGTTCCCAAAGAAATAAACGAACTTTTTCGACTTGGAACCCGACGACTTTTTCTTCGCGGCTTTCGGCATGGAAATCCTCCGTGGAATTTAGCCCCGGTCAAGGGGTCTTTAGGCTGACATGGGATCGGCGGCTTAAGGGACCAGCGGCAAAACGGCCCTCATTGTAGCAAAGGCTTTTTTCTTTTCAATGAAAGGCCGCAAGAATCGAGAAGGCAAAAGGCCTGACAGGCAAAGGGTTTTAAAGGTTAGGCCCCAAGGCAAAGGTTTTTTACCCCGAAGTTCGCGAAGTTCACCCAGTGAGGATAAAACCGAGGAAAAAATTTCGCCTAAATAAAGGATTTCCGTCTTACTTCGCGGACTTTGTGTCCTTCATGGGGAAAAAACAGTCATGAAGCCTGGTTGGGGGTTTCGGAGGCGTAGACCAGCTTGCGGAAGTCGCATAAGACCAACAGCACTTCGGAGGCCTGTTTGAGCAGGGCCAAGCGGTTGTTGCGGATCTTGGCGTCCTTGTCCATGACCATGACCTTCTCGAAGAAGGCGTGGATGGCGGGCACCAGGGTTTGCAGGTGGCCCGCCACATCCTCATAGTAGGTTTCGCCGCTAGGATCCGCCTCCGCCACCAGCCGTTGGGCGAAAAGCACCTTCTCGTAAAGGTCCCGTTCCTCCTCCAGCTTCAAGAGGGGCTTGGCGACTTTCGCGGTGATTTTTTTCTCCGGCAGGATGCGGAGCACCCGGCCCGCCGCCGTGGCCAGTTTCTGGAAATCCGCCGCCGGCTTCAATTTTTGGACGGCCTGCGCCTTGGCCACCAGGTCCACCAGGGTGGTGATTTCGGTGGCCACCACGGCGTTGATCACGTCATAGGAAAGTCCCTTGGATTCCAAAACCGCCTGCAGGCGCCCTTTGAGGAAATCCGCCATTTCCCCCGCGGCGCCCGCTTTGGGTTTGCCCTCATAGGACTTTTGCGCCGCCGAGGCCAGGGCTTCCAGCGAAACCGGGTATTTATGTTCCAGGATGATCTGGATGACGCCGAGCGCCTGTCGGCGCAGGGCGAAAGGATCTTGGGACCCCGAGGGGATGAGGCCCGCCTTGAAGCATCCCGCGATGGTGTCCAGCTTGTCCGTCACGCTCAAAAGGGCCGACTCGGCGCTGGGCGGGAGCGAATCCCCTGAGAACCGTGGATAGTAATGGTATTGAATGGCCCCGCCCAACCCTTCCCGGCCCTGGCAGGCGGCGTAGTAGCCCCCCATATATCCCTGCAGGCTGTTGAATTCTTTTTCCCGGATGATATTGGTGGCCAGGTCCGCTTTCGCGAGCAAGGCCGCGGCTTCGACCGTCTTGACCGTCTCCTTGGGAACCCGGCAAAGTTCCCCCACCTTTTTGGCGAGTTTGGAAAGCCGGCGGGACTTGTCGGCCATGGTGCCCAGGCCTTCCAGCCAGGTGATGCCGGATAGTTTCTCGCCCCAGGCCTCCAGCGGCAGTTTCAGGTCCTCGGCCACGAAGAACTTGGCGTCCTCCAAACGGGCCTTGAGCACGCCCTCGTTGGCCCGGATGACCACTTCTTTGTCCCGGGGATTGCCGTTGAGGACCCCGATGAAATAAGGAAGCAGCTTGCCCCCCTCATCCCGGACCGAGAAGTATTTCTGGTGCTCGCGCATGGCGGTCACGATGACGGCGTCGGGCAATTCCAGGTACTTGGGATCAAAGGCGCCCAGGATGGCCTCGGGCGCCTCGATGAGGTTGGTCACGTCGTCCAAAAGCTCCGGATCCTCGGCAACCCGGGCGCCCTTGGCCGCGGCCGCTTCTTGGATCTTTTGCCAGGCCAGCTCGCGCCTTTCCTTCGGGTCGGCGATCACGCCGCCCTGGCGCAGCACTTCCAGGTAATCCCCCGCCTCAATGACGTCCAGGGGGCCCAATTTCTTGGAGCGCAAGCCGAAGGTTTCCCGGCTGCTGAAAAGGCCCGCGATCTCAAAGGGCACCACGGTCCGGGAAAAAACCGCGCAAACCCAGCGGATAGGCCGGGCGAAAAGGAAATCACCGTTGCCCCAACGCTGGACTTTGGGGAACCGGATCTTCTTGATGACCTCGGGAAAAACCTCGGAAAGGATTTCGGAGGTCAAACGGCCGCCGGTCTTCTTGATGGCCACCACCACTTCCCCCTTGGGGGTTTCCACTTTCTTGAGCGAGGCCGCCGAAACCCCCTGGGCCTTGGCGAAACCCTCGCCCGCTCGGGTGGGGAGCCCATGGGCGTCGAAGGCGATGGAAACCAGGGGGCCGGTCACCTCCTTGACCACTTCCTGCTGCATCTCGGGCAGGCCCTTGAAGAAAATAGTCAGGCGCCGGGGGCTGTAATAGGCCTGGATCTTTTGGACGTTGAGCCGGTGCTCCTTCAAGGCGGCCTGGGCCGCCGCGGTCATCTGGTCGAGGGCCGGGCGGATATAGGACGAGGGAAGTTCCTCGCAACCGATTTCAAGGACGGCGTCTTTGAGGAGCATGGCGGCCTATCCTTTTTTCAGCAGGGGGAAACCAAGTTCCTCCCGCTCCTTGACGTAGGCCGTGGCCACTGCCTTGGCCATGCCCCGGACCCGCGCGATGAAGTTGGTTCGCTCGGCCACCGAGATGGCGCCCCGGGCGTCCAGCAAGTTGAAGGTGTGGGAGGCCTTGATGACATAGTCATAGGCCGGCTCCACCAGGTTGAGCTCCAGCAAGCGCCTCACTTCCCCCTCATAGTCCTTGAAGTGGCGAAGCAGCATTTTGGTGTTGGCATGCTCGAAATTGAAGGCCGAAAAAGCCTTCTCGGAGGGGTGGAAGATGTCCCGGTAGGTGATGTTCTTGCCGCCGTAATGCAGGTCCCAAACGCTGTTGACGCCCTGCACCACGGTGGCGATGCGCTCAAGCCCGAAGGTAATCTCGCCGGACACGGGCTTCAGTTCCAACCCGCCGGTGGTTTGGAAGAAGGTGAACTGGGTGATCTCGATGCCGTCCATCCAAACCTGCCAACCCAGCCCCGAGGCGCCCAAGGTGGGCGATTCCCAGTCGTCCTCGACGAAGCGGATGTCGTGCTCGTCCTGCCGGATGCCGATTTGCTCCAAGGATTCCAGGTAAAGCTCCACCATGTTTTCCGGCGAGGGTTTTAGGATGATCTGGTACTGGTAGTAATGCTGCATGCGGTTGGGATTTTCGCCGTAACGGCCGTCCTTGGGGCGGCGGCAGGGGTCTACGTAAGCCACTTGGTAGGGCTCGGGGCCGAGCACCCGAAAGAAGGTGGCCGGGTTGAAGGTGCCCGCGCCCTTTTCCAGGTCGTAAGGCTGTTGGATGACGCAACCCTGGCGGCTCCAAAAGTCGTTCAGGGTCATGATGAGTTCTTGGAAAGAGAGCGCCATAGGCCTCCACCTTTAATCCAACGGGAACAGCTTGAAAAATAAGGGATTTAACCCGGATGCGCAAGCTAAAAACCCCTCGAGCCGGGCCCCGCGGCCAAAAGCGGGGGCCGGCGCCCCGGCTTGGGTGTTTTTACTTGGGGAAAAGGGAAGGAAGCCCGGACGCCGGACCTAGGGCAAATGCGCTCAGCGCAGGCTGAAGGACAAAAAGAAAAATTCAAGCATCAACAAACCGAAGATAAAGATCGAGCCCAAAATGAGCCAGCCCCATCCGTCGGTGGCCACCGCGGCGAAACGGGGATGGTCCGCGGGCCAAACCTTGACCGCGTCGCCCTTTTGGGGCGCCCAATGGCCGGGCCACTGGGGATACATCACGTAGAGCTTCTCGAATTTTTGTTTGGGGGGCGCCGAGACGTCCAACGCGTAAAAACCCCATTGGGGGCGGACCAAGGGATGGGTGGGGCAAGCGGGCTTCACGGCCGTGATCTTCGCGTCCGTTCCCTGCAGGTTGGCCAAAGCCGAAAGGCCCGGATAACCCAGGGCGAGGGCCGCCAGGGCCAAAAAAACCAGGGCCAGCACCAGCCCCATCAGTTTCATCAAGACCCAGCGGATCCAAGACTTGTCGAATTTCATCGCGGTTCCATGGCGGACGTTTTGAGGGTCAAAACCCGGCTATTCTAACCGCAACTTCAGGCTCGCCGGTAATTTTTTGGGCGTTTTACATCATCCCCAATTGAAGCCTGGCCGCTTCCGTCATCAGGCCCTGGTGCCAGGGCGGGTCGAAGGTCACGTCCACGAAGGATTCGGAAACCCCGGGGATTTGGGCCAATTTTTCCTCGATTTCGTTCTTGAGGACCGTGGACATGCCGCAACCGGGGGCAGTCAGGGTCATGAGCACTTCCACCCGCCGTCCGCCCCTTTCGGAGGGGCGGATCTGGCAGCTATAGATGAGGCCCAGTTCCACGATGTTGACTGGAATCTCGGGGTCATAGCAAGTCCTCAAGGTGTCCCAGACGCCTTTTTCCAGCGCCGCGTCGTCGATGGGCTGGGCCGGGTCGAAATTGAGCTTCACCACCCCGCCGGCTTCGGGCACGGGTTTGCCCAAGGCGTCGGCGTTCTTGCCTTCCACGCGCACCAATTGGCCGTTGTCCCGCTGGACCGTGAAACTGCCCCCCAGGGTTTGGGTCAAGTAAACCTTCTCGTCTTTGTAAAGCTGGGTCTTGGTCCCGGCCGGAATGGCCGTCCCCTCGGTGTCCCTAAATAAGGTGATGAGTTCTTCGGCCACCATCAGGCTTCCTCCTCGTCGCTGGAAACGACCTTCTGGTCGTCATGCAGGGCGGCTTCCAGGGTATGCCAGGCCAGGCTCGCGCACTTGACCCGCGCCGGGTAATCCCGCACCCCCGCGAAAACCTTCAGCTTGCCCAGGGCCTCGCCCGACTCGGGGGCGCTTTTGCCCGTCACCAAGTCGTGGAACTGGCGGTAGATCAGCTCGGCTTCGTCCACCTTTTTGCCCTTCAAGGCCGCCGTCATCATGGAGGCCGAGGCCTTGGAAATGGCGCAGCCGCTGCCCTTGAATTTCACGTCTTGGATCACGCCCGACGCGTCGGTCAAAAGATCCAGCGAAATCCGGTCGCCGCAGAGGGCGTTGAAGCCCTCGGCGTGGTGGTTGGGATGGTCCAATTGCCCGAAGTTCCTCGGGTTTTTCTGGTGGTCCAGGATCAGTTCTTGGTAAAGGTCGCTCAGGTCCGACATCAGTTAAATACCTCCAAAACCTTCCGGACCGCCGCTTCCAGCGCGTCCACTTCTTCCCGGGTGTTGTAAAGCGCGAAGGACGCCCGCGCCGTGGCGGGGACGCCAAATCGATCCATGACGGGCTGGGCGCAGTGATGCCCCGCCCGGATGGCCACTCCCTGTCGGTCCAGGATGGTGCCGATGTCGTGCGGGTGGATGTCCCCGAGCGTGAAGGAGATCACCCCGGCTTTTTCCTTCGCCCGACCGATGATCGTCAGGCCCGGGATTCCCGACAACTTCTCGGTTCCGTAAACCAAGAGATCCCGCTCATGGGCCGCGATGGCGGGAAGTCCCACGGCGGCGACG
Organism: bacterium; assembly: GCA_035541195.1. GTDB lineage: Bacteria > Oederibacteriota > Muellerivitia > Muellerivitales > Muellerivitaceae > Muellerivita. The sequence continues at coordinate 5,477 of DATKNU010000120.1, forward strand.
TAATCCAGGGCCGCCGTCAGGGCCACCCCACCCGCGATATTAGGGGTGCCGGCCTCGAATTTGTAGGGGGACTTCTTATAAGTGGTCTTTTCAAAGGTGACGGTGGCGATCATGTCCCCCCCGCCCTGGTAGGGCGGCATGGCATTAAGGGTCTTGAGCTTGCCGTAAAGCGCGCCCACGCCCGTGGGGCCATAGAGCTTGTGGGCCGAGAAGACGTAAAAGTCGCAATCCAGGGCCCGCACATCCACCCGCAAATGCGCCACAGCCTGGGCGCCGTCCACCAACACCGCCGCGCCCTTGTCATGGGCCAGGCGAATGATCTCGGCGATGGGCGTCACCGTGCCCAGGGCGTTGGACACTTGGGTGACGGCCACCAGCTTGGTCTTGTCCGAGAGGAGCTTTTTATACTCATCCAATAAAAACTCACCGTCGTCGTCGATGGGCGCCACCCGGATCCGGGCGCCCTTTTCCTCGGCCAGCATCTGCCAGGGCACGATGTTGGAATGGTGTTCCAGGCACGAGAGGACGATCTCGTCGCCAAAGCCGATGTTCTTGCGGCCCCAAGTTTGGGCCACCAAGTTGATGCCCTCGGTGGCGCCCCGGGTGAAGATGATTTCATTGGCGCTTTCGGCGTTCAAAAAAGCCCGGGTCCTTTCCCGAGCCGCCTCGTAGGCCTCGGTGGCCTTCTGGCTCAAGAGGTGAACGCCCCGGTGGATGTTGGAGTTCGTTTCCCGGTAATAGCGGTCGGTGGCCTCGATGACCGACAGCGGTTTTTGGGTCGTGGCCGCGTTGTCCAGGTATACCAGGGGATGGCCATGGACCAACTGCCCCAGGATGGGAAAGTCCTTGCGGTAGCGGGCCGTTTCAAAAACCGGCGAAAGGGCTGAAGGATTAGGCGCCATGGGAGGCCTCCAAGCCCTTGAACCAATTTTGGAAGGCCCGGGCCAAGGGTTCCCGGATCTCGGGGGCTTCCACCCGTTCCACCAATTCCCCGGCGAAGGCTTCCACCAAAAGCTGCCGGGCCTCTTGTTTGCCGATGCCGCGGGCCCTCAGGTAAAAAAGGGCTTCCTCATCCAGCTGTCCCGTGGCCGAACCGTGGGAGCATTTGACGTCGTCCGCGTAAATCTGGAGCTGGGGCTTGGAATAAACCTTGGCGGCCTTGGAAAGCAGCAGATTCTTGTTGGATTGCCGGGCGTCGGTTTTCTGGGCGTTTTCCCGCACCAGCACCCTTCCATCGAAGACGCCCACGCCGTCGCCGTCCAAGACGCCTTTGTAGGTTTCCTGGCAGGCGCATTGGGGCACCGCGTGGTCAATGAAGGTCTGGTTGTCCAGGTGTTGCCCGGCGCGGGCCAGGAAGAGGCCGTCGAGTTCGGCCTTCGCGCGTTTTCCGGCCAGGAGGGTTTCGGTCTCGTTTCGCACCATCCGGCCGCCGAAGGAAAAAACCCTCGAGGTGAAAAGGCTCCCGGCCTGTTGGCGGGCCGCCACCCGGCCCCAATGCAGGTTTTTGCGGGACTCGCCCTGGACCTTGAAATGCGAAACTTGGGCGCCCTCGGCCAAGTCGATTTCAGTGGCCGAACCGTGCCAGGAACCCGCCACGCCCTCCTCCAGGAAATGCTCCACCACCGTCATCCGGCTGTCCGCGCCGGCCAGCAGGAGGTTGCGGACCCAGGCCTGGGCGTTCCGGGCGGAAACGAAAACCAGGTGGACGGTTTCCGCGGGGGCCAGGCCCGGTTGCGCGGCGACGAAAGCCCCGTCCCCAAAGGCCGAAAGGCCGGCGGCCGTGAAAGCGTCGGTCCCGAAGGAAGCGATAAGGCCCAAATGGGCTTCCACCCGGGGATCCCCCAGGCGGTCCGCCAGGGGGGCGATTTCCAATCCCTTGACCGGGGAAAGGCGCGATTGTTCTTTTGAGAAAAATCCGTCCAAGAAGACCATCCATTGGCCCCGAGCCGTGTCCCATCCTTCGGACTTGAGTTTATCCAGCACCCGGGTCGTCAGGGGTTGGGCGGTCGCAGCCTTAAGGGGCTCGGACAGGTAAAGCGAAAGGTCGGTGTATTTCCACCGCTCGCCCTTGGTCGTGGGAAATCCCAGTTCCTTGAACTTCTCCAGCGCCTGGCGCCGCAAGGCCTGAAGCCAAGCGGGCCCCGGGGTCGGGGGGGTTAAAGACGGGAGATAATCGGCTTGCGCCTTGGCGAGGTCCACCGTCATTTTTTCGCTTCGCTTTTCAAGCCGTCCAGGATCCAGCCATAGCCCTTTTCTTCCAGTTCCAAGGCCAGTTCCTTGCCGCCGGACTTCACGATGCGCCCCCCCGCCAACACATGCACCTGGTCGGGCACGATGTAATCCAAAAGCCGCTGGTAATGGGTCACCAAGAGGACCGCGCGGTCCTTGCGCTTAAAGGCATTGACCCCGTCGGCCACCACCTTCAAGGCGTCAATATCGAGCCCCGAGTCTGTCTCGTCCAAAATCGCGAGTTTGGGCTCCAACACGGCCAGCTGGAGGATCTCGTTTTTCTTCTTTTCCCCGCCCGAAAAACCCTCGTTGACCGACCGGGAGAGCATGCTCTCGGGCATCTTGAGCTCCTTCAATTTCGCCTTCACCACCTCGAGGAAATCCACGGCGTCCAACTCTTCCTGTCCCCGGGCCTTGCGCACGGCGTTCACCGCGGCCTTGAGGAAGTAAGTGTTGTTGACCCCGGGGATCTCCACCGGGTACTGGAACGCCAAAAAGACGCCCAGGCGCGCCCGCTCCTCGGCGGGAAGCGCCAGCAGGTCCTTCCCCTCGAAAAGCGCCTGGCCGCCGGTCACGGCGTAATCTTCCCGGCCCGACAAGACGCTGGCCAGGGTGCTTTTGCCCGAACCGTTGGGGCCCATGATGGCGTGAACTTCGCCCGCCTTCACCGTCAGATCCACGCCGTTCAAGATTTGTTTATCTTCCGCTTTGGCCTTGAGGCCCTTAATCAGCAACATTTCAATCTCCGTTCAAGTTTTAAGTTCTCAGTTTTTAGTTCTAAGTTTATCGGCCGAAAATTTTCGAAACTCATAACTCAAAACTCATCACTTTTTTAACCGACGCTTCCTTCCAGGCTCACGCCCAAAAGCTTTTGGGCCTCCACGGCGAATTCCATGGGCAATTTCTTGAACACTTCCTTGCAAAACCCGTTCACGATCAGGTTGACCGCGTCCTCGGTGGAAAGGCCCCTTTGGCGGCAGTAAAAGATTTGGTCCTCGCCGATCTTGGAGGTGGAAGCCTCATGCTCCACCCGGGCCGTGTCGTTCTTGGCCTCGATATAAGGCACCGTATGGGCCCCGCACCGGTCCCCCATCAAGAGCGAGTCGCACTGCGTGTAGTTTTTGGCGTTCTCGGCGGCGGGTTGGATGCGAACCAATCCCCGATAAGTGTTCTGGCCGTGGCCGGCCGAGATGCCCTTGGAAATGATGGTGCTGGTGGTGTTCTTGCCCAAGTGGATCATCTTGGTCCCCGTGTCGGCCTGTTGATGATGATTGGCCACGGCCACCGAGTAAAACTCGCCCACGGACCCCTCGCCCTGCAGGATGCAGCTGGGATATTTCCAGGTGATGGCCGAGCCCGTCTCCACTTGGGTCCAGGAAATCTTCGACTTCACGCCCCGACAGGCGCCGCGCTTGGTCACGAAGTTATAGACCCCGCCCTTGCCGTCCTTGTCGCCCGGGTACCAATTCTGGACGGTGGAATACTTGATTTCGGCGCGGTCCAGCGCCACCAGCTCCACCACGGCGGCGTGCAGTTGGTTCTCGTCCCGCATGGGGGCCGTGCAGCCTTCCAGATAACTGACGTAGGCGTCCTCGTCGGCGATGAGCAGCGTGCGCTCGAACTGTCCCGTCTTGGCCGCGTTGATCCGGAAATAAGTGGAAAGTTCCATGGGGCAGCGCACGCCCTTGGGGATGTAACAGAAGGAACCGTCGGTGAAGACCGCGCTGTTGAGCGCCGCGAAGAAATTGTCGTTATAGGGCACCACGGACCCCAGGTACTTTTCCACCAAGTCCGGGTGCTCTTGCACGGCTTCCGAGAAGGAGCAAAAAATCACGCCCATCTCGGCCAGTTTGGCCCGGAAGGTGGTTCCCACGGAAACGCTGTCGAACACCGCGTCCACCGCGATGCCCGCCAAGGCTTCCCGTTCCTGCATGGGCACGCCCAGCTTCTCGAAGGTCTTCAAAATCTCGGGGTCCACCTCGTCCAGGCTCTTGGGCCCCGCCTTGGGGGCCGAATAATAGATGATGTCCTGGTAGTCGATGGGCGGGTACTGGACGGCCTGCCAACGGGGCTCCTTCATCTTGGTCCAAAAGCGGTAGCTCTTGAGCCGCCATTCAAGCAGGAAGGCCGGCTCCTTCTTCTTGGCCGAGATGAAGCGGATGATGTCCTCATTCAGGCCCGGCGGGGCCGAATCGGCCTCGATGTCGGTGACGAAACCGTATTTGTAGTCCTCCCGGACCACTTGTTCGAGGGGTTGTTCCTGCGTTTTGGGCTTCATGCCTTCTCCTTGAGCGGGACGGGGCCGGCCACTTGGGCCTTCAACCATTTTTCCATGTCGGGCTCGGGGATCACCAGGTCCGACAATTTGCTTTTGGACAGGTATCCCGAAATGACCCTCTCCAATCCCGTCCAAAGGGACCGGATGGAGCAATCCACCGAGTGCACGCAGGCCTCATGCTGGCCCGGGAACTTGCTGCAGGACTCGTCGCGGCTGTAAAACTTGCCGCCCAGGGCCTCCAGCACCTCGTTGACGCTGATCTCTTTGGCCGGCCGGGCCAATTGGTAGCCGCCGGCTTGGCCGCGGATGCTTTGCACCAAGCCGCCCTTGCGCAGGATGGTCATGAGCTTGCCCACATAGGCGGGAGTCAGGGCTTCCTTTTGGGCCAATTCCACAATCGTCATGGTTCCCGGATAGCCCTTGCGGGCCATCTGGAGCATGCACCGAAGGCCATATTCATCAATAGCTGAAAACTTCATGAAATCCTCTTAACAAAAGTGCCCGCTCGGCTCACCGGGCTTACTTCCATCATTCGTCAATCTTTACGAAAAAGTCAAGTATAAGAATGGGAGCCGAAAGTTCAATCAAAATAGGTGTTTTGGGTAAAAACCTTGGCAGGTTTTAAGAAGCGCTATGGATATGGAAAAAACCGCGGATCCAAACCTGTAAATGGGGAGGGAGGTTCAAAAGCAGCAAATCGGCCAAGAAACGAATGGCGAAGAGGGTTTGATGCCAATAAAACCCGGCGACCACCAACAAAATAACGGTGAAAACCACAAGGATGATTTTACCGCTGTCACCGTAGTACATTCGCGTCCCTTAACTTTTTTTCCAACTCACCCACTATTGTATCAACATTTCGGGAAACATCGACCACCCAGGCCCCCTCAGGCGCCTCCAAGGTGTCGAACTGGCTGGCCAAAAGCGCGGGATGGAAAAAATGCCCCCGCCGCTCCAAAAGCCTTTTGGCCGCCAAATCCGGGCTGATCTTGAGATAAACCCACAAAACACCGCCCTCCCCCGCCAGGAGCTCCCGATGTTTTCGCCGCAAAGCCGAGCAGGCCAAGACCGTCAAGGGACCTTCCCGGTTCCAAAAGCGGACCGAACGGGACAAATCCGCGATCCAACCCGCCCGATCCTGCTCGCTCAGGGGTTTTCCGGCCGCCATCTTGGCGCGGTTCCCGGCGGAGTGAAAATCATCCCCATCGTAGAAAGGGCAACCGATTCGCTCGGCCAGGCGGCGGCCCACGGTGGTCTTGCCGCTGCCCGCCACCCCCATGAGGATCAGGACCAAGGGCTTAAACCGGCAAAACCGAGCGGTAATAATCGACGGACCGCAAGGGTTTCTCGATGGTTTTTTCCAGATAAGCCAAAAGGATGAAAAGCATTTCCCTTTCATGGGCCTTGCCCATTTTGAGCACCGCCAGCCGCTCCCAGGGCAGGGACCGCCAGCGGCGCAAAATCGCCAGTTGGCGGGGGGAGACCCTCGCCCCGCCGGGCCCCGAGGGGGAACACTCAAGGCCCAAAGCCCCTCCCCGGTGCGGGATCAAAAAGGCCCCGGTGGATCCCAGGGACTTTCCGCATTCGGCGCAAACCTCCAATTCCAGCGGATGCCCCAATCCTTCCAAGAACCGGAGGATAAAAACGCCCAGCACGCTTTCCCGGCATTCACTTTGGGATTGCAGGGCTTCCAAGGCTTCCTTCAAAAGACGGTAGAGTTCCTCGTCAGGCTCGCCCTCCTGCAGGGATTGCTGGAGGATATCCGCCAAGATTTGAAGCAGCGTGATGGTCCCGAAATCTTCCTTCAGCCGGGGGAAGCCGTTGAGCAGTTTGGCTTGGGTCAAAAGATAAAGGTCGCCCGAAGCGGGCTTGGCGAAAGCCAGGCTCGATTCGGTGAAAAGTTCCAGCGCGGAAGAAAAACGGCTTTTGGGTTTACGGGCGCCCTTGGCCCGGGCGCGGATTTTCCCGAATTGGCGGGTGTAAATTTGGACGAGTTTATCGGCTTCCAAATAAGGCCGGGCGCTCAAGACCAGTCCCGGGGTGGCCCAAAAGTTCAAGGCTCACCGCCTTCTGGATGGCAGGCAAACCACGGCCAAAGCGGGGAAATAGACGTCGGCGAACATGTAAAAGAGGAGCCTAAAACCCAAATCGACCAGTAAGAACAAAAAACCCATCAGCGGGATCAATTCCAATCCTTTAAAGAGCAGTTCCACCACCAGGACCCCCAACCAGACCATGAGGGTCAAGGCCGTTATGGCCTTGAGGATCCGTCCCCCCGACTCCTGGCAAATTCGGGCGGCTTTTTCCAGGGTCCTTCCCACCGCGCCTTCCTCAATCAGGCAAGCCTGGCAAACCAAGACGAAAGCCCCATAAGCCACGAGTCCCAGGAAAAAACCGAAACCCAAGGGCAAGGCCAAGAGGATTCCCAACCAAGCCGGGCAATGGACGAGCGCCAGTAAAAAAACACCCAAAAAACCCGCCGCCAGCAAGGCGATCAAAAAGCCAAAAAGCATCAACCCCAAAGCCACTTGCAGCAAAAGCATGGGGATCAGGTGGTAAAAGCCGTCTAGGACAAAGGCCTTCCAGGAAAAAGGCTCCCCTTTCTCAACCCAGGCCCTCAGGCGGGCGTAAAGCCCCCCGTTGAACCAAGCCGACAACACCATCCACCAAAGTAAATAGAAGAGAAAAATGACCGCCACGGCGCCCAGGAAACCCAGGTCCTTAAAGCGGCTAAAAAAATCAAGGAGGAGCGCCTGGCTGTCCGCCGGACTCAAGGACCGGTTCCCCCGGATACTTCCCATCACTTCGGAAACCAGGGGCCAAAAAGTGCAAAGCAGGCAGAGCAAAAAAGCCCCGTAATTGATGATCAAGTAAAGGAAGCGGGCGACCCAAAGGGGCCACAAGTCGGCGCAGACCTGGAAAGCCCGGGAATAAAGTTCGGACCAGGAAAGGGAGCGGGCGTGGGCGGGGGTCAAAGCGGCGGCTTACCTGAAATTGTTGAACTGCAGGGCGACCTTGATGTCCTGGGCCCCGCGCAAGAGCTGCATGACGGCCTGAAGCTCGTCTTTGGACTTGCCGGTCACCCGCACCTTCTCGTCCACGATGGACACCTGGACCTTGAGTTTGGAATCCTTCACCCGCTTCACGATGTCCTTGCAGGCGTCCATGGGCATGCCGCTGACGATCTTCACCTTCTGGGTCAGGGTGCCGCTGAAGGCCGCTTCGGCCTTTTGGAAATCCAGGGCCTTGGGCGAGAGGTTGCGCTTGATGAACTTCCCCTTCAGGATGTCGGTGACCGCGGCCAACCGGGACTCGTTGTCGGCCTTGATGTCCAACTCCTTGGCGGCCTTGTTGAGCGTCACCTCGCTGATGCTGCCCTTGAAGTCATAACGCTGGGATATTTCCTTCATGGCTTGGTTGACCGCGTTGTCCACTTCCTGCATGTCCACCTCGGATACCACGTCGAAGGAATAATTGTCCGCCATGCCCCGCCCCCTATTGGAATGAAGAACCGCTTTTAAGAACCCGCCCCGGCGCCCGGGAGGGACAACTCCACCACTTGGCCCGTGACCCCCAAGAATCCCAAGGGTTTGCCGTTCAGGCTCGCGTCTACCCCGCCCGCGTTGCCGATCTTCAACTTAAAGTTCCGCAGGGCCCGATAGGACTTGACCTCGCCGGGGGCCAAATCAATTTCGGAGCTGGATTGACCGTCGTCCATCGTCACCAAAACCCAGGATTGGTCCAACCCCTTGAGGATCAAGTGCTGGTATTTGTCCGCCAAGGGCCCACGCCCCGAATCGCCGCGCGCCGGGACAGGGGCCGCCGAATCCTTCGACACCGGCGCAGGTCCCTGGGCCACCGCGGCCTTCGGCCAAGCTCCCGCCATCCTCTTCAAAAATACCCCACCTCTCCCCAACCATCCGGCCACTACCGCCAGGGCCAAGAGGATTCCCAACAGGAGCCCCAGGGGCAGGGGACGACGCGGGCCCCGGGGGGCTTCAGGCGGTTTTTCCAATTTGCGGGCCACTTGGCCCGGCTCTTGGGCTTGGCTTTCAGGATCAAAATCCTCGTCCCTTAGCCTTTCGCGCCGGATCGGCAGGCTTTTCTTTTTAAGGAAGGGCAAGGGAAAGCCCGAGGGGCCTTCATGTTCGGGATGGGGAGGGGTGATCTTCACCACCGCCGGGGCGACTTGGGCCCTGAACTGCGCCAGGAAAATCTCCGGATCCGCCTCCACCACTTTGGCGTAAGCCCTGATGAAACCCTTGGCGTGGGCTTGGGAGGGGAAAAGATCCAACTGATCGGATTCCAAGGCCTCCAAATATTTCAAGGGGATCCGGGTCTTGGCCGAAATCTGGTCCAAGCGGGTCCGCTTGGCCTCCCGGGCCTTGCGCAGTTCGGAACCGAGGCTCATTAAAAGATCGCTCCTTCCACCAGGTCCGCGCCCTTGGGCCGGGTGAAGTGGAATAATTGGGCGTCCAATCCCTGGTCAAATTTGAAATTCGAGAACTCCGCCCGGGTGACCATGGAAGGCGTCCAAACCTCCATCCGCACCGGCCACCAATCCTTCTTGCGGATGGTGACCTTCATCTTGTCGAAGGAGCCGCCCGGGGCCTTCGGCGTGAACCGCAGCGTCACCTCGTCCCCCGATTCCCCGTCGATCAAAACCTTGCAGGTCGAGCAGTAGCGCTTGAGTTCTTGACCCACCCCCAGATAAACCGGGGTCCCATCGGCGGCCTGTTGGCGGTACACCATGTTTTGAGCCGGTTGGTACATCTGGGCCAAGGTCCCGTTGATATAGAGGAATTGCTCGCTGGGCTTGGTGTAATGGGCGTAAATGAGGTCGGGATTCTTCAGCTTGACCAGCCCCTGCACTTCCTGGACCTGCCCCGAAAGGGCGTCCTGCAGGCGCATCTTAAGGTCCATCTGGACGTCTTGGGCCGCCGACTGGGCGTCGGCGACTTTTTGGGCGATGGCCTCCACCGTCAAGGCCGGCGGATTATCCGCCGCCGGGCCCAAAGCGGGAACCCCCACAACCCCCGCCAGGAGCGCCGCGAAAAACCATCTAGTCGGTTTTTTCATCGCTTTCCATCTCCTCGCCGCTTTCGGGGACCGGCACCAATATCTTGCGCGGTTTATTGCCGTCCGCGGGCCCCACGATGCCCCTCATTTCCATGTCGTCCAGCAACCGCGCCGCCCGGCTATAGCCCACTTTCAAACGCCGTTGGAGGTGCGACGTGGAAGCCTGCTTGGCCCGGAGGATGATCTGCACCGCCTCGTCGTAAAGCTCGTCCTCGCTTTGCTCGGACACCACTTCTTTCGACTTTTGGGTGGTCAGGTCGGCCGAATATTGGGGGCGGCCCTGGGACTTCCAAAAATCAACCAACCGCTCGATTTCTTCCAAGCTAACATAGGCCCCCTGGAGCCGCAAGGGCTTGGGGGCGCCCGAGGGCAGATAGAGCATGTCGCCGCGTCCCAAAAGCGCCTCGGCGCCGTTCATGTCGAGGATCGTGCGCGAATCCACCTTGGAAAAGACCTGGAAAGCGATGCGGGAGGGAAAGTTGGCCTTGATGATGCCCGTGATGACCTCCACGCTCGGCCTTTGGGTGGCCAAGACCAAGTGGATGCCCACCGCGCGGGCCATCTGGGCCAGCCGAGCGATGGATTCTTCCACCTGGTCCTTGGCCACCATCATGAGGTCCGCCAACTCGTCCACCAACACCACGATGTAATAGAGGGGATGGTCCTCGGTCG
>DATKNU010000121.1:0-16051 GCA_035541195.1 bacterium
ACGGTGCCCTTCATCAACTTGAACCTGAACTCGGTCCAGTTCCAATTCACCCGCAACAACAACTTCCAGAAGGACAGCTCGGCCCAAGCCAACCTCTTCAGCCAGACCGCCAATGACGTCTTTTCGGTGGTCTTGCCCTATGACGTGGACAAGGGCGCCCAGGGGAACTTCCGGGTCCAAGTCACCAAGGGCAACCAGTTCGCCCAGGGGGTCAATACGCTGACCGAGGACGACCAGTTCTCCTTGGAATTCAACCAAAAGCTCCTCCAAAACCAAACCCTCCACATCCCCTTCACCCACCTGAAACTGAAGCTGGACGAACCCCTGGAGGCGCGGCTGGTGCTGACCACCGAGTTCGTCAACAATCAATCGATCTATAGCCCGGACCAATTGCGGACCCAGCGGTACAATGGGACCCTGTCGGTGAATTACAACGCCTTGAAGAACCTCAGGGTGGGACTGGGTTTCACTTATGAGCATTTGGACAACAATTTGATCCAGACCTTGGGCTATGACTTGATCCAGGCCACGATCAGCGGGGAGGCCCGTTTCTGATGGGAATCCGCCCTCAAAATCCACTGCGTCTATTCGCGCTGCTTTGCGCGGCGGCGCCCGCTTGCGCCCAGACCCTGCCCGCGCCCACGGGTTTCGCGGCCACGCCGCAAAATGGGCGGGTGGGGCTGGGGTGGAACCCCCAGCCTTCGGCCACGGCTTATCAGGTTTCGAGGCGGCTTTTGGGCGCCACCCCCACGCCGATCGCCACCCTCACGGCCCCGGCCACGCCCGCCTTCACCGACAACCAGGTCACTAACGGCCGGACCTACGAGTATTCGCTCCTGGGATTGAACGGCTCGGGGCCGGGAGCCGCCTCGGCGGTGACGGTGACGCCCTTCAGCCCCCCGGCGGCGGTCGACCCCTTGACGGTGGGAAACCAAGTGTCCAACGCCTTGTCGCTTTCCTGGCAAGTCCCGCTTTCCACTTACCCGGTCACCCTCTACCAGATTTTCCGTTACGCCGTGCCGGTGGCGACGGTGGTTTCCACGCCCTCACCGGTGCCGGCCGCCCTGGTGCTGACGGCCAGCCCGACCCCTTACGCCCAGGTGGCCTCCGCCTCATTCACCGACACGGCCGTGGGGGCGCCGGGCGCTTCTTACTTTTTTTATTTGGCCTTGGCCCAGGACTCGGCCAATCCGCCGAACTTAAGCCCCGCGCCGGCTTTTTCATCGGCTCCCGCGCTTTCCAAAATCCAACCGCCGGTGGCGCCCCAGCTTTCCGCCTTCCCCGGCGTGACCGCGACCCCGGTGGTGGGGGCGAGTGGTTACGGTGTCCGATTGGTCTGGGGGGGCGCGGCGGCCTCCGAAGGGGTGACGGGTTACCAGGTTTGGCGCGACAACCACCCGGTGACGATCCTGCCGGTGGCCACGGTGACGCCCACTTTTGTTTTCGACGACAAGGCCGCGCCTTTCTCCAGTTCCGCCGGATTGCCCTTGGATTACGCGGTGGAAGCCATGAGCGCCCCCGGCACGGCGCTTTCCAATACGGTTCCCGTGACCTTTTTCGGCCCCAAGCAATCCGGGGCCCCCAAGGTGACTCCCGACGCCACCCAAGGCGCGGTGACGGTGACTTGGCCTTTGGGGTCGGGTGGTTCTTATGGATTGGCGGGTTACCGGATCTATAAAAGCCTGCAGGGTCCGCCCTCAACGCCCTTGCCCACGGCCACCGGCACCTTGACCCCGGCTCCCACCGTGACCCCAACCCCCACCCCTTTCGCCACGGTGGCCTTGACCCCCTCGGCCAGCCCCACGCTGGCGGTTTTGGACGGATCGGTGCCCAACGCCAACGGTTATTCCTATTGGGTGGAACCTTACGATCAAACCTCCCACGCGGGCAATTTCGCCGTGCCCACACCCCCGGTTTTGGCCCTGGCTCCCACTCCGGTTTTGAGCGTGAGCGCGGCGGGGCCGACGGGGAACAACCAAATGACCATCAGCTGGTCGGGTGCCTCCGCGGGATTTTACGGACCGATCCAGGGTTATGTGCTTTATCGGCTGCCGGCCTTGGGCTTCCAAACCCAAACCCCCACGCCGGTGGCGACCGTCGGCGCCGACCAATCCAGCGTCACGGATTTCATCCCCAACGCCACGCCGGGGACGGCCTATCTTTATTTTGTGGGCGCCCAAGACGGGCAGGGGAATATTTCCCCCCTGTCCGCGGTTTCCGACCAAGTGACGGCCCAGGCGGCCCAGTCCGCGCCCTCGGCGCCCAAGTTATCGCCGGTCAGCGGCGACGGCGTTTCCTTGGTTTACGGTTGGCTGGGGAATCCTCAAGCCGATGGGGTGACCCAATACACGGTTTATGGGCCGGATTGGCCCACCTTGACCATCACCCCCACGCCCTTGGCGACGGCCTTGGCCACGCCCTCGGCTTATTCCTTCGCCCGACCCGCCTCGCCCTGGCAGGCCTCGCTTTATTATGTGCTGGCGAAAAACGCCCAGGGATTCAGCCGGCCCGGCACTTTGGCGGGGATCAGCTTACCGGCCTATCAAGTGACGGCGGCCATGACGCCGGGCAGCCGTCAAATGCGGGTGGTTTGGAACGTCACGCCCACGATCACCCCCACGCCCGGTTTCGCGGCCGTGGACGCTTACGCCCTCTACCGATCGCTCACGCCGGGCGCCGGCTTCACCCCCATCGCCACGGTTCCCGCCGGCACGGACGGTTTCACGGACGCGGGGCTTAATCCCGCGGCTTTCTATTATTACCGGATCACGGCGCGGGCCGATTCGGGGGGGCAAGTCTTGGCCGAGAGCCCGCTTTATCCCGTGATGACGCCCGGGCCCGAGGGCGCGGGCGCCACTTGGCCCAATGCCGTCGCCGGGTTGTCGGCCTCGGGCGGGGTCAGCGCGACCACCTTAAGTTGGTTTCCCAACGCCGCCGCCGAGCAAGTGGATTTTTACGCCATCCTGAAGAACGGGGACCCGACGCCCGTGGCGACTTTCGCGGGCACTCCGGTGCCCCTGGCCACCGCGACCCTGGCGCTTCAATGGCAAGCCACCGAGACCCCGGGGACGGCCTCGGTTTACCAAGTCCAGGCCTGGAACGCCCAAGGGCCGTCGGACGGGGGAGCTTCCGTGACGGTCTTGTCCGCCGCCAACCTGACCCCGACGGTCGGCTTGACGCCGCCGCCGGGTTTCAGCCCCACACCGGGCGCCACGCCCGCCGTTCCCCAATTGGTTTGGATTTCGGGGCTCAGCTACCCGGGCGACGTGGACGGCTATCAAATCTACCGGTCCACCGATCCGGGTTTCGCCTTTGAGGATCTGGTCGCCTCGGTGTCCAGCCCCCTTTCCTTCGTCTCGGACGCCCCCACGACCACCCAAGGCTTCGTCAACTATTACCGCGTGGTGCCTTCCCACTTGGGCTTGAGCGCGAACCCGGCGGTGGTGGGGGACTCAAGCCTGGCCCTTTGGCCCAATCCGCCCCTGCCGCTTTTATCCGCGGGGACCGCGGCGGTCAGCTTGGCTTGGCCCACGCCGGTGGGCAACGTTCCGGTCACGGGTTACCAGGTTTTCAGGAGCACGGACGCGGGCATGACCCCCACGCCCATGGGAGGGCCCTTCGTTTCCGCCACCCAGTCGCTGGTGGACGCCCAGGTCACCCCGCTCGCCGCTTACTTTTACTCCATCCGCTCCTTCAACGGCAGCGGGGAAGGGACGGCTTCCACGCCCCAGGGGGTCATCGCCGTCCAGGCGCCGGCCCTGCGGGTGACGCCCCTGGCGGGCCGCAACCAATTGGTCTGGGCGGAGTTCTCGCCCACGGTGACGCCCTCGCCCGGGGTGGTGACGGGCTTCGCCATTTACCGCGCCATTCCCACGCCGGGGGCCACGCCCACCTATGTTCCCCTGAGCCAAGTCACGGGGGCCGGCGCCACCACCTACCTGGACACCTCGGTTTCAGATTCGATCAACTACCTATATCAGGTGGCCGCCGTCGGGTCGATCAACAGCGGCCAGGTCTTTAGCCCGGCCTCCAACGCCGTCAGCCAGCAGGTGGCCCCCGTGCCGCTCGTCTTGACGCCGATCCCGGGGGATCAATTGGTCCAATTGCGCTGGGATTACCAGGGCGCACCGGTCACCAGCGTGAGCTACACGCTTTTGCGCAAATTGGGCACCGACAGCGACCCCTTCCAGGTGGTCCGCGCCGGGATCACGGGCGTGAACTATACGGACACCGGATTGCTCGACAAGACGTTTTACGTTTATGAGATGGAAACGGTGGACGCCTCTTCGGGCGCCACCACCTTGAGCGCGCCCGTGACGGCGCTTCCGGCCGCCCCGCCGGTCATCGACAATTTGTCCGTGGCGGTCAGCCAAACGGGCCAGGGGAACTACCTGATATGGAACCCGGCCAACGCGGGGGCCGGCGCTTTCCAGCCGGCCTCCATGTATCCCTTGGGCGGCTACCGGGTCAACATCTCCACCGACGGGGGCGCGACTTATCCAAACGCGGTGACTTTGGGGACCCAGCCCCAAGCGGTGACGGCCCTCAGCCCCAAGTTGAGCTACCTGCATGCCCTGAACCTGGTGGGCGGCGTGGCCCATACCTATTTGATCCAGGCCTTTGACGCCCCGCCGGACGCCCCGGCGGAATCCGCGCATCTCTCGTCCTATGACCTGGTGACGGCCTTTCCGGTGGGCGCCAGCACGGCGCTGGACCTCAACGCCATCCGGCCCAACGACGGCGCGCCGGTGGTCCATATCCGGGTCTCGGTGACCCGGGCCGGAAGGGTCACCCTGAAGGTTTACAACTTGGCGGGAACCTTCATCAAGGAACTGTTCGACCAAAACCTGACCCCCGGGGTTTATGGGGCCGGCGATTACCCCGCCTTGCAATGGGACGGTCGGAACATGAACGGGTCCCTGGTGGCCTCGGGCGTTTACCTCATCACCACCGACATGCCGGGCCATCAGGAAATCGACAAGGTGGCTTTGATCAAGTAAGGGGTTTGGATGTCCTTCCTCGACTTGTTTTTTCCCAAGTTCTGCCGCCATTGCGGCGAATCCTTCAAAGACGGCCTCTCCAACATTTTATGCGCCGCTTGTTTTGACTCCATAAAGCCCTACGCCGATCCCCGCTGCGGTCATTGCGGGATTTCGCTGCCCCCCGGGGCTTTTGAGGGCTCGGTTCGGGCCCGTTGCTTGGACTGCGGCGGGGGGGATTACGCCCTGGAAGGAACCCGGGCTTTCGGCGCCTATGCGGGGCCCCTGCGCTTGGCGCACCACGCCTTCAAATTCGAGGGGATGGAGTCCTTGGCCCGGAAGCTGGCGGGCCGCATGGCCGGGGAAATCCCGGATTCTTTTTGGGACGGCGTGGCGGCCCTGGTGCCGGTGCCCTTGAGCCCTGAAAGGGAACGGGAAAGGGGATACCATCCAGCCAGGCTTTTGGCGCGGACCCTCGCGGCGTCGGCGGGAAAACCCTTGGGGGATTGGTTGAGGAAAAAAGTTTCGACCCCCGCCCAAATGTCCCTGCCCCGCGAAAAACGCCTGCGGAGCCTGAGGGGCGTCTTCGCTTACGCCGGCCCCCGGGAGATCCCTTCCTCGCTGGTGCTGGTGGACGACGTGCTCACCACGGGCGCGACCTTGGAAGAGTGCGCCAAGACCCTGCGGGCGGCCGGTTGCCCGAGGGTGAGGGCGGTTGTTTTCGGGCGAACCCCCCGGAATTTCCACGGCGATCCAGCCTCCGAACCGCTTTAAAACGGGCCTGGTTGGGGCCTTTGCGCCTTGACCCTGCCAAGGCCCTGTGTTAGCTTAGCGCTTCATTTGGGGCCCTTTTGGGCCGAGGATCCCCCCTGAGGGATAAAAATTCGGAGGAACAGCATGGCCATTAAAGTCGGCATCAACGGATTTGGTCGCATTGGGCGCAACGTGTACCGCGCCGCGATGAGCAACCCCAACATCGAAATCGTCGCCGTGAACGACCTGACCGATTCCAAGACCCTGGCCCACCTGCTGAAGTACGACTCGGTGCTGGGCAACCTGCACGCCGACATCAAGGCCGGCGAAGGCTCGATCTCGGTCAACGGCAAGGAAATCAAGGTTTTCTCCCAGCGTGACCCGGCCCAGATCCCCTGGGGCACCGTGGGCGTGGAATATGTGGTGGAATCCACCGGCTTCTTCACCGACAAGGAAAAGGCCAAGGCGCACCTTCGCGACAGCGTGACGAAGGTCATCATCTCGGCCCCGGCCACCAACGAGGACATCACCATCGTCTTGGGCGTGAACGAGGACAAGTACGACCCCAAGAACCACCATGTGGTCTCCAACGCCTCCTGCACCACCAACTGCTTGGCCCCCTTCGCCAAGGTGCTGCACGAGAAGTTCGGCATCGTGAAGGGCCTCATGACCACCATCCACAGCTTCACCAACGACCAGGTCACCTTGGATTTCCCGCACAAGGACTTGCGCCGCGCCCGCGCCGCCAGCCTGAACATGATCCCCACCAGCACGGGGGCCGCCAAGGCCATCGGATTGGTCATGCCCGAGATGAAGGGCAAGCTGGACGGTTTGTCCATCCGCGTGCCGACCCCGGTGGTTTCGGTGGTCGACCTGGTGGCCGAACTCTCCAAGACCGTCACCAAGGAAGACGTCAACAACGCCCTCAAGGAAGCGGCCAAGAGCGCGAAGCTCGACCGCTACCTGGACGTGACCGAGGAGCCCCTGGTTTCCATGGACTTCAAGGGCAACCCGCATTCCTCCATCGTGGACGCCCAGTCGACCTACGTGACGGGCGGCAACATGGTCAAGGTGCTGTCCTGGTATGACAACGAGTGGGGCTATTCCAACCGCGTGGTCGACCTCGTGGAGTACATGGCCTCGAAGAAGTAAAAGCTTCCCAATTCGGGAAAAGGCGGGCGCATGGGTCCAGCGCTATGGTGGGGGCTTCTGGCGGTCGTGATGTTCACCCTGGAGGTCGCCACCGCTTCTTTTTTCTTCCTTTGGATCGGCGCGGGGGCGGTTCTGACCGCCGTCGCCAGTTTTTGGCTGGGTCCGGACTGGGCCCAGTACGCCTGCTTCGCCCTCTCGTCCATCCTCTTGGTCGCCGTCAGCCGCCGGTGGGCCGCTAAAATTTCCGGAAAATCCAGCCGTTTGGCCAATGTGGACTCCTTGGTGGGCCAAGAGGGCCGCGTCACCCAGGTCCTGTCGCCCGCCAAGGTTTACGCCACGGTGGAGGGCGAGTCCTGGTTGGTCGAGGCTTTGGACGGACGGCCCCTGGCTTTGGGGGACTTGGTGTCGGTGAGGGAAGTGCGGTCCAACCGGCTGATGGTGGAAACGCGAAAACCGGCCTAGGCCGGGGGAGGTGGGTATGGAATTCATCAGTTCGTTAGGAGGCCCGATGCTTTTGATCCTGTTGGTGTTCGCGCTTATTTACGTGGCCCAGGCTGTCAAGATCGTGCGCCCCTTTGAAAAGGGGCTCATTGAGCGGCTGGGAAAATTCAGCAAGACAGCCGACCCGGGACTGACCATCATCTTCCCGCCCTTCGAGAACATGCGCAAAGTGGATATGCGCGAGCAATTCATCAACGTGCCCCCCCAGGAAGTCATCACCAAGGACAACGTGGTGGTGGCGGTGGACGCGGTGATTTATTTCCACGTCACCGACCCCTTTAAGGTGGTCTACAACGTGCTTTATTTCGAACAGTCCGCCATGAAGCTGGCCCAGACCAACCTGCGCAACACCATCGGCGAACTGGCCCTGGACGAGACCCTGAACAGCCGGGAGCGCATCAACACCCAGCTTCGGGAAGTGCTGGATGACGTGACCGACAAGTGGGGCGTGAAGGTGACCCGCGTGGAGATCCAGAAGATCGACCCCCCGGCGGACATCGTGAACGCCATGAGCGCCCAAATGAAGGCCGAGCGTACCAAGCGGGCGGCCATCATCGAGGCCGAGGGCATCAAGCAGGCCGCCATTACCCGGGCGGAAGGCGAGAAGCAATCGGCGATCCTGAGCGCCGAGGGACAGGCCGCGGCCATCGAGCAGGTGGCGGGCGCCAACAAGTTCCAGAAGATCGCCTTGGCCGAGGGCGAGGCCCAGGCCATCTCCACGGTCTTCAAGGCCATCCACGAGGGAAACCCCACCCAGGATCTTTTGGCGCTGAAATACATGGAAATGTTGGCCAACGTGGCCGACGGCCAGGCCACCAAGATCTTCCTGCCGTTGGAAGCCAGCGGCACCTTGGGCGCCCTTTCCACCATCGCCGAGGCCTTCAAGACGGACATCCAAGCCAAGAAAAAACCTTAATACGTAAGGAGACGCCATGACGGTCAAGAAATTGTCGGTCGAGGATTTATCCCCCGCGGGCAAGCGGGTTTTGGTGCGGGTGGATTTCAACGTGCCGCTGGACGGGGATAAGATCACCGACGACACCCGCATCCGGGAATCCCTCAAGACCATCGAGTACCTGTCGGCCAAGGGCGCCAAGGTCATTTTGGCGTCCCATTTGGGCCGGCCCAAGGGTGTGGACGAGAAATTGCGCCTCAAGCCCGTGGCCGCGCGGCTCTCCGAGCTTTTGAAGAAACCCGTGAAGGCTTTGACCGATTGCGTGGGGCCCGAGGTGGAAAAAGAAGTGGCGGCCATGAAGGACGGCGACGTCGTCCTGCTGGAGAACGTGCGGTTCCATCCCGAGGAAGAAAAAAACGACCCGGCCTTCGCCAAAAAGTTGGCGGCCCTGGCCGATATCTACGTGAATGACGCCTTCGGCACGGCCCACCGGGCCCACGCTTCCACCGAGGGCGTGGCCAAGCTCCTGCCCCAGGCCGCCGCGGGCTTCCTCATGATGAAGGAAATCCAATATCTGGGCGGGGCCCTGTCCAACCCCCAACGGCCCTTCGTGGCCATCGTGGGCGGCTCCAAGGTTTCCTCCAAGATTGACGTCATCAAGAGCCTGATGAAGGTCGTGGATGTGCTCATCATCGGCGGCGGGATGGCCTATACCTTCCTGAAAGCGCGCAAGATGGAGATCGGCAATTCCATCGTGGAAAACGACAAGATCGACTTGGCCAAGGCGCTCATGACCCAGTCCATCGACACCGATGTGCCCTTGTTGCTGCCCATCGACCACGTCATCGCCGACAAATATGACGCCAAGGCCAACATCAAAATCGTGCCCCGCGGCGGAATCCTGCCGGGTTGGGAAGGGTTGGACGCCGGCCCGAACACCATCGAGAAGTACGCCACCTTCATCCGGTCGGCCAAGACCATCTTTTGGAACGGTCCCGTGGGGGTCTTTGAAATGGAACCCTTCGCCAAGGGCACCCTGGCCATCGCCAAGCTCATGGCCGAATGCTCCGAAAAGGGGGCCATCACCATCGTGGGCGGCGGGGATTCGGTGGCGGCGGTCACCCAAATGGGGCTGGCTTCCAAGATGTCCCATATTTCCACCGGCGGCGGGGCTTCCCTCGAGTTCATGGAAGGCAAACAACTTCCAGGAATTGTCGCGTTAAGCGACAAGAAATAAAGGGTTTGCCGCATCCAGCCGGATTTCCGGCGGAGCCGCGAAGAGGCGAAGCCGGCGGCTGGGAAGAAAACAACTTCCAGGAATTGTCGCGTTAAGCGACAAGAAATAAAGGGTTTGCCGCATCCGGCCGCGAAGAGGCGAAGCCGGCGGCTGGGAAGAAAACAACTTCCAGGAATTGTCGCGTTAAGCCACAAGAAATAAAAGGTTTTCTACCTTTGGGTTTCTTGGCGGTGAAATTGATTTTGAATTCATCCCGAAAAGGTTTCGAAAGGAAAACAACATGTCCCGTACCCCCATCATCGCCGGAAACTGGAAGATGTACAAAACCGTCAAGGAGTCCGTGGATTTCGCCCGCCAGCTATCCGAGAAGTTGAAGGATGTGGAGGGCCGCGAGATCGTGATTTGCCCCACGGCGCTTTCGCTCTTTCCCGTGGTGGAGGCCTTGGGTTTTTCCAAGATCAAGGCGGGGGCCCAGGACGCCCACTGGGAGAACGAGGGCGCCTTCACGGGCAACGTGAGCCCCTCCATGTTGAAGGCCTCGGGCGTCGCCTATGTCATCTTGGGGCACTCCGAGCGCCGCCAATATGACAACGACACCGACGGGCGGATCAACCTGAAGCTTAAGAATGTCCTCAGGAACGGCCTCAAGGCCATCCTTTGCGTGGGCGAAACCCTCCAGGAAAGGGAAGCGGGCAGGACCGAGGCCGTCATTGAGGCCCAACTGAAAGGGTGCTTTGAGAACATCAGCCTGGCGGATCTGGCTTCGATCGTGATCGCCTATGAGCCGGTTTGGGCCATTGGGACCGGCAAGACGGCCACGCCCGAGCAGGCCAACGACGTCCATCGTTTCATCCGGGCCTGGGTGGGGGGGCGCTACAACGCCCAAGCCGCGGAGGCCCTTCGGATCCAATATGGGGGCAGCGTGAAGCCGGAGAACATCAAGCAATTGATGGCCCAACCGGACATCGACGGAGCCTTGGTGGGCGGGGCCAGCCTTAAAGTCGATTCCTTTGAGGCTTTAGTCCGTTTTTAAGGGCCCCCTGCGCTCATTTTTTTGGCATTTTGGGCCTGGTTTAACTTAAGATAAACCTCCAGTTTCAAAAGGGCCCTTCCGGGGCCCTTTGGTTTCAGCGGAAACCAGGGCCGGGTTAAAAGGCCCGCCAATCTTCATTCGGGGAGAACCATGTATACCTTGTTCATGATCTTGTTTGTTTTGACCGCTCTTTTGCTCATCGGGGTGGTTCTGATCCAACAACCCAAGAGCGCGGGCGGCGGACTTTTCGCCGGCACCGGCCAAAGCCTGCTTGGCACCAGCGGGAAGACCTTCTGGACCAAATTCACCACCATCTTGGCCGCGCTTTTCATGTTGTTGTGTTTGGGATTGTCGGTTTGGCCCCGGCTCCAAGGGCCCAGCAGTTCGGTGGCGGACTCGATTGAGAAGCAACAACAAGCCGCCCAAGCCGCCGCGGGCCAGGCCCCCGCTCCGAAGCCCGCCGCCCCCACGAAGCCCTAGCCGATTTTTTAAACGGGAGTTTAAAACGTTATCATGCTCAACAGCCGGTCTCGGGCCACTTTAAAACAAATCGCCAAGTATTGCGGGGTTTCCCACACGACGGTTTCCATGGTGATCAACCAGAACCCCCGGATTTCAGCCGAAACCCGGACCAAGGTTTTGGAGGCTATCAAGAAATTCAATTATTACCCCAACGTGGCCGCCCGCAGCCTGGTGATGTCCCGCACCAACACCATCGGCATCTTCGGCACCATGTTCGACTCGCCTTATTACAATGAGATCATCCGCGGCATCGAGATGGAGTGCCGCCACGCCAACGTGGATTTGAAGATCTACAACTGCAACGGGAGCCTGGAAGAGTTCAACGACATCTATGACCGCATTTTGGGCGAGCGCCGCATCGACGCCGTCATCGCCCTGTCGGTTCCGATGGAAGACGCCGTGTTGGAGCGGTTCCAAAAGGAAGAATTACCCCTCATCATCCTGCAGCCCGTGGCGCTCGAGGGCCCCAACCACCTGTTGGAAAAGATCCCCACGCTGCAAGCCGAGGACCGCAAGGGCATCTACAAGGCCGTGGCCTACCTGCTTTCGCTCGACCACAAGCGGGTGGGATTCGTGAACGGCCCTGAACATTTGAAAATCTGCCAGGACCGGCTTTCGGGTTATCGGGACGCGCTGCGGGACCACGGCATCCCTTTCCAGGAGCAAAACGTGGTTTATTCCCATTTCCGCCCGGACCCCTTCACCTTGGACGCCGGCTATCAGTTGGGCAAGGAACTGCTGGAAAAGAACCCGGACCTGACCGCCATTTGCTGTGTCTCGGACACCATGGCCATCGGCGTCATCAAGGCGGCCCGCCACAAGGGCAAGGCGGTGCCCCAGGATCTTTCCATCATCGGGTTCGACGACACTTACGTGGCGCGCTTGGCGGACCCTTCCCTGACCACCCTGCACCAGCCGTTGTTGGAAATGGGGAAGGCCTCGGTGAACATCGCCCATTCCATCCTCAACGGCACGCCCATCGAGTACCTGCACCGGGGATTCGACGTGGATTTGATCATCCGCGAATCCACCGGCAAACCCCGTAAAAAATAACCGGCTTTTTTTCCCTGGATGATTCCGGCTTTGATCCCATAATGGCCGCATGAACCCCCTGTCCAAGCGCCAATCCCTGGGCTTTTGCCTTTTAAGCGGTCTTTTGGTCTGCCTTTCCCTTCCGAACTTCCTGGACAAGACCTTGACGCCTTGGGGCGCGCCCCTGGCCTGGATCGCCCTGGTCCCTTTCTTTTGGGTTTTGCGGGAAGCCAGCCCCGGGCAGGGAGCCCTTTTCGGCTGGGTTTTCGGCTTGGCCCAATTCGGGGGAATCCTTTATTGGATCCTCTTCATCAAAGAAGTCCAATATTTGTGCCTGCCGGCTTGGCTGGCCCTGGTACTTTACCAAAGCCTTTTTCCCCTATTGTTGGGGTGGGCGGCCGCGGGATGGCGCCGGCGCCCGGGGGACTTTTTGGGGCTTTGGATCCCGGCCCTCTGGGTGGGGATGGAGTTCATCCGCACCCACTGGCTTTTCGGCGGATTCCCCTGGGGACAAATTGGTTACGCCTTGGCGCCTTATCCCTCTTTTTTGGTCTTGGCCTCTTTGGGAGGCGTTTACGCCCTTACTTTTTTGGTGGTTTGGGTCAATGCTTCTTTCGCCCGGGGGCTGGTCTTCTTTTTTGGGGGGGAGAAGGGGCGTTGGCCCCGCTATTGGCTTTTACCCCCGGTGCTTTTGGTCCTGATCTTCGGATGGGGTTCCTGGCGGGTCCGCCAAACGCCCTTGGCCTTGAAGGGAAGCGTGGCGATCGTCCAACCCGACATCGATCAATCGGTGAAGTGGGACCGCGCTTACGCCGACGAAACCTATCGGCGCCTTGAGAAGTGGACCCTGGCGGCGGGACGGGGAAAGCCCGACCTCATCCTCTGGCCCGAAACCTCCGCGCCTTCTTTTTTGCTTTGGACGCCCAATGATTTCAAGCGGGTCTCGGGCATCGTGCGGCGGGTGGGGACGCCGCTTTTGGCGGGTTGCCTCGACCTTTCCCGCGGCGGCCAAGCGCCGGAAGCGGACTACAACGCGGCCGTCCACTTTAGACCCGACGGCAGGCCCCAGGGCGTCTACCGCAAACGGCACCTAGTGCCTTTCGGCGAATATGTGCCCTTTCAAAAGTACCTTTGGTTCTTGGGGCCGGTGGTCCGGGATTTGGGAAGTTTCCAACCCGGGCCTTCTTATTGTTCCTTTCCCGCCGGGGGCTTCACTTACTCGCCGGTGATATGTTATGAAGCCATTTTCCCCGAGGACATCCGGGAAGCTTGCGCGGGGGCGGACGTACTGGTGAACATCAGCAACGACGCTTGGTATGGGCAAACCGCCTGCGCCTACCAACACGCCATGATGGCGGTGGTCCGGGCCGCCGAAGAACGCAAGCCCTTGTTCCGCTGCGCCAACACGGGGGTGTCCTTGGCCACGGATCCCCTGGGGCGGATCTTGGGACAGACGCCGCTTTTCGAGCAGACCCTTTTGACCTTGCCGGTTTATGAGTCCCCCGGCCCCTCGGTTTACGCGCGGGGGGGCCATTGGTTCCCATGGGGTTGCTTGGGGTGGGTCTTGGCGGTTTGGCTTTTCTCCGCCCGGTTGAAACGGATCCGGCCCCATGAGTAAGCCGAAAAAAAACCGGCGGCAAAAAATAGCGGGTTTAAACGAGTTGAAGGACGGCCAAACGAAGAAGTTCAGCCTCCGCCGGGCCGACCGGGTGACGGAGGCCTTCCTGCTGCGCCGGGGGGACGATTATCACGCCTACCTGAACCTCTGCCGCCATTGGATGGTGGGGTTGGATTACGATGACAATGATTTTTTAACCGAGGACGGTCGGTGGGTGGTCTGCAAAAGCCATGGGGCCTTGTACCGATCCGAGACGGGGGAATGCGAGAGCGGGCCCTGCAACGGCGCGGCCCTTTACCGGGTGCCGGTGGAAAAGGAAGGCGGCGCGGTTTGGGCGCTTTTGGACCAGGTCGATTGGGGGGAAAGCTAAAAAAGTTAGAAGTGAGGAGTTAGAAGTTCGAAGTCGGCGGCCAAACTTAAGGATTTACATCTGAAGCGCGATGAAGCGGGATTTTGATTCTCGGGTTAAAACTCCTAACTCCGCACTCCTCATTCCTAACTTGTCATCAGATGGGGTGCAGGCCGTGCCGGGTGAGGCCGGTGGTCTCGTCCAAGCCGAACATCAGGTTCATGTTTTGGACCCCGGCGTGGGAACCGCCCTTGCCGATGCTGTCCAGGGCGCTGAAAATCACGATCCGGCCGCGCTCCTCATCCACGTCCATTCCGATGAGGTTGTAGTTGGTCCCGGAAACCGTGTTCACCCAAGGGTAGGGCTTGTACTGCCAAGACACGCCCTTTTCCTTCGGCAGGTCGTAAACCTTCACGAAAAACTCGCCCTGGTAATAGTCCCGGTAGAGGTCCAACAATTGCTCCCGGGTGATCTTGCGCTTGGGGAAGGCGTGGCAAATGTCCAACACACCCCGGATGATGGGCACGTAGATGGGCGTGAAATGCACGCTGACTTTTTTGCCCGAGAGGCGCGACAGCTCCTGTTCGACCTCGTAAGTATGCCGGTGGTTGACCACGTTGTAGGGGATGAGGTTGTTGCCGATCTCGGCGTGATGGGCCGGACGGGACAGCTCGGCGCCCACGCCGGCGGTGCCCGAAAGGCCGTCCACCGTGATGTTGCCCAAATCCACCAAGTTGTTTTCGACCAGGGGCGCCAATCCCAGGATCGCCGCCGAGGCGAAACAACCCGGATTGGCCACCAGGGAAGTCCCGCGGATCTCGTCCCGGCGCAGCTCCGTGATGCCGTAAACGGCTTTTTGGGCCTGGGCCCAGCTGGTGTGTTTGCGCTTATAGACCTTTTCCCAGACCGCCCGGTTTTCCAGCCGGAAATCGGACCCCAGGTCGATGACCTTCATGCCTTGCTTGATGAGCTTGGGCGCCATCTCCATGGAAACGCCCGAGGGCACGGCCATGAAGACCACGTCGCAGGGCGTGATGGCTTCGGGCCGGATGAAGCGCAGGGGCGAGTCGAAAAGGTTGGGGTGGTGGTCGGACAGCTCGGTTTCCTGGCGGCTGGTGATCCAGGCCAGGCGGACTTGGGGGTGCTCCAGCAAAACGCGCAGGGCTTCACCGCCCATGTAACCGGTGGCTCCATAAATGCCGACTTTAATCATGGCGGACTCCGCGGGGAAGAAAGGGGTGAAAATGGTGACCCCAACGGGATTCGAACCCGTGTTGCCTGGATGAAAACCAGGTGTCCTAGGCCTCTAGA
The DNA here is from genome assembly GCA_035541195.1 of bacterium. Lineage (GTDB taxonomy): Bacteria > Oederibacteriota > Muellerivitia > Muellerivitales > Muellerivitaceae > Muellerivita. The sequence goes on from DATKNU010000121.1 coordinate 15,383, forward strand.
CGATGGGGTCGGACGAGATTTCACCGAAAAATCCGGCAAAAGAGAGCAAATTCTAGGGGACGAGGGTAGGGAAGTCAAGGAAGGAACCGCCACCGGGACCGGAATAGGCCCTCCCTGCCGGCCCCACGGAAAGAACCGCCTGGCTCCATTGAATGCGGACCGAACGGCGATCTAGAATGTCCCCGTTGCCAATGACCCAGACAAATCCCTTAGGAGAGATCCGTGGCCAAGAAATTGAAGAAGAGCGCCAAACCCAAAAGCAAACCGAGGAAGAAATTCCATCCCGCCGCGCCAAAGCCCGCCCTTTCGGCCAATCCGATGATCAAGTTCGAGACCAACAAGGGTGTTTTCGTCGCCGAGCTGTTCCCGGATGTCGCCGTCACGACCCGGAACTTCATCGAATTGGTGGAATCCTCTTTTTATGACGGCCTGATCTTCCACCGCCATGTGCCCAATTTCGTCATCCAAGGGGGCGATCCCTTGGGAACCGGGATGGGGGGGGCGGACAAGACCATCCCCCTCGAGGTCACCGGCCACAAACACCTTAAAGGCGCCTTGGGCATGGCCCGGTCCCAGGACCCCAACTCGGCCTCTTCCCAGTTCTACGTCTGTCTGGCCGATGTCCCGCATCTGGATGGAGGATACGCCGTTTTCGGACAGGTCATCCAA
>DATKNU010000122.1:0-2411 GCA_035541195.1 bacterium
CCGGCGCCAAATTACTTTCCTGCCGGTGGAACAGCTGGGAGCCATAATAGCCCGAAAGATAACCCTGGGCGTGGAAATGGCTGAACCGTTTCGGCGGCAAGCCCTTCAGCAAGAGATTTCGCGCCAGCATCTCCCCCGCGCCGCCATGGGCCACATGCTCCTCCACCACGGCCAAATGCCCTGAATGGGCGATGTCGCCCAAAAGGGCTTCCGGCATCTCTCCGGGGGCCACCGGAAGCTCGCTGAGCACCCAAAGATTGGGCCGTTTTTCCTCATCCACCAGCTCCAAAAGCGCCGTCCAAAGCGCTCCCGCGATGGGGCCCACCGCCACCACCGCCGCGCCCCGGCCCTCGGTCACCTTGCGCCATTGGGAATAAGGCGGCGGCTCCAAAGACTTGGGTTTCTCGTCCCGCCCCAGGCGCAGGTAGGCCGGGTGGGCGAAACCCATCAGTTTTTCCACCACCGCGGGAATGTCGGCGCCGAAAGCCGGCACGAAGGCCCGAAGGTTCGGGAGGGTCAAGAGGACCCCGTAATCCTCCAGGGCGTGGTGGGTGGCGCCCATGACGCCGTAAGCGTAGCCGCCGCCGTTGCCGATGAGCTTGACCGGCAGGTCGTGCAGGCACACGTCGTTGCGGATTTGCTCAAAGGGCCTGGCGTAAATGAAAGGCGCGATGCTGTAGAGCCAGGGGGACAGGCCCTGGCTGGCCAACCCCGCGGCCACGCCCACCATGTTCTGCTCCGCCACCCCGGCGTTAATGAAGCGCCCCCCTGCCTTTTCCTGCAGCGGTTCCAAGGCCATGAAGCCCAGGTCGCCCGTGAGGAAGACGAATTTCGGGTCCACGCAATGGCGCACCAACGCGTCGCAAAGTTCCACCCTCATGACGCGCCCCCCTGGAGCTTCTCGATCTCCTCCAAGGCCTGTCGGTAAAGGGGCTCGGTGAGGGGTTTGTAATGCCATTCCATCTTGTCCTGCATGAAGGAAACGCCCCGGCCCTTGTGGGTATGGGCGATCAAGGTCCTCAAGGCCGGATAGGGGCGGTTCAAAGCCTTCTCGAGGGCGATGGGATCGTGGCCGTCCATTTCCTCCACCGGCATCCCCAAGGCCCTCAGTTTCTCGGCAAAAGGATCCAGCCCGCCGATGTCCTGGGTGCGCCCGAAGCCCTGTAACCCGTTCCAATCGATGACCAGGGCCAAGGGGCCCAGTTCCTTCTTCACGGAGAAGATCAGCGCCTCCCAATTGGAACCTTCCTGCCATTCCCCGTCGGACATCAGGCAAAAGACCCGCCCCGGTTCTTTTTTGAGCTTTTTGGCCAACACCACCCCCGCGGCCAAGGAAAAACCGTGGCCCAAGCTGCCGGTGGCAAAAAGGATGTCGGAGCTCCATTTGGGGGCCGGATGGCCGCTGACGAGGGTTTTTTCCCCATGAAAGCTCTTCAGGTCCCCCTCCGTCAGGCGGCCCAGGGACCAAAGCGCCACATAGAGGGCGCCGGCCGAATGGCCTTTGGAAAGGATGAAAAGATCGTCTTTTTGGAGGACTTGATGGTAAAGCACCAAGAGGGTGTCGAGGCTCGAGAGGTTGCCGCCGATATGGCCCACGCCGCTCTCAAAATGCATTTGGAGCAGGCGCTTGTAGGCTTTCAGTCGGATCTGGGCGAAGGAATCCAAAACTGCTCCAGTGGAAATAAGATAAATTGAATCCATGATAAAGGTTCCGTCGAACGAAGGGCAAGCGGGAAAAAGACTTGGCCCCATCGTCACCTTTGGTTTTTTCTGGCGACAGCAGTGAGCGAAAGCGCCAAAAGCACCAAAAATCTTCCACGAAACAGCGAATCACGGGCGTGGCGGCGAAGCTCGCCATAAGAGCCGCCCGACCCCTGGCGCTTCCCAGCGACGAAAGTGGGCGCCTTTTTATTGGATCGGCCCCGAAGGCAAAAAATGCTGTCAAGGGACATATGTATCGTGTAGTATTTCCATCGGGCTCAAACTTGAAGACCCACGCTTTACCCTCCCGAACCTAAACAAAACCCTTCCGCAATGAAATCCATCGTGCGCAAAATTAAAACACACACAACAAACCCCGCCCCTATTTCCCAGCCTCATCCTACCGCCAACCCCAACTTTGATTTTTGCCTCCTGAGCGCTTTTCAGGGATTGATGGTTTTCTTGTTCGTCTCAAGGATTTGGCTCGATCTCGTGCAATTGAAACCCGACAACAAAACCCCGCAATATGAGCTTTATTTATTAAGTTGGGTTTTCCTTCCCTTGCTAGGCACCGCGCTCGCCCGGTTGACGGACCGGTTCTGCCCCACCTCGGCTTCCCAGCTGCTTTACCGGCGAATATTTGTTTTTTTCAACTTCATCCTGGTTTTGGGCGCTTATTGGGATGTTCAAACCGCCTATCCATGGCCGCT
>DATKNU010000123.1:0-17083 GCA_035541195.1 bacterium
AAGCGCCACGGCGAGGCCCGCCGTTTTTTTCAAGCGCAACCAAAATCCATCCGGATGGGAAACCATCAAAGCCGGGCCGGGAACGGAGGGGTCAGGATTGAACGGCGCTTAACCGTTCCTCGGGGTTGATGATTTCCGTGATCCGAACGCCGAAATTCTCGTCGATGACCACCACTTCCCCCTTGGCGATGAGCTTCTCATTGACCAGGATGTCCACCGCTTCGCCGGCCAGCTTGTCCAGTTCCACCACGGACCCGGGCGCCAAGGCCAGGATTTCCTTCACCAACTTGGTGGTACGGCCCAATTCCACCGTGAGCTTCAAGGGCACGTCCATCAGCAAGGCGATATTCCCGCCCACCTTGGGAGCTCCCGAAAAGTCGTTTTCCAATTGTTGTTGCATGACAACGCCTCCTGACCTAGTTGGGGTGGCCTGCGGAGGCGCACCTTGTTGAACAGCCGCGGCCGGCTTGGCCGCCGCCGGTTTCCCTGCCCCATCGCCCAGCTGTTGAGCCGTCGATTCCGGGAGATAAAAGTAGATATCCCCCGACAACAAACCCTGCGAAGCCAACCCGAACGAGAACACCACGATCGAGGGGCCCAATTGGTTCAAGGACGCCTCGACCCCGCCGGTCTCCTGGGCGGCCATTTCCCCCGTTTGGAGGGAAACCTTGGCGCCCGATGTTTTCTGGACGGCCTGGGTGAAAGCCTCGCCCAACTGGCTCACCACCTCGCCGAAAGCCGACAAGTGCAGTTCGGTCATCTTGTCCGGGGCGTTGGTCCCGTCCTGCCCGATCAAAAGATCGGCGATGATGGAAGCGTCCTTCTCCCGGGTCGCCAAAAAGCCCGAACCGCTGACCGCCCCCGAGAGCGCGAAACCCGCGATGAAATAAGAGCCCGCCAAGGCCGAAGCCACGGCGCCGGGCGCCAAGGTATCCACATGGGCGAAATGGACCTGCACTTCCCGCCCCAAAAGGGAATTCAGGGTCTCCCCCATCCCCTGGGCCGCCTGCGCCCCAACCGCCTGAAGCTTTTCGACGTTCGACATGGTCACCCGGCCTTAAGTATTGTTTTCCCGGGAATGAACCCGGGTGATTTGAATGGCCTTTTTCTTGGACGAAACCCCGGGCCGGCCGCTGAGCTTGATGAGGCCCTCGATGAGGATCTCGATCTCCGCGTGGGGGCTGGTGTTCAGGCGGATCACGTCGCCCGCCTTCAAGTTCAAAAGCTCGCGCACATTGATCTGGGTCTTGCCCACCTGGGCCACAATGGGCACCGAAGTCCCCTTCATGACCTTGGTCAGGTTCTCGACGGTCTCGACGGTGGATTCTTTCTTGCCCACCGTGAACCATTTCTGGGCCGACAAATCGCCGATGACCGGCTCCAGCACCACATAGGGGATGCACATGGACATCTTGCCGGTGATCTCGTTGATCTTCACCTCGAACTCGATGACCGCCGCGATCTCGTTGGGCGCCACGATCTGCACGAACTGGGCCGTGGTCTCGTAACCCGTGAGCTTGGGCTGGAAATGGCCGACCTTCAGCCAAGCTTCCTGCAGGTTCTCCATGCCCCGGTTGACGATCTTCTCGATGACCGATTGCTCGATCAAGGTGAGCTCGCGCGCCGCGTTGGGGGCCTTGCCGGGCCCGCCCAGGATCCGGTCGATCAGGGTCAGGACCAGCTCGGGGTTGATCTCCATGAGGAAGGAGCCTTCCAAGGGCTCCATCTTCAAGACGAAAATACAGTCGGGCCGGGGCAACGACATGGTGTATTCGCGGAAAGGCAATTGGGTCACGGACACGACCTTGATTTCCGCCACCGTGCGCAGATAGGCGGCCACGGCGGCCGTGAACCCGCGCGAGAAAATCTCGTGCAACATTTCCAGGGTCCGCATGTGGTCCTTGGAAAAGCGGTTGGGCCGGTTGAAATCGTAGGTTTTGATCTTACGGCCGCGCTCGTCCAGGGTCACGCCGGTTTCGGGCGCGTTGGAGCCCGAGGCGGCTTCCGCCCCCTCAGGACCGGTCATCCCCGCGTCCAGCTCCGAAAGGAGCGCGCTTACTTCGCCGTCCGATAAAAGATCGTCCATGAAACCCTTCTTCCTCGCTAAAGGTTATTGGATCGCAAACTGGGTCAAAAAGATATTGGTCACGGCGCCGAACTTCAGCGTCTCGTTCACCTTCAATTGCAGGTCCCGGCGGAACTTTTCCTTGCCCTCCGAGGTGGACAATTCGGCGGCCTTATAGTCGCCCAGCAAGGCGTTGATCATGTCCTGGAACTGGGGAACCCGTTGCTGGACTTCCTTGTCCAAGAGCAGGTTGGTGGGGCTGTACTCGATCTGGACTTCGGCCTTGACGTAGCGCGAAGCGTCCTCATCGGCCAAGTTGACCGTGAAGTTGCCCAAATCCATGATCTTGCCGGGCTCGGGTTTTTGCTCGATGATCTTGGCCTCTTGGTTCTTGGCCTTGGCCGCCCACAGGAAATATTCCCCCAGGGCCAAACCAATGATGCCTAAAACCGAGATGCCGCTGAGAAGCACCAGAAGATTCAGTAGATTCCGGGTGCCCTTGTCTGTTTGTTCCGCCATTTCCATCCCTCCTCGTAATTTAACTAAAGACTAGTCCAACTTCATGATGACGATGTCCACCCGGCGGTTCAACCTCCGGTTGGCCTCGCTGACATTGGGAACCAAGGGCTTGTACTCCCCGTATCCGGCGGCCGACAAACGGCCCGGATCCACGCCCCTGGCGGTCACCAAATATTCTACAACCGAAGTGGCCCGCAACGCCGAAAGTTGCCAATTATCGGCGATTTTGCCGCCCATGGCCAAATCATCCGTATGACCCTCCACCACGATTTGGTTCTCCGGGATCGTGTTGAGCACCTTGGAAACCGGGTCCAAAATGTCCCGCATTTCCTTCTTCAGGTGGTAATCCCCCAGGTCGAACAAAACCTTGTCGGTCATGAGGCTGATGACCAGCCCCCTGGCTTCCTTGCGGATGAGCACCTTCTTGGCCCCCAATTGAGGCTCCAGCAGGGAGCGCAATTGGCTTTCCACCTTGTTCATGTCCCCGCTCTTGGCTGGAGGGGCGCTGGGCTTTTTCGGGCCGCCCGGGCCGCCTTCCTCGGGCTCGGCCGGGATGATCTTGAAATGCACGCCCGGATTGGCCGACTGGGCCGGCAGCACGGTGATGTTGCCCTGGATGGGGCCGAACACCGCCTTGAATTGGTCCAGCACGACCTTCAGCACCGTCGCCTTGTTGATGGTCGACAAGGCGAACAACACGACGAACAGGGCGAGCAAAAGCGTGATCATGTCGGCGTAAGTCAAAAGCCAACGCATCATACCGCCGGATTCCAGTTCCAATCCGGCCTCATGGCCCCCTTTGCGCCGCTTAGGCATATCGCACTCCTCGCGCTTGGTTGAGAGACAAGGGGCTCATCAGGCGGGTTCCTTGCCGGCCGCGGCCTCTTTTTGGGCTTCCATGTTGAGCTTGAGTTTGGGCGGCAAGAAGGCCTTGAGTTTTTCTTCCACAATGCGGGGATTGTCCCCCGCGGAGATGGCCAAAATGCCTTCCAGCATCACTTCCCGAAGCAGGACTTCCGCCGAGTTGTTCTGCTTAAGCTTGAAGGAAATCGGCAGGAAGAAGATGTTCGCCAGCGAGATACCGTAAAAGGTCGCGATGAAGGCCGTCGCGATGGCGCCGATGATCTGGAGGATGGCGTCGGTGTTGTTGGCCGCGCCCTCGCCCAGGTTGCCCAAGGCGTGCACCAAGCCCAACACGGTCCCGATGATGCCCAGGGTCGGCGAGAAACCGCCGAAGGTGCCGAAGATGCTTTCCCCGACCTTGTGGCGGGCTTCCAGGAACGCGATGTCGGTTTCCATGATGTTGCGGATCATTTCAATGTCGGTGCCGTCCACCACCAGCTGCAGGCCCTTCTTCAAGAAGGGGTCGCCCACGGTTTCCGCCTCTTCCTCAAGGCCGAGCAAACCCTCGCGGCGGGCCTTGGCGGCGAAGCCGACCAATTGGGTGACGATGGCGCCCGGATCCAGCTCTTGGCGCTTGAAGGCCTTGCGCAGGACCGGGATGAATTCCTTCATGCTTTCGGCCGGGAAGCTCATCATGGTGGCGCCGGCGCTGCCGACGGCCACGATCAGGAAGGCTGAAAGGCCCCATAAGTGCTGGAAGGGAATGCCTTCAATAAAGGCGCCTCCCATGATCCCCACGACGCCCAAAAACAGCCCCAGAACGGTTGCTATATCCACAATCCCACCTCCCCTTTTTAGAACGCCCGCCGGGCGCGTGACGCCCGATCGCGGCGAATGAAAGCGATCGATGAAACATCATCCAAAAAAGCCTGTTCTTCCCTCGACACCTCGGCCTCATGGGCCGCCAACTTCTTCTCCCGCAAGGCTTCCAGCAACCGGCGCTTCTTGGCCGCCGCCACCACTTCGGCCCGCCGCTTCTCTACTTCCGCTTCCGCTTCCTTCTCCCGGCGCCTCAAGGCCTTCTCCTGGCCCGAGAGGAATTCCATGTACTCCACGTAAAGGGCGGCCTGTTCCACCGGAAAAGATCCCTGGCGCTCCTCGCCCGAGAACCAATCGGCGGTTTCGTTTCGCGCGTCCTGGCCCCGGGCCAAGTCGTCCTGGATCCGCTGGCGCTGCCCCTGGGCCTCCGCCATCTTGCGGATGGAGAGGTTTTCCAGCTGGCGCCGGTAGCCCAACACTTGGTCCAAGCGGAACGTAAAAGCGCGCGCCATAGGCTCCTTAGCTTAAAAATCCGCTCAACCGGGCCAGGGTCTGCTCAAACGCCGAGGCCTCGTCCTGCTCCTGCTTCAAAAAAGCGTCCAATTCATCCCGGCGCCTCAGCGCCTCGTCCACCGCGGGGTTCGTGCCCCGCACATAGGCCCCGATGGCCAAGAGGTCTTCCACGCCTTTCAGGGCCGCCAAAAGGCCCCGCACTTTCACCGCCGCCCTCTTATGCTCGGGCGTCACGACGTCGTTCATGACGCGCGACACGCTGTTCAACACGTCCACCGCCGGGTAGTGGTTCCTCGCCGCCAAATCCCGCGACAAGACCGCGTGCCCGTCCAAAATCGCCCGGCAGGCGTCCGCCACGGGCTCGTTGATGTCGTCGGCTTCCACCAAAACGGTGTAAAGCCCGGTCACGCTTCCCGCGTGGTCCGTATTGCCCGCCCGCTCCAAAAGCTTGGGCAGCACGGCGAAAACCGAGGGCGTATAACCCTTGGTGGCCGGCGGCTCGCCGATGGCCAATCCCACTTCCCGCTGGGCCATGGCGAATCGGGTCACCGAATCCATCATCAAGAGCACTTTCTTGCCCTTGTCCCTAAAATACTCCGCGATCGTCGTGGCCACCAGGGCCGCCTGAATCCTCAAGAGCGAGGACTGGTCGGAGGTGGCCACCACCACCACGCTGCGGGCTAGGCCCTCGGGCCCCAAATCCCGCTCCAAAAAATCACGCACTTCACGGCCGCGCTCGCCGATGAGCGCGATGACGTTGATGTCCGCGCCGGTGTTGCGGCCCACCATGCCCAGCAAGGTGCTCTTGCCCACGCCGGACCCGGCGAAAATCCCAAGCCGCTGGCCTTCGCCCAGCGTGATCAACCCATCCAGAACCCTGACACCCGTGGCCACCCGCTGCTCGACCCGCCGCCGGCCCATGGAGGGCGGCGGATCCCGGTGGATCGGGTAATGCTCGTTCAAAATCGGCAAAGGCCCCTTGGCGTCAATGGGCTTGCCCATGGCGTCCAGGGTCCTTCCCAAGAGCGCGTCGCCCACGGCGATCTTAAAGGGCGCCCCCGTCTTCACCACTTGGCTGCCCGGCCCCAAGCCCCGCATCTCGCCCAGCGGCATGAGCAACACCCGGTTCTGCCGGAACCCCACCACCTCGGCCAACACCAAGGGCAGGTTGGGTTCGTTGGGGGTGATCCAACAAGCCTCTCCAATCGACGCCGCGGGGCCCACGGACTCAATCACCAAGCCCACGATTTGCTCCACCTGGCCGTTTTCCCGGGCCACTTCCAAGCCGCTCAACCGGCCCTTCAACTCATCCGCCGAGGGAAGGATATCGTTCAAAACCGGATTCATTCCATCCCCCCCGAGTGGCTAAACCTTGTCCCGCAAAGCGTCCTTCACCTGCCCCACCACCGTGGGGATTTGGGCGTCCACCGACCCCGCCTCGGTTTCCAAAAGACAACCGCCCTGCTCGATGCGGGCGTCCGGAACCAGCTCAATCTCGCCGGCTCCCACGGCCAACTGCAAATTTTGGATCTCGGCTTCCACCGCCTCCGCGTCCGCGGGGTTCAAATGCACCTTCAAGCTGGCCCGGCCCACGGCCTTTTTCAGGGCCTCTTCCACGAAATGGACCACGATGGGCCCGCTCTTCGCCTTTTTCTTCAGGCAGGCCTGCAGGGCCTCCCCCACCAAATCCACCAGCAGGGGCTTCATCTCCCCCAGCAACTCCTTGCGTTCTTCCACGGTTTTTTGCAAAACCGAACTCAGGTTTCCCACCACGCCCGAATAAGCCTTTTGGCCCTCGGTCTTCCCCTCGCCCAATCCGGCCTGGTAACCGGAATCGTAACCGTCTTTGCGGCCCGCCTCGGCGGCCTCGGCCTTGATCTTTTCCGCTTCCGTCTTGGCCTTTTCACCGGCGGCCGCGATCAACTGCTCGGCTTGGGCCTGGGCCGTTTTCTCAATCTGCCGCCCCCGCGCCCGGGCTTCTTCCTCAATCCGGCGAGCCGTTTCCTCGGCCTGTTCCTTCAAGGCCTGGGCTTCTTCGGCGGCCTTCGCCGCTTCTTGGGCCTTCAGCTCTTCCGCCGTAGGCGCCGGCGGCGCCAATTCCTCCAACAGGGCCGGAACCGCTTCCGGGGCGGGCGTCATGGCCGCCTGGGCCCTTTGGGCCTCTTCCCAGAGGCGGCGCTTGATCTCGTCCTGCCAGGCCACGTTATCGACCACATAGCCCTGGTCCGAATAACGGTACTGGTGATCGGTGATGACGCTTTTGCCCATGCCCTCAAGCCGCCTTTGGCGAAATCCCGCCCATCGTTAAATCATGACCTCTTCTTCGCCGCCGCGGGCCACCACGATCTCGCCCATTTCTTCCAATTGGCGAACCACATTGACGATCTTCTGTTGGGCTTCCTCGGCGTGCTTCAAGCGCACCGGGCCCATGACTTCCATGTCCTCCAAGATCATGGCCTTGGCGCGGCTGGACATGTTCTTCAAAAGATGTTCCTTCACCTCTTCCTTGGCGCCCTTCAGGGCCAAAGCCAAGTCCTTGGCGTCCACTTCGCGCAGCACCTGTTGGATGGTGCGGTTGTCCAAATTGATGAGGTCGTCGAAGACGAACATGAGGCGCTTGACTTCCTCGGCCAACTCGGGGTTTTGCTCCTCGAGCTTTTCCATGATGGCCTTCTCGGTGGAACGGTCCGCGCGGTTCAAGACTTCCGCCAAGGCCCTCACGCCGCCCGCGGCGGTGAATTCCTGGGTGAAGATGGACGAAATGCGGCGTTCCAAGACCCTCTCGATTTCCATGACCACATCGGGCGCGGCGCGGTCCAGGATGGCGATGCGGGTGGCCACGTCCACCTGGATCTCCCCCGGCAAAGCCCCCAAGATGATGGCCGCGTGGTCGGGGGTCAAATGGGCCAAAATCAAGGCGATGGTCTGGGGATGCTCGGACTGGATGAAATTCAAGAGTTGCTGCGGGTCCGTGCGCTTGATGTAGTCGAAAGGCGTCATCTGCAGGGAGCCCTGCAGGCGGTTGATGATCTCCATGGCCTTGTTGGCGCCGAGGGCCTTTTCCAGGATCTCGTGGGCGTACTCCACGCCGCCCTGGGAAATATATTCCTGGGCCGCGGCGATATTGAGCACTTCCTGCATGACCGCGTCTTTTTCGTCCGGCGAGATCTTGCGCAGGTTGGCGATCTGCAGGGTGACCTGCTCGACCGTCTCCTCCTTCAAATGCTGGTACACCTTGGCGGCCAGTTCGGGCCCCAGGGTGATCAGCAAGGCGGCGGCTTTTTGTTCGCCGGTGAGGGGTACTTTTTTGTCGGTTTTGGCCATGGAAGCTACTCCTCCGAGAGCCATTTCTTGATGATTTGTGCCACGTTCTCCGGATGCTTGCTGGCCATATCCGCCACTTCCATGCGGATGGCCTCGCGCTTCTTGGCTTCCCGAGCCGCCTCAGCCCGCGCCAATTCCTCGGGGGAAATCTCGTTGCTGATGATGTCTTCCACTTGGGGCATGGGCAGCTCTTCGTCCAGCTCCAGGTCGTCCGGCGAATCCACATATTGCTTCTCGCGCTTGGGCTTGAGCAGCGACCTCAGGAACAGCAGGATGCCCAGCACCATCAGCACCAACAGGCCGATCTTGCCGAGCGACAAGTAAAAGTTTTGCTGCGTTTCCATCTGACTCTCCTTCAGGCTGGCCAATTCCGCCGAGTTGTCGAAGGGCATGTTTTCCACCTCGACCTGGTCGCCCCGGTTTAGGTCCAGGCCCGCCGCCGCGATCACGCCCGCCTTGATGGCGTCCACCTGCTGGGGCTGCAGGTTGTCCACGAACACACCCACCGAAATGCGCTTGGGGGACCCGGGGGCCACCACGTCATGCTTCACCGTACGGTTGATCTCATAGTTGGTGGTGTTTTCCTCGCGGGAATATTGGGAGTTGGTCCCGTTGCCCACCACGGCCTGGTAACCCGGGATGTTGGAGTCCGTTCCCGGAACGCCGCCCACCACGTTGGAGGGATAGCCGGCGTCCCCGACGTATTGTTCCTTCTTGGTTTGGCTGGAGCGGGCGATGCCCTGGCCGTCGACCACGGGCTCAAAGATTTCGGAGTCGTTCTCGGCCTTGTCAAAATCAAGCTCCGCGGACACCGAGACCGCCAGGCGGTCGTTGCCCAGCACCTTGGTCAGGACCGTGGTGATCTTGCGCTCCAAATCCTTCTCGAAATTCTGCTGCACTTCCATCTGGTGCAAGGTCAGCTTGGCCTGCTGGGTCAGGTTGGTGCCGTCGGTGGCCGAATCCGGGTTGTTCTCCTCGGCCTCTTCCTGGATGAAGTTCGACAGGATGTTGCCGTGGCCGTCGATGACGTTCACGTTCTCGGGCTTGAGGCCCTCCACGCTGGCGGCCACCAAATGCACGATGCCCCGGACCTGTTCCTTCTTGAGTTGCTCATCGGCCTTGAGTTGCAGGACCACCGAGGCCGTGGTGGGTTTTTCCTGCTCGGTGAAAAGCTCGGGCTCCGGGATGACGATATTGACCCGGGCGCTGTCGATTTGTTGCAGGCTTTCGATGGTGCGCTGCAGTTCCCCTTCCAGGGCCCGCTTGTAATTGACCTTCTGGGTGAAGTCCGTGGTGCCCCATTTGGTCTGGTCGAAAATCTCGTAGCCCACGCCGTTGCCCTTGGGCAATCCCTCGCCGGCCAGGGTCAGGCGGGAGTCATAGACCTTGTCCGAAGGCACCAGGATGACCACCGTGTCGTCCTGGGTGGCCAAGTGGTAGGGGATGTTCTGTTTTTTCAACTCCGCCGTCACGTCGGCGGCGTCCTTCTGGGACAGGTGGGAGTAGAGGATTTCGTATTTGGAGCGGGAGGAGACCGCCACCAAGGAAAGCAACAGCACCAGGATCAAGGACGGAATGGCCACCAGCAGGATCCTTTGGGTGTTGTTGAAACGGCCCCAAACGTCCCGGAATTGTTGAATGAGTTGTTGAAAGAAGTTATTCAAGGATTCCTCGTCCTCACGCAAAAGTAGGCCTTCCCCGGAAGGAAGACCGAATCAAAATCAGATCTGCATCTGAATGACCGACTGATAAGCGTCCAAAAGCTTGTTGCGGATCTCAATGGCGTACTGCAGGGTCATCCCCGCCTGTTCCATCGAAATCATCACGTCATGCAGGTTGTCGTCCCCGCCGGACGCCAGGTTTTTGATGGCGTCATTGGCGCCCACCTGGCTCGCGTTCAGGTCCGTCAGGGCCTTTTTCATCAACCCGCTGAAATCCATGGCGTTGCCCGCGGCCACCGCCGGCAGGTTGTCCACCGGGTCCGTGCCCAAAGGGTTCACGGCGGCCTGAATGGGGGCGATCGCCATCTGAATCGGCTCAATAGGCTCAAAGGGCGTCATGAATCACCGGCTCCAATTAAAAACGATTTTCGAAACCATAATAAATTTATTTTCCGATGCTCAAGGCCTGCAAGGCCATGGACTTGGTCGCGTTGAAAGCCGTGATATTGGCCTCGTAAGCGCGGCTGGCTGAGATCAAATCCACCATTTCGTTGACGGCGTTCACGTTCGGATAGGCCACATAACCTTCCGAATTGGCGTCCGGGTGACCCGGATCATAAACCATCCGGGGCGGACTGGGGTCCTTAATAATGCCCGTCACCCGCACGCCCACGGGCATGCCCTGGGCCGTCGCGTTGGCCAACATGGGGGCGAACAAGGGCGTGGCGTCAATCCGGGGGGCGAAAACCACCCTTTGGCGGATATAGGGCCCGCCCTCGACCGTGCGGGTCGTGTCCGCGTTGGCGATGTTGTTGGAAATGACGTCCATGCGCAATTTTTCCGCGGTCAGGGCGGAAGCCGTGATGGCGAAGGAGGTGGAAAAGCCGGAAAGAGCGCCCATGGATTATTGCTTCCCTTCGGTGATGGCGTGCTTCAAGTTCGTGATGTAGCGGCTCGTCACGTCCGCCAGGCTGTTATAGAGAAGGTTGTTCTCGGCCAGCTTGGCCGATTCCATTTCCAGGTCCACGTTGTTCCCGTCGTTGCGCCCGATGGTGTCCGTGATCGTGGTGATGGTCGGCTTGAAATTATCCAATGAAACTTTTTCGGCGATCGGGAAATGCTTGGGGTTGGTGCGCCAGAGGGCCGAGGGCTCATTCACGTTCAACACCGCCTTCAGCTTGTCCTGGAAGGAAACCTCCGAGCGCTTGAAGCCCGGGGTTTCAATGTTGGCCAAATTATTGGCGATGACCTCGTGCTGGATCGCCAAAGCGTCCATGCTTTTTTGAAGGATCATCATTGGATCAATGGAGCCGACCGGGTTGACCACAAAAACTCCCAAAGTGAAATTCAATCATGCTTGGAAAACTGGACGAAACGGCACGTCTGAACCAGAGGCGTTGCGGGGCGTTGTGAAGTTCAAAATTCCGTCAGAGGCGAAAAATTAGTGCCATTATGACAAAGCTTTTTGACCTGTCAAGAAAGAATGGTTTAAAAAGCCTTGATTTGTAAGGGTTTCTAGCCCCTCTTCCCTTTTACCCCAAGAGCGCCCTTTCAGCGCTCTTTTCGACTCAATCTTTTCCGGGAACCGCCAGGCTCTTGGAGCGGTTTTGTTTCTCCCGGCCCAGCAAAACCTTGATTCCCTTTAAATTAATTCCCTTTTCCGAAAAACTGAGGATCTTCTTGCAACGCGACAGGTCGCCCGAGTCATAAATCCGGGTGCGATTGCCCCCAATGCGGGAAACCTTCAGAAGCCCGAAGCGCTCCCAATTGCGCAGGGTCTGCTCGTGAACATGTAATTTCGAGGCGATTTCCCGGATCGTCAAAATCATGGCTGAACTTTCAAGAATCGGAGGTTGACAACAAGCATTGAGGTCGATGACAGGCTTATTGTAAAGGGGGCCGAAAAGGGCAAAAGCCGTAAGTGGCCCGCTCAAAAGGAATTGGAATATTTCCCGCCGGAAACAACAACCGGTGGGCACCAAACCGTAAACACCACAACATATGGTGGCGTTTGACGGGCCATGGATGACCAGCTCTAGCGGGATTCCGAAGCGGGTTTCGGGATGTCTTTAAAGAGGGTCACGCAATTACGGCCCCGGCGTTTGGACTCGTAAAGCCCCTCATCGGCGGCCTGGATGAGCTTGCTTTGTTCCCGGGCGTCAAAGGGATAGGTGGAAACCCCAATGGAGACCGTGACCTTGTAGCTGGTTTTGTTCTCGGACTCAAAGGCATGGTCCGCGATATTGCGGCGCACCCGTTCGGCCAGATCCCGGGCCGCGTTCAGGTCCGTCTCGGGCAGGATCACCGCGAACTCTTCCCCGCCGTAACGGGCCAAGATATCGACCTTTTGGCGGATGGTGCCTTGGGCGATTTCGGCCACCGCCCGCAGGACCTTGTCGCCTTCCTGATGGCCGTAAGTGTCGTTGAATTTCTTGAAATGGTCCACGTCCATCAAAAGGAAGCCCAAATCCTTGTTGTAGCGGTCGGCCTTGGCCAACTCCTCCTCCAACCTTTCCTGGAAGAAGCGGTGGTTATAGAGCCCCGTGAGGCCGTCCCTTTCCGCCAAATTCCGGATCTGGTCCGCGGCCACCGCGTTTTTAATGGCCATGGAAGTCTGGTTGGCCAGGGTGCTGAGCACGTCTTGGTCGTATTCCTGATAGGCGTCCGATTGGTGGCTGTTGAGGCGGATCACCCCCAAGAGGTCCCCGCCGGCGATCAGGGGCACCATCAAAAAGGACTGGATGGATCCCAGCATCCCTTCCCGGCGGGCGAAGGAAACCAAGCTCCGGTCCTTCTGGCCCCGGGTGTAACGGATGGGCTTGCGGTTGGCCTGGACCCAAACCGCCAACTCGGGATCCAATTGGGTCGGTTCGTTCCCCGCCTTGACGCGGCTCCAGGTGGCCGCCACCTCGAAAACCTTGCCGTCCTCATGGGCGATGGCGATATAGGCCGAGTCGCAGGGCAGGATATCCACCGCGGTGGAAAGCGCGATCTGCAGCACCTTGGGATAATTCAGCTGGGTGGAAAACTCCTTGGAAACCTCGTAGAGGGCGTGCAGGTTTCGGCTCTTGGTCTTGGAGAAATGCAGGGTCTTGTTGTTTTCCAAAACCCCTTCCAGGTTCGCGCAAAAGCCCTCCACCAATTCCAGCTCATGGTCTCCAAAGAAATTCTCCGACAGGCTGTCCAAGACCACCAAGCCGGCCAAGTCCCCCCTTTCGTCCGGGGCCGTGGCGTCGCGCCCATAGAGGGGCTGGGCCAAGAAGGAGCCAATGGGGTTGGGTTTCAAATAATAAGGCAGCGCCCGGGCGCTTTCGCCGGCCATCTGGTTGAGCAGGACCCTTTTGCCTTCCTTGGCGGCCAGCCCCACCAAGCTTTCGCCGGGGAGCAAGGTCACGTCGGGCGCCAAGGCGTCCGAGGCGGAGGCCGAGGCGCGCAACCGCAGGACCTTCTTGTCTTCCAGCGCGGTGAAGAGGAAAACGCAGGCGCTGTGAAGCTTCAGCGCCTTTTGAAACAAGGCCGCCTGCTGGCCCAGGGATTCTTCCAGGCCCATCACGGTGCCCACCCGGGCGGTCAGGCGGCTTTCTTCCCGAAGCAGTTTGTCCTTGGGAATATTGAAGGAAGAGGGCTCGGCCTGGGCGAAGCGGTCCGCTTCCCGCTTGAGCGACTCGAGCCGCTGGCCCAATTGCTCTTTTTCCGTGCGGGTCTTCACGATGCGGGCGAGGAAAAAAGCCGAAACCAACAGCGCCGCCCAACGCAGGTACAAGGCCCAAGCCTCGGGCCCCGCGGTGGTTTGTTTGCGCAGCGAGAGGGCTTCCAGCAGGCAAAAAAGAATGGCGACCCAAAAAGCGAATTTGGCTTCGCCGTGCCAGGCCACCACCCCCATCAACACAAAAACCGCCAAAATCAGGGGGGACTGGTCGGCGCCGGTGGATTGGGCCAAAAGGCTGAGCCCCACCGTGGTGGTGAAAACCCAGAGGAACCGGTCGGATTGGAAAAGACCGCCGGGGCGGTCCAAGATGAAAAGCCAGGCGAAAGCCCCCACCCAAGAACCGATCAACCAGGCCAAGGGCACGTCCGCCGCTTGGCGGACACAGATCCCGCTGGCGGCCAAAAGCCCGCAGGCCGCCAGAAGGGACAACCAAACCCATTTTAAGATGTTCTTACGGGGCGGGTGAAGGGGCGGGTTCACCGGAGGGAAAGGACTAGAGCCTGCCCTGGCGGCGCATGAGGGCGCGCATTTTACGGCGGTGCTTCTTGCGTTTGTGGGTCTTGATCTTATTGCGGTGACGTTTGCGGCCGTTCGGCATTCGAAAGTCCTCCTAGAATGGGTTCAACCAGGGCCCAGTTTAACAGAAAAAAGCGGGGGTACAAGAATGGATTAGGGCCTCAGGCCCATTTCACGCAGGTGGCCGTGGCCTCCGCCACCAAGGTGCCGTCCTCGAGCCGGGCTTCCCCGGCCACGAAATAAAGGTTCCGCTTGGTCTCCACCGGCCAGGCCGAGAGCAGGATCTTTCGGTTCACCGGGCAGGGGGCCTTTAAACGCACTTGGTATTCGGCGCTCACGGTCTTTTGGCCCTTCAACCAATGCAGGTTCACCATCACCTCATCCAGCAAGGTGCCCAGGATGCCCCCATGCACCACGTCGGCGAAACCCTGGTATTCCTTCGGCACCGACACCTCGGACAAGAGCTTTTCGCCCTCGAAGCGGAACTTCATCTTGAAGCCCAAAGGGTTCCGATCGCCGCAGCAAAGGCAATAGTGGTCGTCCTGGTAGCGTTGGTCCTTGGGGTCGCTCACGGCCTCAGGCGCCTCCCGACGGCCCGGGGGAGGTTCTTGGCGTAAGGCGGCCCCACCAATCCGCCCTCAAGGATGATGCCCGTGATCAGCCTGCCCGGCGTCACGTCAAAGGCCGGGTTGAAGACCGGATAATCGCCCCGGGTGATGGCCACGCCCTGGGGATGGGTGACCTCCCGGGAGCCGCGTTCCTCGATGACGATCTCCCGCCCTGTTTTTTTCGTCAGGTCCAAGGTGGTGGAGGGGGCCGAAACATAAAAGGGGATTCGGTGTTGATGGGCCAAGACCGCCAGCCCGTAGGTGCCGATCTTGTTGGCCGTGTCGCCGTTGACCACGATGCGGTCCGCGCCCACGATGACGGCGTCCACCTTGCCTTGCGCCATCAGGGCGGCCGCCATGTTGTCCGTGATCAGGTGGAAATCAATTCCCGCGTGGGCGATCTCGTAAGCGGTCAAGCGCGCGCCCTGCAGGTAAGGCCGGGTCTCATCCACCCAGACGTGCAATCGGGGGTTCTGACGGCCCAAAGCGGTGATGGCCGCCAGCGCCGTGCCCGCCCCCCCGGTGGCCAGGGCCCCGGTGTTGCAATGGGTCAGGATGTTCTTTTTCCCCTTCAAGGCCAGGGCCCCCCACCGGCCCAACTTTTCACAAAGGGCCTCGTCCTCCCGGTGGATTTGAAGGGCTTCGGATTCCAGGCTTTTCTTCTGGGCCGCCAGGGGGGCCTGTCGGACCCGGTCCAAGGTCTTTTGCATGCGGTCCAGCGCCCAAAAGAGGTTCACGGCCGTGGGCCGGGTCCGGCGCAGGCGGGCGATGGCTTTTTCCATTTCCCTTTGAAAAACCGGGGCCGTTTTGGCGCGGGAACGCTTCCCCGCCAGGGCCACGCCATAAGCCGCCGTGATGCCGATGGCCGGCGCCCCCCGGACCGTCATGTCCTCGATGGCCTTGGCCACCTTCTCCAAGCTATCCGTGCGGACCCACTTTTCCCTCAAGGGCAACAGCCTTTGCTCCAAGAGCCAAAGCGCTCCCGAACGCCAACGAATGGGCCTTAAGGCCCCTTTCCCGCGAGACCGGCCCCGGGACGGCGACGCGGCGCCTTTCATTTCTTATCCAGGGCCATGGCGACTTCCTTCATGAGCAGCGTCAATCGGGGTTCGGCCGCCTGGGCGTTTTTAATGATTTTCGAGATGTCGGCGGGTTCCAGGGTATCGGGCACGCACTTATCCGTGATGACCGAAATGCCCAGGACCTTCAACCCCGCGTGCACGGCCACGATGACCTCGGGAACGGTGGACATCCCCACCACGTCGGCGAAAGTCGAAAGCCAGCGGTATTCGGCGCGGGTCTCCAGGCTCGGCCCGGTCACCGCCACATAGACGCCTTTTCGCACCGGGATTCTTTTTTCCCAGGCGATTTTTTCCGCCAAGGCGATGAGCTCCTTGGAATAGGGCTCGATCATGTCGGGCCAGCGGGGTCCCAAGCGGTCGTCGTTCTTGCCGATGAGGGGGTTGTCCCCCATGAGGTTCACGTGGTCCTCAAGGATCATGAGGTCCCCCGGCTCAAAGGCGCGGTTCATGCCGCCGCAGGCGTTGGAAACCAACAAGGCTTCCACGCCCAAAGCCTTCATGACCCTCACGGGGAAAGTCACCTGTTGCAGGCTATAGCCCTCATAGCGGTGGAAGCGGCCCCGCATGGCCACGACGGGGGTGGGCCCCAATTTACCGAAGACCAGCTCTCCGGCGTGGGACTCCACCGTGGAGAGGGGAAAATAGGGGATCTGGTCGTAAGGGACGACCGTGGTTTCGGTGATTTCCTTGGCCAAGGCGCCCAACCCCGTTCCCAAAATGATGCCCACCTTGGGCGTCCAGGCGGTTTTCTTACGCAAGGCTTGGAGCGCTTCTTGGATCTGGTCGAAAAGTTCAGCCATGGGTCTGCCCTTCCTTATGTGGGATTGCGGCTCGCTTCTTTAAAGTCGGCTCCAGCCGCTAGCCGCGCAAATGGTAACCCGCCAGGGCCATCCAAGGCAGGATCCAACGGCTGAATAAAAGAATCGTCACCATCAAAAAACCGGGCGTCAAGTCGAACCCCTCGCGGTTCATCCCCAAGGCTTGCCCCAGTTTCAAGAGCGGGAAGAGGGCCTTGAAAAGAAACCGGCGCAAGGGATTGAGCCCCGCCGCCGGCAGGGCCCGAAGCGCCCATTCTAGGGCGATCAAAAGGGCCGCCAGGTGTAAAAGGAAGGTTAAACCATAGGCCAGCGCGCTTAAAAACAATCCCACGTTTTTCCCCCTACTCGTTCATTCGGCGCAGTTCGGCGCCCCTCTGGGCGGCCGCCTTGACGGCCTCTTCCAAGGCCTTTGTGAAACCCAGTCGGTCCATGGCCGCCAAACCCGCCTCCGTGGTCCCACCGGGCGAAGTCACCTGGATGCGCAGGGCTTCCGGGCTCTTCCCCGTTTCCAGCGCCATCCGGGCGGCCCCGTAAACCGTCTGGGCCACCAAAAGACCCGCGGTCTCGGGCGTCAATCCTTCCCTCACCCCCTCGGCCACCAAGGCC
>DATKNU010000124.1:0-8429 GCA_035541195.1 bacterium
GGGTCCAAATGAAGATCCGGTCATGGCCCACCAAGGCGTTCAAATCGTCCACCGCCACGTGGTTGTCCCGCACCTTGATGCGCCCGTTCAAGTCGTCCACCGAGTGCGCGAATTGCCCGGGCACCAACGAGGCCTTGGAAAGGTCCAGGTCCAGGTTGAGGACCGGGTCATCCAAGGTCCCGCCCACGTGGGCTGAGAAGTCCATGGCCCCCGAGGCCTTTTGCACCAACCCGGTCAACATGATCAGGCTGAAATCCCCCTTGTCCATCTCGGCGTCGACGCTCATTTCCTGGTTCTTGATTTTGGCCCAATTGGACGGCGAAAAGGTGAAGGGCACCGACCCATGGACATTGAAGCTGTAGAGGCCTTTTTTACTGATCGTCAAGGGCACTTCCTCGGACCCCAAGAGCAGGGTGTTTTCCTTGGAGCGCAGGTCCCCGCTCAAAAGATCGAACTTCAACCCGGCATACTGCCCCCCCGTAATGGAGAAGGAAGTATTGAAGACCGGGTTCGCCAGGGTGCCCTGCAACAGCAAGTGGAAATTGCCGTTGCCGCTCAAGGGAAAATCGGGGAAAAACCACTTGCCGATCTCCTCGATCGGGATCCTTTCGGCGTCGGAAGTGATTTGGCAAGGCCCGTCCGGATCCAGGGTGCCGTCCAGCTGGAAGGATCCCTTGGAGTGGAGCAGCCGGAGATTGTTGAAGAGGATCTTCGGCGCCTGGGACAGGTCCAGTTCCCCCGCCAATTGGGGGTTGGGGCTGTCCTGGGGCTTGAAGACGATGTGGCTGTGGTTCACGCTCATGGAAAGGTCGAACTGGGAGGGGAGCCCCGTGGAAACAGCCCCCGAGTCCTTCAGGGAAAGTGTTCCGGCGAAGGTGGGTCGATTGGGCTTGTCCGCCAAGGCCAATTGGCCCGCCATATGGACCTGGCTGGAAAGGTTGAAAAGGGCGATGGGCAGGTTTCGACTGGAGCCGCTCAGGTCAATGGAAAGAAGGCTGGGGTCCTGGGGGTCCAGGGCCACCGTCCCCTGGTCGATGTTGATCTGGCCCTTGGGCAGGGAAAGGTGGCTGGCGCCCACCGAAAGTTTGCCCTGGGCCCAAGCGAAGTGGAGGTCCGCGGTGGGGGCCCGGTTGTCGTCGAAAACCAAATCGGTCCCCTGCAGGTCAAACTTGAGGGTGGGCTGGCCCAGGGTTCCCGACAGGCTGAAATTGCCGTCCACGGTTCCCCCGACCCGGTGGCTGGAAGCGTCCACGTTCAAGAGCGAGAGCAGGTTGGACAACTTTTCCTTGGTCAAGGGCCCGTTCAAACTGATCCGTCCCTCGGGTACCCAGAAAGATCCCAAGGGCTGGCCGGCGGCCGGCGCCGGAGCCTGCAATTGCCCCGAGAGGTTATAGGTGGCCGCGTCCCTGGCCAGGCTCAAATTGGCCTTGATCTGGGTTCGGTCCCCCGAGAAATCCACCTTGAACTTGTCGAAAAGGTAATTGGCGATCTTCCCGTCGGCCACCGTGAAATGCCCCTCCAAGGGAAGCCGGTCCAACGGGCCTTTCAAGACCTTGATCTCGCCGGCCAAGAGCCCCGAGGCCTTCAAATCCCCCGGCAGGAACTGGCTCAAGGAAGGCGCGTCGGCCAAAAGCACCGGGTCGATCCGCAAGTCGGCTTCCAGTTGGGGCTGGGGCCCGGAAAAATCCAACGAAGCCTCGCCCCCGATATCCTTGCCCAGGGCCACCGAGCCCTTGAGCACCGAATCCTTGAAGGAGGCGTTGGTTGTGAAATCGGTGAATCGGCAGAGGGTCTTGGGGCCGTCTTCCAGGGAAAAAAGCGGCGAGGCGAAGACGCCTTTCCAATCCGCCCACCAGGGGCCGCCGGTTTGGGCTTGCCAATTGAAATCCCCGGTCAAGGTGGGACCCTTGGCCAATTGGAAATGCTTGGCAGAAAAACGCAGCGCCATGCGGGCGGGGGAAGCCGCCGTATCCCAGGACCCGGAAACCGAAAGGCCGTTGGCGCCCTGCGCCACTTCCACTTTTTGCACCTGGACCTTTCCCTTGTCGGAAGTAATGAGCGCGTCCACCGAATCCGCCCACCAATCCGCGGCCTGGAGTCCGGTCACCCGTCCTTCCCCTTCCACGATGGGGTTCTTGCGGATCCCCCCGAAATGGATCTTGCCCGTCACCAGGCCCGCGAAGGGCTGGGGCAGGTTGTTCAAATTGGTGATTTCGGCCAAGAGGGGCAGCGGCATCTGGCTGGATTGGATCTTGAGGTCCAGGGGTGAATCCGGCAAGAGACCCAAGTCGCCCACGATGGAAAAATTGAGGCCCGTGGAATTCCTGTAATCCAACTGGTGGATCAGCAGGTGGTCCTCGGCCCAATCCAGGGAAACCGACAGGGGCCCGGGCGTTTGGCCCTTGCCCAACACCACGTCCGGGGATTGAAATTGGAGCGACCCCCGCGGGGCCATCCGGGTGCCGTTCAAGACCAGGTCCAGCCCCACCTTGCCCGACACTTCGGGAAATTGGTCCTTGAAGAAGACCAAGTCCTGGAGGGCGATGTCCTGGCCCCGGACTTCCAACCGGAAGGCCTGGTCCCCGGCCTTGGGGAAGGACCCTTGCCCCTGGAACTTGACGGTCCGCTTGCCGTTGGTCATGGAAAGCTTTCCAAACTCATAGCCGCCGTCGGTCTCGTTGAACTCCCCGACCAGGTGGGATTCCAGGGTCGTCTCATCCGAAAGATCCACCGACAGGACCAGCTTATGGTCCTTGAGCTGGATGTCGTTCTTCACCGAATAATGGTGGAGGGTGTTGCGCAGGCTGCGGACCAAATCCATGGACGAGGTCGAGGTAAAGACCGGTTTTTGGAGCGTGCCCCCCAGGTTCACCTCGGCGTCCAAAACCCCTTCCAGCCCGTTCATCCCGAGCGTCGCGGCCACTTCCTTGGCCTGCACCCTCTCCAACGTGGTGTGCAACGACACCGGCTGGCCCTCCCCCAACCGGATCTGTCCGCCGCCGTTCAAGCTGCCGCCGTAAAGCCGGCCCTCGATTTGGGACAATTCAAGCGCGCCGTCGACATAACGGCCCGCCAGGGCCAGCGAATCCAGTTTCCAGGCGCCCACTTGGGACGGGCCCAACTCGGCGCTCCCCTGCATGAGGGGCGAGGACAGGCTGCCCGTGACCGTCAAGGCGGCCCGGCCCGTACCCTGCACCGGCAAGTCCTTCATGCGCAGGACGTCGTTGAAAAGCGTGGCCAGATAGAGGCTGTCCGAGGAAGTCGTCAGGGAAACCGGCCGGCCGTCGAAGGGGATGACCCCCGAGGCCTGCCAGGGCGTCTGGCCGATTTGGAACTTCAGCGGTTGGCTGAGGGTGAAGCCCGAGGGTCGGATGGCCGTGCGCCCCTCGATGCCGGAAAAAAGAACCCCGTCGGCCCCGGGCGTCTTGAGGCTGGCGTCCTGCACGTGGCCCCGCAGGTCATACCAAAAACTGCGGCCCGGCCGCCAAGCGAAGGGCACTTCCACGCTGGCCCGGCCGCCCGGAATGTCCCATCCCGTGAGCCCGCGCATAAGGGTCCCTACGGAAGCCAGGTTCCAATCCCCCAACTGGACTTTCCCCACCACCTTGGCCTCGTCCAAGTTGACGCTGCCGGTCAAAAGCAAGGCCCCCGGGTCCTTGGATTCGGGCGGCTTGGCTTCCACCCAAATCCCCCAACGGTGGGCGTCGTCCGAAAAGGCCTGCACATGGATGGCCTGGGCGACCGGCTTGCCTTCTTTTTCCCCCCGGGCCTGGAAATAAACCTCGCCGCCGCGCACGAAAATTTTCTTGAAGGGCAAAAGCGGGAAGGCGCCCGGCGGGGCCGCGGCCGCCGTGGCCGCGCCGGCGGGTGTGGAGACCGGACCCGAAGCCGGTTGGATGAAAACCTTGGGCTGGGTGACCGTCAGGCTGTCCAGGCTGTCCTGGAGGCTTTTATGGCGCCACAGCCAATCCACCAAGGACAGGCGCGCCGAAACTTTTTGGGCGAGAATCCGAAGGCTCACGCCGCCCGCTGGAACCTCAAACGCCAAGTCCTGAAGCTCAAGCCCCCCCCGGAGGTCCGCTTGCACCGAGCCCAAGGTCACCGGGCTGTGCAGCAAATCGGACATCTTTTGCTGGATCAGGGGCTGCAATTGGCCGTCCACGACCCGGTCCTGCACGAAAAAATAACCCGCCATGACCAAGCCGGCGCCCGCGAGGACGGGAATCATCCATCGCAGTTGGCGAGGTCGTTTCCCCATGACGGGTTAAATTAAACCGTGGCGGCGGGCGTCGGAAGGGGCGCTTCAACCGCGAAAACCAGCTTGTCGCCGGCGGATTTCAACTGGACTGCCTGGCCTTCCTTGATGTGGCCACGCAAGAGTTCCTCGGCCACCGCGTCTTCCACGAAATTCTGGATGGTGCGCTTCATCTGCCGGGCCCCATAGACCTTGTCGTAGCCCTTCTCGATGAGGAACTCGCGGGCGGAGGCGTCCAGGGTCAAGACGATGTTCTTGTCCTTGAGGCGCTTCTGCACGTCGGACAACTGGATGTCCACGATCTTCTCGATGTGGCTCTTTTCCAGCGGGTGGAAGATGATGATGTCGTCCACGCGGTTCAGGAACTCGGGGTTGAAGGCCTTCTTCAGCTCGTTGTGGATCTTGGTCTTCATGCTCTCGAAGGAAATTTCCTCCTCGCCGCTGGAGAAACCCAGCGTCTTGACCGTGCCGATTTCCCGCGCGCCCAAATTGCTGGTCATGATGACCACCGTGTTGCGGAAGTCCACCACCCGGCCCAGGGAATCGGTCAAACGACCATCCTCCAGGATCTGGAGCATCACGTTGAAGATCTCGGGGTGGGCCTTTTCGATCTCGTCGAACAACACCACGCTGTAGGGCTTGCGGCGCACCTTCTCGGTGAGCTGGCCGCCCTCGTCATGGCCCACATAACCCGGGGGGGCGCCGGCCAGGCGCGAGACGTTGAACTTTTCCATGTACTCGCTCATGTCGAAACGGATGAGCGCGTCGTCGTCGTCGAAGAGGAAGTTGGCCAAGGCGCGCGCCAATTCGGTTTTGCCCACGCCGGTCGGCCCCATGAACATGAAGCTGCCGATGGGCCTTTTGGGGTTGCCGATGCCGGCGCGGCTGCGCCGAATGGCCTTGGAGATGGACTCGATGGCCCGGTCCTGCCCCACCACCCGCTTGTGGAGCTCCTCCTCCATCTTGAGCAGCTTCTCGCTTTCCTTCTCGCCCAACTTGATCATGGGAATGCCGGTCCACTTGGAGGCCACATAGGCGATGTCCTCCCAAGTGACCACGGCGTCTTCCTTGGATTTCAGGGCTTCCCACTTTTCCTTCTCTTCAGTGAGCTTTTGGCGCATCTTCTTCATCTTGTCGCGCAGGTCGGCGGCGCGCTCGAACTCCTGGGTCTTGATGGCCTCTTCCTTCTCCTGCTTGACCTTCTCGACGTCTTTTTCCAGCACCCGGATCTCGGGCGGCATGGTGGTGATGCGAAGGCGCGTGCGGCTGCCCGCCTCGTCGATCAAATCGATGGCCTTGTCGGGCAGGAAACGGCCCGAGATGTATCGGTGCGACAATTGGGCGGCGGCCTCGATGGCGTCGTCGGTGATGCGCACCCGGTGATGGGCCTCGTACTTGTCCCGCAGGCCCTTGATGATCTGGACGGTCTCGTCCACCGAGGGTTCGTCCACCGTGATCATCTGGAAGCGGCGCTCCAAGGCGCCGTCCTTCTCGATGTACTTGCGGTACTCATTGAGGGTCGTGGCGCCGATGCACTGCAGTTCCCCGCGGGCCAGGGCGGGCTTGAGCATGTTGGAGGCGTCAATGGCGCCTTCGGCGGCGCCGGCGCCCACCAGGGTGTGGAGCTCGTCCACGAAAAGGATCACCTTGCCCGACTGGCGGATCTCATTGATGACGGCCTTCAGGCGTTCCTCAAACTCGCCCCGGTACTTGGTGCCGGCCACCAGGGCCGCCAAGTCCAAGGTCACGATGCGTTTGTCCAAAAGCAGCTCGGGCACGTTGCCTTCTTTAATGCGCTGGGCCAACCCCTCGGCGATGGCGGTCTTGCCCACGCCGGGCTCGCCGATCAAAACCGGGTTGTTCTTGGTGCGGCGCGACAAAATCTGGATGACGCGTTCAATCTCGTCCTCCCGGCCGATGACCGGGTCCAGCTTCCCGTCGCGGGCCATTTGGGTCAGGTCCCGGCCGAAGGTGTCCAAGGCCGGGGTCTTGGATTTCTTGACCTGCTTGGAAAACTTCGGGAAGGTCCCCCCCAAGAGGTTGATGACCATGTCGCGGGATTTTTCATAGGTGACGCCCAGGTTCTCCAGGGCCCGGGCGGCCACGCCTTCCCCTTCCTGGATGAGGCCCAGCAGCAGGTGCTCGGTGCCGATGTAGTTGTGGCCCAGTTTTTGGGATTCCTCGGCGGCCAGTTCCAAGACCTTCTTGGCCGAGGGCGTAAACTGCGGGTCGCCGATGGTCAGGGTGTCCGACGAGGGCGTGGTCAGGTTTTCCACTTCAATGCGCACGGATTCCAAGTCCACCCCCAGGGATTCCAAAACGGCGACGGCCACCCCGCCGCCTTCCCGGATAAGACCCAGCAAGAGGTGTTCGGTTCCGATGAAATTATGGTTCAGCCGCCGGGCCTCTTCCTTGGCCAGCGGATTGATGACTTTTTTCGCCCGTTCCGTGAAACGCTCGAACATGGCAGGCTCCTTAAGTGCGGGATGTTTCTATTTCAGCCGATGGACGGCCATAAATCAAGAAAGACAGGGCTTTTTCAAGGGACTCAGACCGGTTCCAGGGGTTTTAAAACCATCCGGAGCAATCGGGCCCTTTCCTGGGCCTCGTCCTCGGGCCTCAGTTCCCGGACCGCGATCTTCGCCAAATGGGCCGGTTGGATCAAAATCAGAAGATGGTTCAGGTTTGGCAAGTCCAACCCGGCCAAGATTTTCTGCTCCACCCCCACCCGCAGGGCCGACAACCCGTTCAAGGCCTCTTCCAAGGGGACCAACTGGGCGTTTTTCAAGGTCCCCAAGGCCCGGCCGATGTGGTCCTTGAGTTTGAGGCCTTCCTGTTGGAACAAGGCCTTCTGGGTCTGGGTCTCCAACTCGATCATTTGACGCGCCACCCGGTCCACCTGCTCCACGATCTCCGAATGGGTCTTGCCCATTGAGGACTGGTTGGAAATCTGGAAGAAGGGGCTGGAAATTTGGGTCGTCTCGCCCTGCAGGCCCCGGATGGTCAATCCCACTTGGGCCACGCCTTGAAGCACCTGGGCGATGCGGGTGGTATAGACCAAGGCCGGCAGGTGCAGCATCACGCTGGCCCTCAGCGCCGAACCCAAGTTCGTGGGACAGGCGGTCAGGTAGCCCCAACGCCCATGCTTGGCGTAGGGCAGCCCCTGGGCCAAGGCTTGGTCGGCCCGTTCCAGGGCCCTTTGGGCCTCCCGGAGGTTCAAGCCCGGGCGAAAGACCTGCAGGCGCAGGTGGTCTTCCTCGTTGATCATGAAGCTCAAGCCCTCTTGGCAATCGAAGGCCACCGCCCTTTCCCCCAGGCTGGCGGCGTGTTCCACCGACATGAGCTGGTGTTCGGTCAGGAATTGGCGGTCCAACGAGGAAATCTCGTTCAAGCGCACGAAGCGCAGGTTCCCGCCCGGCGCGAGCCCCTTCAAACCCGCCTCCACTTTCTCCACGACTTCTTTTTGCTCCAGCGCGCTGGCGTGGTGCGGGAATTTGGCGCCTTCCAGGTTTCGGGCCAGCCGGACGCGGCTGGAGATCACCACGCCCTCCAAGGGCCCGGACTTGGCGAACCAGTCATCCCGGCGGGTCAATAGTTCCTCAAACATTCGGGCGCTCCTGCAAACGCTGGATTTCGTCCCGCAAACGGGCCGCTTCCTCGAATTTTTCCTTCTCGATGGCCGCCTTCATTTTCTCCCGCAGCTCGGCCTCCGTCGGCCGGGCATCGGGCGGGGCGGATGAAGGCGCTTCGTCGGCATGCCGCGCGTTGCCGTGCAGCCCGGCCACCAAGGGCTCCAACAGCGGGGCGAAGGCTTCGTAGCAACGCGGGCATCCCAAGCGCCCGTTCTGGCGGAAATTGGAAAATTGGTATCCGCAATGGGGGCACTGGCCCAGGGGTTCGGGCGCGGGCGCGCGGCCCGGCGCCGCTTCCTGGATGTCGGCGCCGCCCATGAATTGGTTGAAAAAATTCGCCATGGCCGCGAAGGGATTCAGCGCCATGGGGTTGCCCAGTCCCTGGGCCTTCATTTGTTCCCGGGCGCAGGGCTCGCACAAATGGGCCTGGGTGGTCTTGTTCCCGACGGTTTGCGAGAAGAAGACGGTGGCGGGTCTTTGTTGGCATTTTTGGCAAAGCATCAAATTCTCCGGCTAAAAAAATTTTCACCACAAAGTTCACG
>DATKNU010000125.1:0-6530 GCA_035541195.1 bacterium
CCCGAATTCGTGCGGGACGAGGTGGCCAGGGGAAGGGCCATCATCCCGGCCAACATCAACCACCTGGAAGTGGAGCCCATGATCATCGGGCGCAATTTTTTGGTGAAGATCAACACCAACATCGGCAATTCCGCCGTCGCCTCCTCCATCGAGGAAGAGGTGGAAAAGATGGTCTGGTCCGTGCGCTGGGGCGGGGACACCCTGATGGACCTTTCCACGGGCAAGCATATCCATGAAACCCGCGAATGGATCATCCGCAATTGCCCCGTGCCGGTCGGGACCGTTCCCATCTATCAGGCCCTCGAAAAAGTCGGAGGCGTGGCCGAAGACTTGACCTGGGAAATCTACCGCGACACCCTCATCGAGCAGGCCGAGCAGGGGGTGGATTATTTCACCATCCACGCCGGCGTATTGCTGCGCTACGTGCCCCTCACGGCCTGGCGCCGCACGGGCATCGTGTCGCGGGGCGGTTCCATCCATGCCAAGTGGTGCCTGGCCCACCACCAGGAAAACTTCACCTATACCCATTTCGAGGAAATTTGCGAGATCATGAAGGCCTACAACGTTTCCTTCAGCCTGGGCGACGGATTGCGTCCGGGCTCCATTGAGGACGCCAATGACGAGGCCCAGTTCTCCGAGCTCAAGACCTTGGGGGAGCTGACCCAAAAGGCCTGGAAGCACGACGTGCAGGTCATGATCGAGGGCCCGGGACACGTGCCCATGCAGCTCATCAAAGAGAACATGGACAGGCAATTGGCCGAGTGTCATGAGGCGCCCTTCTATACCTTGGGGCCTCTCACCACTGACATCGCGCCGGGCTATGACCACATCACCAGCGCCATCGGGGCCGCCATGATCGGCTGGTTCGGCACCGCCATGCTTTGCTACGTGACGCCCAAGGAGCACCTGGGGCTTCCGAACAAGAACGACGTCCGGGAAGGGGTCATCGCCTATAAGATCGCCGCCCACGCCGCGGACTTGGCCAAGGGGCACCCTTCGGCCCAGCGTTGGGACAACGCCTTGTCCAAGGCGCGCTTCGAGTTCCGCTGGGAAGATCAGTTCAACCTGGCGCTGGATCCGGAGCGGGCCCGCGAGTACCACGATGAGACCTTGCCGGCCGACGGCGCCAAGGTGGCGCATTTTTGTTCCATGTGCGGCCCGAAATTCTGCAGCATGAAGATCACGCAGGATGTCCGCGATTACGCCAGCGCCCAGGGTTTGACCGAGGACAAGGCGATCCAGGACGGAATGAAGCGCATGTCCGAAGAGTTCACCAAGACGGGTTCGGAGATCTACCAGAAAGTTTGAGCGGGAGGATGGAGCGGGTGGTTTGCGAAAATAAAAAAGCCCTTCCCCCTTTGAGGGGAAGGGCTTTTTGCTTCTAGGCGGAGGCTTTTAGTTGACCAGCTTGTTGCCCGGCTTCTTCGGGGCGTCATTGGCGGGCCGGGTCGGGACCGCCGGGTTGTTCTTGAAGGAAGGAGCCAGTTCGGCGTTGATCTTGCCGTACTCGGGGTCCTTGTCCGGGCCTTCCACGATCGCGCCGATCGGGCAGGCGGAATAACAGCTGGTGCACTCGGTGCATTCTTCGGGGTCGATGACCATGAACTTCTCGCCCTTATAGTCCCCGGGATGGATGCAATTGACCGGGCAGACATCCACGCACTGGGCGTAGACTTCGCCTAAACACTTCTCCGAAATGACATACGGCATGACAGCCTCCTTAAGGTGTGGCTCCCCGCCTTGGGCGGGGATGGTTTTCGCCTAAAAGCACCGTTAGTTTAAGAGAAAAAAGCTTTATTTCGCAACTTCAATTTTTCTTTTTTGCCCCAGCGGCGGGGACTTCGCCCGTCCGGCCTTGTCTGAGTCCTTGCGCTTGCCGAAGGGACATTCCTTTCCTATTTTGAACCTGAAACCGGGAAGGGCCCAGGAAGTTTGGCCTACATTTTCACTTTGAAAATGAGTTAAAGTAGTGCCCATTCCAGCCCGCCCCCATCGATCCGGCGGTCCCTAATGAAGGAAACCATGGCTTCTAAAAAAGACTATTACGAACTACTCGGCGTGGCCCGGGGGGCAAGCGCCGACGACCTCAAGAAAGCCTATCGGACCATGGCCAAGAAATGGCACCCGGACGCTAATCCAGGCAACAAGGAAGCCGAGGAAAAGTTCAAGGAGATCAACGAGGCCTATGAGGTCTTGTCCGACCCCCAGAAGAAAGCCGCCTACGACCAATTCGGCCACGCGGGGGTGGGCGGTTTCGGGGCCGGCGCGCCTGGCGGCGGGCCGGGGGGCTTCCGCACGGGCACCGATTTTAACGGAGCCGATTTTGAGGACATCTTCGGCGATGTTTTCAGCAATTTCTTCAGTGGCGGCCGGGGCGGCCGGGCGCCTTCCCAGCAGGGCGACGACCTGCGCTATGATTTGACCCTGTCCTTCGAACAGGCGGCTTTCGGCACCGCCCAAGACATCAAGGTCCGCAAGCTCGCCACTTGCGACACCTGCCATGGATCCGGCGCCAAGCCGGGCTCGGGCCGGGTGGTTTGCGCCACTTGCAAGGGCGCGGGCCAAGTGCGCACGTCCCAGGGATTTTTCACGGTGGCCCGCACCTGCCCCAAGTGCAACGGCCAGGGTGAATTGCCGGGAACGCCTTGCCCCACCTGTCACGGCCAGGGTCGGTTGGAGCGCGAGCGCACGGTGTCGGTGAAGGTTCCGGCGGGCGTGGACGAGGGATCGCGCCTTCGCATCCGCGGCGAGGGTGAGGCGGGCCTCAATGGCGCGCCCTCGGGGGACCTTTATATCTTCCTGCACGTGGAGCCCCACCCGATTTTCCACCGGGACGAGAGCAACCTGCTTTGCGAGATCCCCATTTCCTTCGTCCAAGCCGCCCTGGGCACCGAGCTGGAAGTGCCGACCTTGGAGGGTCCGGTCAAGATGAAGGTGCCCGCCGGGACCCAATCGGGAAAAGTGTTCCGCCTGAGGGAAAAGGGGTTGAAGAGCCCCCAACGTTCCGGCGTGGGGGACCTTTTGGTGACGGTGAGCGTGGAAACGCCCGTGGACCTCAATTCCAAACAACGCAAATTGTTGGAAGAATTCGCCGAACTGGGCGGGGACGGCAACCAACCCGAGTCCTCGAAGTTCCTCCATAAAATGAAGAACCTCTTCACCAAAAAGAAATAAGGGCCAGGGCCCATGAGTTTCGTCCCCCGCATCTTCCTTTCCCACACCCCGCCCGTCGGGGCTTCGCTGGCGCTGGATCCTTCCGTTTCCCACTATCTGGTCACGGTGTTGCGCTTGGGAAAGGGGGCCGCCTTCCAGGCTTTCGATCCCCGAGGGGCCGAATATGAGATGACCTTGGAGGAACCCGCTCCCAGCCAGGCCCTCGCGAAGAACCTGCGCCTGATCCGGGAAGCCCCCTCCCGGCCCCTCTGGGTGGCTTTGGGCCAGAGCCTGCCCAAAGCCGCCAAGATGGACCTCATTTTGCGCCAGGGCACCGAAGTCGGTTTGAGCCAGTTCATCCCCATCCTCACCGAGCGCAGCGTGTCCCGCCCCGAGGAAGACCAATGGGTTCACAAAAGGGACCGTTGGCGAAAAATCCTGATCGAGGCCTGCCGCCAATGCGGGCGCCCGGACCTGCCCGAGCTTTCGCCCCTGGTGGATTGGGACGCCGCGCTCAAACTTTTCCAGGATTACGACCTGGTGCTGCTGCCCTATGAAAAAGAGGCGCCCTCCCTGAAGGGCGTGTTAGAATCAAAACCCGACAGTCGGCGGATCCTCATCCTGGTCGGCCCCGAAGGCGGTTGGTCGCCGAGGGAAGTGGAACAAGCCCAGGCCCGGGGCGCCTGCCCGACCCACCTGCCGGTCCCCATTTTGAGGACTGAAACGGCGGGCCTGACGGCCGCCGCCATGGTCCAGTTTTTTAAAGGCGAATGATCTCCAGCCTCCGAAGAAAGGCTTTCATGGCGGGCCTCCCTCCATCCCAATCCCAGGCGCCCAACCGGGCGGTTTTACTCTTGGGCAAGCCCTTGGCCCATTCCTTGTCCCCCCTCATGCAAAACGCGGCTTTTAGGGCATTGGGCCTCAGCGTCTTTTACGCGCCCCTCGAATTGGAACTTTCCGGGCTCAAATCCTTTTTCCCGATTTTCAGGAGCTCCAATTTGTTGGGGGCCAATGTGACCGTTCCTTATAAGGAGGCGGTCATTCCTTATCTGGATGGTTTGGAAAAAGAAGCGGCTTGGCTGGGATCGGTCAATACCCTTTATAAGAAGCAAGGCAAGCTTTGGGGGGCCTCGACGGATGGCGAGGGGTTTCTTTTTTCCCTGGGTTCCCGCCGTCGCCGTCTGCCTAAAAGCCGCGGCCTGCTTTTGGGGGCGGGCGGCGCCGCCAAGGCCGTGGCGGGGGCCCTGGCGGGCGCAGGGTTAAAGGGGCTCTTCATCGCGAACCGCACGCCCGGGCGGGCCGAGCGCCTTCGCCGCTTGGTCCAAAAGCGACATCCCCGGCTGGAGGTGGGCGTGGTTTCCATGAAAGAAGCCCAGGCGCTTTTGCCCCGGATGGATTGGGTCGTCCAGGCGACATCCATGGGATTAAAGCCGGGGGACCCTTCGCCTCTTTCGCTGGCGAAGGCGCCTGGGTCCCTCTGGGTGGCGGATCTGATTTATCACCGCTCCACGGCCTTCTTAAGGGAGGCGAAACGGCGGGGGCTCCCGGGGATCGGGGGAGCGGGCATGTTGCTTTACCAGGGAGCCTTGGCTTTTGAGAAATGGACCGGCCGAAAGGCTCCCTTGGCGGTGATGCGGCAAGCCTTGAGGAACGCCCTTCGTTGAAAGTGGCCGCCTGGGGCCAAGTGGGCGTCCGCGCCACGGGCCTAGCCCTGGAGGGCCGCCGCCCTTCCGGGGACAAGCGTTGACTTCAATTTTTCAAGACTTTATACTCCCCAGGCGAGGTTTTTCGCTTGGTTTGGCCGACTTCCTTCCTGAGGTATTAAATGCCTGAATCCATGAAAAAACGCCTGGGCGAAATGCTGGTGGACGAGGGAATCATCACCGAGGAACAGCTTCAAGAAGCCCTCCACGAGCAAAAAATCAAGGGCGGCCGCCTCGAGAAGATCCTCATCAGCCAAGGCTACGTCACCCAGGACGTCATCATGGCTTTCGTGGGCACCCAGCTGGGCATCCCCCATGTGAGCCTTTCCGAAATCGGCAACATCCCCAACGAAGTGGTCTTCTCGGTCCCCGAGTCCATCGCCCTCAACCACGTGCTTATTCCCATCGTGCGCAAAGACAAGAAATTGACCGTGGCGATGGCCGACCCCCTCAACGTTTTCGCCATCGACGACATCAAGATGATGACGGGCTTCGAGGTGGAGCCGGCCATCGCCAGTGAGGCCGAAATCAAGGCCATGCAGGCCAAGTATTACGGCGGGGCGGCCGCCAGCGGCGGGGCTGAGGCCGGCGCCGACATGCAGGAAATCCTGGGTTCGATGGGCGGGGACACCAACCTGGAAGTGATGGAAGAAAAACAAGAGGAGATGGACATCTCCAAGCTGGAAGCCGCGGGCGAGGACGCCCCCGTGGTCCGGTTGGTGAACCTGATCTTGACCGAAGCCGTCCGATCGGGCGCCAGCGACATCCACATCGAACCCTATGAGAAGAGCATGCGCTGCCGTTACCGCATTGACGGCGTGCTTCACGAGGTGCAATCGCCCCCCAAGTCCATCGCGGCGGCCATGTCGTCCCGTTTGAAGATCATGTCTTCCTTGGACATCTCGGAGCGCCGTTTGCCGCAGGACGGCCGCATCAAGATCAAGGTGCTGGGCAAGGAAATCGACCTGCGCGTGTCCATCTGCCCCGTACAGTTCGGCGAGAAGATTGTCATGCGCATCCTGGACTCCTCCAACCTGTCCTTGGACCTCCCCAAGCTGGGTTTCGAGGACGACGTGTTGCCCAAGTTCCAGAAGGCCATCGTGGAACCCTATGGACTGGTGCTGGTGACCGGCCCCACGGGTTCGGGCAAGTCCACCACCCTTTATTCGGCGCTCCATTACATCAATGACCCCGACACCAACATTTCCACCATCGAGGATCCGGTGGAATACAACCTGCCGGGCATCAACCAGGTCAATGCCCGGGCCGGCATCGGCTTGACCTTCGCGGCGGGCCTGCGGTCCTTCCTTCGGCAGGATCCGGACGTCATCATGGTGGGTGAAATCCGCGACAAGGAAACGGGCGAAATCGCCATCAACGCGGCCTTGACCGGCCACTTGGTTTTCTCGACCCTGCACACCAACGACGCCCCGGGCGCCGTCACCCGCATGGGCAACATGGGCATCGAACCCTTCCTCATCACCTCCACCGTGCATTGCGTGGTGGCCCAGCGCCTGCTTCGCCGGGTCTGCAAGGATTGCAAACAGCCCTACGAGGCCACCCCGGAAGTTCTTGAGGAGATGGGATTGCCGGTGACCGGCGAGGCCGTGACCCTTTATAAGGGAGCCGGTTGCGCGACCTGTTCCAGCACGGGGTATAAGGGTCGTATGGCCA
>DATKNU010000126.1:0-40881 GCA_035541195.1 bacterium
GGAAGAGTTCTTCCACACCTTCAATGTGCTCTACGAGGCCCAAAAACAGATCGTGGCCACCTCGGACAGTCATCCCAAGGAAATCCGTTTGGAAGAGCGCTTGCGCAACCGCTTTGAGATGGGACTCATCACCGACATCCAAGAACCGGACCTGGAAACCCGCATCGCCATCCTGCGCAAGAAAGCCGAGAGCGAAGGCATCTTGGTGCCCAATGAAGTGACGCTTTTCATCGCCCACCATGTGAAAGCCAATATCCGCGAATTAGAGGGCTCCATGTTGCGGGTGATCGCTTTCGCCTCCCTTACCCGCCAGGAGATCACCTTGGAACTGGTGAAGGAAGTCCTGAAAGACGCGCTCCCCAACGAGGAAAAGCGCATCTCGGTGGACGCCATCCAGCGCTTGGTGGCCGAACGTTACAACTGCAAGTTCTCCGACATGAAATCGAAAAAACGCACCAAGCAGATCGCTTTCCCTCGGCAGATCGCCATGTACCTGACCCGTGAGCTGACGGCTCATTCACTTACGGAAATTGGGGCGGCTTTCGGCGGGAAAGACCACACCACCATCATTCATGCCTATGAAAAGATCGACGACCTTTGCCAAACTGACGCCACCCTGGCCGGCGAGGTCCTCAACCTGAAGAAAGCCCTCGCCGAAGGGCATTCCTCCGCTTTTTAAAAATCCCCCAAGTTATCCCCGCTTACCCCCGAAATCCCCAAAGGATGGAACGCCCTGGTTCTTGACCGTTCCCCAATCCCCCTTTTCCCCAAGACCACCCACAAAAGGCCCTGAGGCTTGGGTATAAACCGGGCCTTCGGGCAAAAAAGTTGCGGACCTGTGGATTTCTCTTATAATACCCCCAATTTATTCCCATGGATTTTCCGGCTAAAACCCTGACAGGGAATCAATTCCCGGATGATTTACACATATCCTCAACGCCCACTACTGCTACTCTTCTTGTAAATTTAAAAGTCTTTTAAAGTAAAAGCTTTAGAGCCTTACTTCCCCAAGGAGCCTTTCATGAAAGTCGTTTTAAATCGCTCGGACCTGTTAAAAGGAATTTCCACGGTTCAAAGCGCCGTCGCGGCTAAAAATACCATGCCGATTTTGGCCAATGTCCTTTTGGAAGCCCGGGATAAAAAATTGGAGTTTGTGGCCACGGATTTGGATATGGGGATCCGTTGTTCGGTGGCCGCCGAGGTGGTGGAAAAGGGAAGCATCACCATTAACGCGAAAAAATTATCCGATATCGTCCGGGAATTACCGGAAGCTTCGGTGGATATTGAAATTGATGAGAATCAAAAAATGATCCTGGTTTGCCAAAAGTCCCAATTTAAGGTCCATGGATTACCCAAGGATGATTTTCCGATCCTGCCCGAAGTGAAGAAAGAAAAGACCTTTAAAATTAAGGGGTCTTTGATCCAAGAAATGATCCACAAGACGATTTTCGCGGTTTCCACCGATGAGACCCGGTATGTGTTGAATGGGGTTTATTTCCAGGTCGAAAACGAGAAATTGAAGATGGTGGCCACGGATGGCCATCGCTTGGCTTATATCCACAAAAAGCTGGATGGAAAAGGCGATGGGAAGGCCAACGTGATCATCCCGACGAAAACGTTGAACGAACTTTCCAAGGTTGTATCCGATATGGCCAAGGGAAAGGATGAAAAAGAAGAAACCATGGTCGAAGTCGTGACCACGGAGAACCAGATCAAATTCACGGTTGAAGGGGTGGAAATCGTCTCCCGACTGATCGAAGGGCAATTCCCAAATTACGAGCAGGTCATTCCCAAGGAATCCGACAAGAAAATTGAGGTTTCCACCGCCGAGCTTTCCGCCGGCACCAAGCGCGTGGCCATCCTGACCTCCGAAAAGTCGAATTCGATCCGTTATCAGATCAAACCGGGAAAAATCTCCATTTCCTCGAAAACCCCCGATATGGGCGAGGCCAAGGAAGAAATCGACGCCAATTATAAGGGCGAGGAGATCAGCATCGCCTACAACGCCAAATATGTCTTGGACGTGCTCAAAAACGTGGGGACGGATCATGTCGTGGTTGAATTGACCCAACCCTTGAGCCCCGGCATCCTCAAACCCAAAGGGGACTCGGATTATCTTTGTGTCATCATGCCCATGAGGGTTTAGCTTCCGGCTTTATTTCAAACCCCCGGGTGGATTCGCCCGGGGGTTTTTTATTTTAAGGGCGCTTTTCCCCTCCTTTGCTTCGGTCGCCTAAAAACCGTACAATTCGTGCATGGCTCCTAAAGTCTCAAGTTCCCAGCCTTCGGTTTTGTCCCGGATCCTTTCCGCCCTTCGGGCGCGGGAGGATCTCAAGGACCGGATACGGCACATTGAATCCATCCCCGCGCGGGCGGCCCAATTCGAGGATTGGCCCCGGGGCCTTTCCCCCGACTTGGTGAAGCTGCTTCAAAGGGCGGGCGTGGAGGCGCTTTGGACCCACCAGGCCCAGGCTTTCGAAGCCTTGCAATCGGGCAAGCACGTGGCCATCACCACACCCACGGCCTCAGGCAAAACCCTTTGTTTCAACCTGCCGGTTTTCCAGTCCATCTTGAAAGACCCCTCCAGCCGCGCGCTTTATCTTTATCCCATGAAGGCGCTGGCCCAAGACCAACTCAAAACCCTGCAGGAATGGTCCGGACGCCTTAAGTCGGCCAAGTTGCCGCTCTTCAACGCTGAAATTTATGACGGCGACACCCCGACGAATTTAAGGGCCAAAATCCGGAAGGTTCCACCCCACATTCTCCTCACCAACCCCGATATGTTGCACTTGGGGATCTTGGCCTTTCACGACGCTTGGGCGGATTTTTTCAAGAACTTGAAGGTCGTGGTGGTGGATGAGGCCCATAGTTATCGGGGCGTCTTCGGTTCCCACGTGGCCCATGTGTTGCGGCGCCTGCGGCGGATTTGCCGCCACTATGGCGCCGATCCCCAATTTGTGACCTGTTCAGCCACCTTGGGCAACCCGGATGAGTTTCTTTCCCAATTGACCGGGCTTTCCTTCGAGATCATTTCCAAAACCGGGGCCCCCCAAAACGCGAAGACCTTCGTGCTTTGGAACCCCGACACGGCGTCGCCTTACACCGAGGCGGTGACGCTTCTTTTGGAATGCCTGAAGGGGGGCTTGAAGACCATCGTCTTCACCAAGGCCCGCAAGATCACCGAGCTCATCAGCCTCTGGGTGACCCAGGCTCGCCCCGAATGGGCCGCCCAAATCAAAAGCTACCGCGCCGGCTACCTGCCCGAGGAACGCCGCGAGATCGAGGCCAGGCTTTTCAAGGATGAGCTCAAAGCCGTCATCTCCACCTCCGCCTTGGAAGTGGGAATCGACGTCGGGGGATTGGACGCCTGCGTGCTGGTGGGTTATCCGGGCACCATGATTTCCACTTGGCAACGCTCGGGGCGCGTGGGCCGCGGTGAGGCGCCGTCGGTGGTCTTTTTGGTCGCCATGGCCGACGCCATGGATCAATATTGGATGAAACACCCGGGAAAGTTTTTCACCATGAAACCCGAGTCCCTGATGGTGGGTTTTGAAAACGAGACCATCGCCGGAGCCCATCTTCGCTGCGCGGCCGCCGAAATCCCCCTGACCCGGGAGAACGACGCTCCCTTTTATGGGGCCTTATTGGATAAGTTGTTGACGCCGCTGGTGGCCGAAGGCCGGCTGTTGGAGGCCGCCCGGGGGGACAGGTGGCTGGTGACGGACAAGACTCCCCAGCGGGGCATCAGCATCCGGGACATGGGCGAGGGCTATCAAATCATCCGGGAAGACACCGGCGAACTCATCGGTACCATCGACGGCATGCGGGCTTTCCGGGATTGCCATCCCGGCGCGGTTTACCTGCACCAGGGCGTGCAATATGTGGTGAAAGACCTTCAATGGGAAACCCATAAGATATTGGTCCGGGATGAGCCGGTGGATTATTACACCCAAGTCAATTACGAGGAAGAAACGGAAATTTTGGAAGAGCTGAAAA
The DNA here is from genome assembly GCA_035541195.1 of bacterium. Classification (GTDB taxonomy): domain Bacteria; phylum Oederibacteriota; class Muellerivitia; order Muellerivitales; family Muellerivitaceae; genus Muellerivita. Next base: position 3,997 of record DATKNU010000126.1, read on the forward strand.
AGCGGCCTCTGGGCCCCGCCAAAGCCCAAAGTGTCATCCATTGGGGGCGGGTGAAGATCACCCAGCGTTTCATCAATTACGAGGTCCACCGGATCCTTGACCGGTCGTTGGTTTATACCACGCCCCTCACGCTTCCGCCCCAAACCTTCGAGACCCGGGCCCTCTGGTTCACCCTGCCGGATTGGCTCCAACGGCGCTTGGGTGATTTGAAGCTGCATTTCATGGGCGGCCTGCACGCCGCCGAGCATGGCGCCATCGCCATGATGCCCTTGCATGTGGTGTGCGACCGCTGGGACCTGGGCGGCATCTCCACCCCCGCCCACCCCCAGGTGCCCCAGCCGGTCATTTTCATTTATGATGGATACCCGGGGGGCGTGGGCTTGACTGAAAGGGCCTACGAAACCATGGAAGAGCTTTTAGGCACGACTTTCGAGATGGTGCGGGATTGCGAGTGCGAGGAAGGCTGTCCTTCCTGCGTGCAGTCGCCCAAATGCGGGAATGGGAATCATCCGCTGGATAAAAAGGGAGCCCTGTTGCTCTTGGCCCATCTCTTGGGCCGGGAGGATTTGGCGCCCGTCAAGGCGGGCGGGGAAAAGAATTTACCACCGCCATCTTTATCCCCCAAGGAAACCAACGTGGAGCCTTTCAAGAATCCAAGCGCGACTTTTCCCGAAGGCCTTTTTTCCAAGGAGCCCGCCCCCGCGAAGACCGGTCCGGTGGTGTTCGACATTGAGACCCAATATTTGGCCGCGGACGTGCCCGGCGGCTGGTCCAACCTGCCCGGCATGAAGCTTTCCTGCGCGGTGCTTTACGACGTCGACCAAGGCCGTTATTTCACTTATGGGGAAGAGAACGTGGGGGCCTTGATCGACCACCTCAAAGCTTCCTCCTTGGTGGTGGGCTTCAACACCTTGCGCTTTGACTATGGCGTGCTCCAGGGTTACACCCCTTTCAAGCTCCAAAGCTTGCCGTCGCTGGACCTGATGGCGGACCTGCAGAAAAAGCTCAACCACCGCCTGTCCCTCGCGCACTTGGCCGAGCACAGCCTGGGCGGCGCCGAGAAAAGCGCCGACGGCCTTTTGGCGGTCCAGTGGTGGCGGGAAGGCAAGTACCAACAAGTGGTGGACTATTGCCGAATGGACGTGAAGCTGACGTATGATCTTTGGCGTTTCGGCCAGGAAAAAAAACACGTGCTCTTCAAGCACAAGCAGTCCGGCGAGATCGTCAAGTGCCCGGTGAGTTGGTGATTTTTCACCGCCCCAACAATCCCTAGGGCTATACTGACCCCATGTCCACCCACCCCAAGGAAAACCGCCTGACCATCGAGATGTCCATCATGTCCTTCGAGACGGACTACCAGGGCATCGTGAATAACACCGAATTCATCCGTTTTCTGGAGCGGGTGCGCTACGCCCTTTCCAAGAAATTAGGTTTCTCCTTCAAGCAGGTCCGCTCCTCCAAACTCTGGACCGTCATGGCCCATGTCGAAGTCAATTACGTCTCGCCGGCGCGCTTTGAGGACGTCATGTTGGGCACCGGTTGGGTGGAAAAGATGGGGCGAAGCTCGCTCACCATCGGTTATGACTTCCGCCTGAAAGGCTCTAAGCGGCTTATCGCGGACGCCCGCCAAGTGGTGGTGTTCGTGGACAGCGCGACCCTCAAACCCACCCCCATCCCGCCGAAAATACGCCATAAAATCAACGGCTTCCTTTCCCGCTGACCTTCCAGGCCGGCCCGCTGGCCCCTTGTAAAAGGCCCGCTTTTCAAGGTATGTTGAATATTCCAATCCGCTTAAGGAACCCCCATGCCTAAAGCAAAAATGAGCGTCAACAACCTTCAAAGCCAGCTTTTGGCCCTCAACCGTATCGGCATCGCGCTGACCCGGGAAAACAACCTCAACCAATTGCTCACCCTCATCCTCACCGAGAGCCGCAGTTTCACCGGCGCCGAGGCGGGAAGCCTTTACGTGCGCGAGGGCGAGCAATTGCGCTTCGCGGTGAGCCAAAACGAGGTGATGGAAGAGCGCAAGAAGGCTGAGCAGAAGAAACTCAAAAAGCCGCTTGAAGTGGTGCCCGCCACCTTCACGGGGTTCTATATCTCCTTGGATAAAAGTTCCTTGGCCGGTTACGTGGGGGTCACCGCCAAGACCTTGAACCTCCCGGACGCCTATAAAATCCCCAGCAACCGGGAATACCGTTTCAACCGTTCCTTCGACGAGAAAAACAACTACCGCACCAAGAGCATGCTCATCGTCCCCATGAAGGACGCCCATGGCGACGTTGTGGGGGTCATCCAGCTCATCAACGCGCGCAAGGGAAAGGCCATCGTGCCTTTCGACAAGCATTTCGAGAACCTGGTTTTGTCCCTGGCCAGCCAAGCCGCCATCGCGATCCGCAACGCGCTTCTCACCCAGGAATTGAAGGAAGCCTATCTGGACACCATCTTCCGCCTGTCGGTGGCCGCCGAGTATAAGGACGACGATACGGCCGCGCATATCCACCGCATGAGCCGCTATTCCTCGATCCTGGCCGCGGGGCTGGGCCTCTCCGCCGCCGAGGTCGAAAGCATCCAATACGCCTCCCCCATGCATGACATCGGGAAACTCGGCGTCCCCGATTCCATCCTCATGAAGCCCGGTAAACTCACGCCGCAGGAATTCAAGGAGATGCAGAACCACACCATCTTCGGCGCCAAGATCCTGGAGAACGCCAAAGCGGACCTCTTGCGCGTATCCGAGCAAATCGCCCTCACCCACCACGAGAAGTGGGACGGCAGCGGTTATCCCCGGGGATTAAAGGGGGAGAACATCCCCCTGTCGGGGCGCATCGTGGCCTTGGCCGACGTTTTCGACGCGCTGACGTCCAAGCGTTGCTATAAGCCGGCTTTCTCCTTGGAACAGTCGTTGGACATCATCAAGGAAGGCAGCGGCCGGCATTTTGACCCGAAGGTCGTGCAGGCTTTCCTGAACAACATCGAGAAATTCCTCGCGGTCAAAGCCCAATTCAATAATTGATCGGGGTTCCAAAGCGGTTTCTTGGGCGGGCCGGGGGTTTTCCCCCGCCCGCTTTTTTATTGGGCTTCGCTACAGGTGTAACGTGAGACAGCCGGCCAAAATTAAAAGGCAACTTCATTGACAGTTTTCCGGGCGGCTGGCCATAATGGCGCCTTCTCGGGATGGGTCAAAATAATTTTAAGGAGAAGTGAAATGGTGAAGAAGTTTTTAGCCCTTTTGTTGACGTTTGGTTTGACCTCCATGGTTTTCGCTCAAAGCGCCCCGACGGCCAGCCCGGCGGTTGCCGCGCCCGCGCCCGTGAAAAAGAAGAAAATGATGGGCGGCGGCGATGAGCAGGGCATCAAGAAAGCCTTCAACGCGGTGGCGACGGCTTGGAACGACGGGGACGCCAAAAAAGTGGCTTCCTTTTTCACCAACGACGCCACCCTGATCAACCCCATGGGCCAGCAAGGCCAAGGCCGTGACGGCGTGCTCCAGGTCATCACCAACGACCTGACGGGGCCCCTGAAGGGAACCCAGCAGACCTTCACCGACTTCAGCATCACCTTCGTGATGCCGAACCTGGCGCTAGTGGACTGCACCGCGAACTTGACGGGCATGACGGCGCCCGACGGCACCGCGGCTCCGGCCACCGTCTTCCATTTCTTCGGGATCGTGGTGAACCGTGGCAATGGATGGCAAGCCCGTACGGCCCGCATTTTCGCTTTTCTGCCCGCTCCCGGCGCGGCGTCTTCCTCGCCCACGCCTGGCAGCGCTTCCGCGGCGCCCGGCGCCGCCGGAACCCCGACTTCGGGCGGAAAGTAGCGTAGGCCTCCGGCGGGGATTCCCGCCCCGGGACGCGAAAAGCGTTTTTGCAAAAGCCCTTCCCCTTCGGGGGCGGGGCTTTTTTATTTTGAGGCTTTCCATTTAATCTTGGTTAGGATAGGGCCTCCGGGATTTGATTTTTAAAACAGGGAAGAGTACTTGAGCGCGACCAAAGCCATCATCGTCGGGGGCGGGGTCATCGGATTGACGATTGCCCACCACCTGTCCCAAAAAGGCGTTTCCTGCACGGTTCTCGAACGGGGTCCCTTCGCCAAGGAAGCCTCTTGGGCGGGCGCCGGCTACTTGGATCTGCGGGCCGCGGCCCAAGTCGGGGGCGCTTACTTCGACCTTTGCCGCCTTTCTTACGATCTTTTCCCCGATTGGATCGATCGGGTGGAGAAGGAAAGCGGCCTCCAAGCTGAATTGGTGGAATCGGGCAGCTTGGACCTGGCTTACGACGACAAGGATGAGGCCGGCCTTCGTTCTCTGGAAAAGAAATTGCAAAGCCATGGCCTCGGCGGGGAATGGCTCGTCGGGGAAAAGGCCCGCTCCCTGGAGCCCGCGCTTTCGCCGGGTCTCCAAGCGGCTTTTTTCCTCAAGCAAACGCGCCAAGTGCGTCCGCCCCGCCTGACCCGGGCCCTTTTGGCCGCCCTTCAAAAACGCGGGGTGGTTTTGAGGGAACTCGAGATCGTGGAAGGCTTTTTGGCCAAGGGCAACCGCCTTTTCGGGGTAAAAACCAACAAGGGGCTCTTGGAGGCCGATGCGGTCATCCTGGCCACGGGGGCTTGGAGCGGTTTATGGGGCGAGAAATTCAAGCGTGTCATCCCGGTGAAGCCCGTGCGGGGCCAGGTGATCCTGTTCCAAGCCCGCCCGGGGTTTTTAAGGCACATCCTCTTTTCTCCCTTGGCTTATTTGGTTCCCCGCTTGGACGGGCGGCTTTACGTGGGAAGCACCTTGGAGGAAGTGGGGTTTGACAAGTCCAACACTTCTTGGGGGTTGGAGCGGCTTAAGCGGGGCGCGCTGAAGGCCCTGCCGGCCTTAAGCGACACCTTGATCGAGGACAGTTGGTCGGGTCTTCGGCCCGGCTCGCCCGATGGTTGGCCTTTCCTGGGAAAACTGCCTGATTGGGAAGGCGTTTGGCTCGCCGCCGGCCACTTCACCCACGGATTGCTTCTGTCCGCCGCCACGGGGCAATTGATCGCGCAGGATATTTTGGGGGAAAAACCGACCGTTGAGTTGGGCCCCTTCGCGCTGGGCCGCCGTCCCCACACTTCAGTCGGTCTCTGATTTTCCATCAGGACCCTGCGGGCGAATTTAGAGCCATCCCCGCCGGGAGGCCTATATAATGAGCGCGCTTTGACGGACTCTTCACTGGCGAAAGGCGGTTCATGACCCTCCTGCTCACGGGAGCCTATGGTTTTATCGGGGCCCGGGTGGCCCACCGGCTTTTGGCCCGGGGTCAAAAAGACCTTCTCTTGGTGGATAAGGCCGAATATGCCTCAACCCGCAGTTGCGTGAAGGGCCTGGAATCCCTGCCTTTTTTGGACCGTGACCGGCTGATCGCCGAACTTCCCCGACTGACGAAGGTGGAGGCGGTCCTCCACTTGGGCGCTTGCACGGACACCGGCAACCACGACCAAGCCTATATGTGGAAGATGAACACGGACTACACCAAAGCCCTCTGGGCCTGGTGTGCCAAAGCGGGGATTCCCTTGGTGTATGCCTCCAGCGGGGCCACCTATGGCCGGGGGGATGAAGGTTATTCGGACGATCACGCCCATATCCCCCGATACCGGCCGCTCAACGTCTATGGCCGCAGCAAGCACGAATTCGACCTTTGGGCCTTGGCCCAGACCCAAGCGCCGCCCCGCTGGTATGGGTTGAAATTCTTCAACGTTTACGGCATGGACGAGAACCACAAGGGCCGGATGGCCTCCCCGATTTTCCACGGCTTTCACGAGATCCGGAAAACCGGCCGGCAGACCCTTTTCAAGTCCCATAAAGAAGGCGTGGCCGACGGCGAGCAAAAACGCGACTTCATCTTCGTGGACGACATCGTCGCCCTCTGCCTTTTTTGCCTGGAGGGAACCGCCGCCTCCGGCATTTATAATTGCGGCACGGGCCGGGCCCGGACTTTTTTGGACGTCTCGAAGGCGCTTTTCACGGCCTTGGGGCTGGAGCAGAAAATCGATTGGGTGGATACGCCGGAGAAATTCCGCGCGGGCTACCAGTATTTCACCGAAGCCCGCATGGACAAAATGCGGGCGGCGGGCTACGCCAAGCCTTTCTTGACGGTGGAAGAAGGCGTGGCGATTTACGTGAAGTGGCTTTTAGAACAAAAGCAGGCTTAACGCAAGACAAGCGGTTGGCGACCATGGACGCGGGCATAAGCCGATGAAGATAGGAACCTTTTAAATTTTTCTTATCTTTAGGCTTTTTGAACCTGTTCATCATTGTCCATCGCCTTGAATTTAAATTTTTCAGGAGAGGAACCATGGCGCTTTATCCCGTCGTCCTTCAAACCCAAATCCCCGGCGTGCCCGCGCCCAAGCGCGGCAAAGTGCGGGATATTTATGACCTAGGCGACAAGCTGCTCATCGTCACCACGGACCGCATCTCGGCCTTTGACGTGATCCTGCCCAACGGCATCCCGGACAAGGGCGTGGTCCTCAACCAAATTTCCCTTTATTGGTTCGACCAAGTGAAGGACATCATCCCCAACCATCTTTTATCCACCGACATTTCCACCTTGCCCGAGCCCTTCCAAAAGGCCAAGGACCAGTTGCAATATCGGTCGGTGATCGTGAAAAAAGCCAAACCCTTGGCCGCGGAGTGCATTGTGCGCGGTTATCTGACCGGCTCGGGCCTGAAAGAATATCAAAAGACCGGGCTGGTTTGCGGCATCGGCTTGCCCCAGGGATTGGTGGAGTCCTCCAGGATCGCCGAGCCCATCTTCACGCCCTCTACCAAGGCCGAGGAAGGCCACGACCTCAACATCTCTTTCGACGAGATGAAAAAAATCCTGGGCGACGCCGCCCTGGCCCAAAAAGTCAAGGACGTGAGTTTGGCCATTTATGGCCGGGGCCGGGACCTGGGCGACGCCAAGGGGATCATCATCGCCGACACCAAGTTCGAGTTCGGCCTCTTGGGGCGGGACCTGATCCTGATCGACGAAGTCCTGACGCCCGATTCCTCCCGTTTTTGGCCCAAGGCGGATTACCGGGAGGGCGTGTCCCAAAAGAGCTTCGACAAGCAATTCGTGCGGGATTACCTGGAAACGCTTAAAGGTTGGGATAAGACGCCTCCCGGACCGGTGTTGCCCGAAGAAGTGGTGGAAAAGACCCGGGCTAAATACGTGGAAGCCTACGAGCGTTTGACGGGGAAAAGCTTCGGGAATTTTTGAAACCCAGGGGGGCTTGAGATAGAATAAGCCCATTCCAATCCGGGAGGCCAAGGTGCACCTATACGCGTTACTTTTCAGCCAGACATGGGCTTGGTGGGCCGGCGGACTGGGGTTGGGGTTGACGGCCTTGGCTTTCGCTTGGTTTACGGGCCAAAAGTTGGGGGTTTCCGGCAACGTGGAGGCCGTCTGCGCCTATGCGGCGCCCAAGACCAAGGTAGCGCCTTCTTGGCGGGGACTTTGGTTTCTTTTGGGGCTGCCTTTGGGTGGCTTCCTGGCGAACTTGGGTCATTGGAATTGGACTTGGCTCTATGGCCGGATGGACGGCCTGTCACTGGGCAGTTTTGTATTGAAGGCGGTCCTGCTTTTTATCGGGGGTCTTTTGGTGGGGTTCGGCGCCCGGTGGGCCGGCGGATGCACCAGCGGTTTCAGCCTCATGGGAATTTCCCGCGGCAATTGGATGGCCCTCTTGGCCACCCTGGGGTTCCTGGTCTCGGGCGTCATCACCGCCCAAATTCTTTATAAGGTGTTTTAACATGGCCCCGAAAAAAAAGACCGCCAAGAAAACCGCCGCCCCCCAAGTCCCGGCTTGGGCCCTGATTTTATTCGGGACCTTGTTCGGTTATTTCCTTTCCAAGTCCCGGGCCACGGATTTTGACACCGTCCTGAACATGTTCCTCTTCACCGACACCCAGCTTTACGGGGTGATCGCCGTGGCGGTCATCGTGATCGCCTTGGGTCTTTTCATCTTGGGCCGCAAGCACAAGGCTTTCGCCGCCCAAGTGAAGGGCTGGGACAACCCTCCCTTGGACCGCAAGCGCCTGATCGGGTCTTTTGTCTTCGGGGCGGGTTGGGCCCTGGCGGGCATCTGCCCGGGAGCGGTTTTCACCCAATTGGGCGAGGGAAAACTCAGCGCCCTTTTCGCCCTGGCGGGCCTTTTCGTGGGCGTCTTGGTTTTCCTGAGGGTCGCCCCGAAGCTCCTTAAAAAATAATTTGGGTTTTTCTCCGAAAAAATTTGGTTGGACCGCCGCCTTGGCCTTAAGCCTGCTGGCCGGGCCCTTAAGCGCCGGCGAGCCCTTTGTTTCCGCGGACCCGGACGTTTCGCTCGCGCATTTCCCCGATAAAATATTAAGCGACCTGCCCCATGCCCTCGAGGGTCCCAATCCTTGGATCCTCTTGGGCGGGGGAAGCCTGGCCGCCGCCGATGGTTTTTGCCTGGACCCGCATAATCCCTGGCCTGCGCCGCTTCAGTCCCTGGGGACGCCCGGGCTTTGGAATTTCGGGAATTTTTACGGGGAAGGCTGGGTGGAAGGCTTTGGCTCCCTGGGCTGTTGGGCCTGGGGCGGGTTTTCGGGTGACCGCCGGTTGGCCCAATTTGGCCGGGACGCCAGCCAGTCCTTGCTGATGGCCACCCTCTTGGTCACGGGGCTCAAGTACGCCTTGCCCCGGGAAAGGCCCGACGGCAGCAACAACTTGTCCTTTCCCTCCGGGCATACCATCACGGCCTTTTGCGTGGCCCCGGTCATCGCCCGCTATGGCGGGGACGAGCTGGGAATCCCGGCTTACGCCTTGGCGGCCCTCACGGGCTTGGCCCGGGTGGAAGGCGAGCATCATTACCTATCGGATGTTTTAGTGGGCGCGACCCTGGGAGTGGTGGCGGGGAATTTGGCCCTGGACGAAACGAAGAATCCGTCGGTTTCCCTGGGCCCGGGCCGGGTTTCGGCCACGCTGGCTTTTAACTAATCTTGTCCAACTTTTGAAGTTCTTTTTGAACCTCTTCCATCAGGGGTTCGATCATCCTTAAGCTGAAATCGAATTGGATTCCGGCGGATTTGAAGATCTCCGGCAAGGTTTGGCTGCCGCCCACCGCCAGGCCTTTTTTATAGGCCTCCACCCCCGCCCGCCCCTTTTCCCGTACGTTTTTCCAGACCTGCAGGGCCCCCAATTGGGCGATGCCGTACTCAATGTAATAAAAAGGAACCTCGAAGATGTGCAGCTGGCGGTGCCAAAGCGACCGTCGCGCCTCTTCCAGGCCGGTCCAATCCTCGCCGCCGCCCAAACGATCCCTGAGGGCGATCCAATGATCGGATCTTTGCGAGGGGGTATGGTCCGGGTGGGTATAGATCCAATGCTGGAAGGCGTCAATGGTGGCGATCCAGGGCAACAGGGTGATCACGTCCTCCAGGTGCTTGCGGGCCGAGCGGGCCGCGTCCTTCGGGGAAGGGTAAAAGGCCTCCAAGTAGGGGTCGGCCAAGAGTTCCATGCTCATGGAAGCCACCTCGCAAAATTCCATGGGCGCGTGGCGGTAAGGGGAAAAGGGGATCGTCCGGGAGGCGAAGGCGTGCAGGGCGTGGCCGCCTTCATGGAGCAAGGTGCGCATATCGCCGTCCAGTCCCACCGAATTCATGAAGATGAAGGGAAGCCGCGCCTCGGACAAGGTGGTGTTGTAGCCGCCGGGCGCCTTTCCCTTGCGGCTCTCCAGGTCCAGCAGGCCCAGGTCCCTCATTTTTTGGAAATGGGCGCCGAACTCGGGGTCCACTTGGCCCAAGATTTTTTGGCAACCGGCCGTCAATTGATCCGTGCTCTCGAAGGGTTTCAAAGGGGCCAGCCCTTGGGGGTCCACCGACAGGTCCCAGGGCCTTAAGGACGGAAGGCCCATCTTTTGGGCGCGTTTTTTTTGGATCTCGAGCACCAGGGGCCTCACGGCTTTGGCGGCGCTTTCGTGGAAATCCTCGCAGTCCTTCGGGCCGTAGTCGAAACGTTCCTTGCGGCGGAACATGTAGTCGCGGTAATTGGGGAAGCCGGCGTTTTTCGCGATTTCCCCCCGCAGGCCCCGCATCTCATCAAAGAGGGCCTCGAAAGCGTCCTTGTCCTTCAGGCGCCTTTGGGCGACCAAACGCCAGGTTTCTTCCCTTTGGCGCCGGTCGGTGGATTCCTGGTATGGGCCCATTTGCTGCAGGGTTTTTTCTTGGCCCTCGTAAACCACCGTCAAAGAACCGCTGAGCTTTTGGTATTGCTGGGACAACTTGTCGAGCTTCGTTTCAAGGGGGGTATTCTCTTCGCGGTAAAGCGCCAGCTGGTTCTCCACGCTGCGGTTATAAAGGCGGAAATCAGCCGCCGAAAGGCCTGTCCGGTGGGGGCACTCCCAGTATTTTTTCATCAAGGCGAAAAAGCGGGGTTTGGCGGGCTCGGCCACTTCCTCGAGAAATTGGAGATATTGACCCTCGAGGGCGGGGTCGTCGGTTTGACAAGTCATGCGCACATAACGGACCGAACCTTCCTCATCCAGGGCTTCTTCCAATTCCTGGAGGTCCGCCAACCACTTTTCAAGGTCGTCGGTGGACGAGAGGGGCCTGTGTTCCAGCTCCTCCAAAAGGGGGCGGAGGGTTTCCCAGGAACCGAGCCTCACTCCCTGGGGCAGGTAATGCCGGGGAAAATCATGGGGAAGTTTTTCGGGGTCAAGCGAGGCCATGGGCCACTTTATCAAAAGCGAGGGACAAAACAAAGCCGGATGCTTTCGGCCGTGGGGCGGGGTTCGACATTTGAGGGAGGGCTGGCTATAATCCGCCCATGACGATTTATTCCTATTCCCGCGTGAACACTTACTTCACCTGTCCCGCCCAATTCCAGTTCCGTTACATCCACAAAACCCCGTCACCCGTGGCCGAAGGCATCGAACTTTTTCTGGGGTCCCGGTTCCATGAATGCATGGAATATCTTTATGGCCTGCTTCCCCAAAGGGTCCCGACGGTCAATGAGTTGCTGGACTATTACCGGGCCCATTGGAACCGCAAATGGCAGGAAGCCCTTCAAAAGCAGCGGGAAAGGGGTTTTGCCTCGACGCTTCGGGTGGTGCGCGAGGGCCAGGCCGTCGAGGATTATTACGAAAAAGGCCAGCTTTACCTGGAAAATTATTACCACAAATACCAACCCTTCGACCAAGACCGGACCCAGGGAATCGAGATGAAGGTGCTCTTCAATTTGGACGAGGAAGGCCGCTACCAAATGCAGGGATTCATTGACCGCCTCGGCCGGGACGACACCGGAACTTATTGGATCCATGACTATAAAACCAGCTCGCGGAAAATGACCGAGGAAGACGCCAAATTCGAGGACCAATTGGCGCTTTACCAGATCGGGCTTTCCCAGAATCCCAAGGTGGGCCCCGGGGCCAAAGTGAAGCTCGCTTGGCATTTCGTGGCTTTTGACAAGGACTTGGTGGTCAGCGAGCGCAACGCCAAGGAAACCGAATGGTTGAAGAAAAAATACGTTTCCAAAATCCAGCAGATCGAGAAGGCCCGCGAATTTCCCGTCAAGCCCAGCCGCTTATGCGAATGGTGTGAGTACCTTTCCCTCTGCGCGGGCGGGAAAAGCTATTTGGAAAGCAAAGGTAAAAAAATCGAGGACCTGACGCCGGCCCTTCCGCCCACGCCGCTTACCCCCGAGCCCCAAGCCCCTTCGGCGGGCCTCGGCGGTTCTTTTGGGGCTTCGTTTTCCCCCAAGGGGCGAAAGAAAGCAAAGTCCTCTCCCTCGTTGGACCAACTCCCTCTTTTCTAAACCGGGGACAGGAAAAGAGCTAAAAAAACTTTTAATTCGCTTTTGTTTTTGGGTTTTTAGACGGAAAAGAAACTAAAAACAAAAAGTGGGTAAAAATGACCCACATGAACCTTCCTTTGTAATTTAAAAGCGATTCAAGTTATGATTCCCTCGATTGAGCGGCTTTTTAAACCCTTAACAATCCATCGGGCCTTAGACAGAAAAACAACTAAAGCGGACATCGGATGAACCCCACTTGGATTGGGGTATAAACGTTAAACCGATTTTCGCGGCAAGTTACGGTTCCAGACTTATCTTTATTATTAAACGGAGAACCCTTTGGCGGTTGTTTTCGGAAAAGATACCTTCATCGTTTGCCGCAATAGCCAAGGCGCCGAAATCCGGGCGACATCCCTTCGGCTCACCCGCTACCTAGTGGTCTTTGAGGTTTACAACCCCTATAGCATCCTCCAGTTGTCCGAAGTGCTCATCGATTTCAAAATTTTCATGAATGACAAGATGGCCTACTCGGGCCGGGCCGTGGTCTCCAATTTGGTGAACACGGGCACGATCCTCATTTGTGAGGCTTCCCTGGAAGACGGCTGGGTGGACGTGGACATCTTCTCGTCCATGTTCACCCCGGGCATGATCCGCAACGAGTTCGGCGAGTTCCTCCGGGAATGGGACAAGATCCACCAGGTGACCAACGAGTACAAGGTCATTATCTCGGACATGCAGACCTTCCTCACGGACTTGAGGGGATGGATGGACCAGGTGGAATTGGGCATTCGGTCCCAACCCTCCCGGGACAAATTGCAGATGGAACAGGAAGTCATCAAGGAACTCCAAGAACCGGTTTCCCCGACCATCGGGGCGGTTTTCAAGAAGTTCGAGCAAATGTCCCGCCAAGTGCCCGAAGACCTTCAAATGATCCACCGGGCCTATGGCCGCCGCCAGATCCACCCCCTGGTGCTTTGTTCCCCCTTCGTCTACCGGGTTTTCCATAAGCCCCTGGGCTACGCGGGGGACTATGAGATGGTCAACATGATGATCCGGGACCCCTTCGAGGGGGCTTCCCTTTTCGCCAAGGTGCTCAATTACCAATTCCTCATGCAGGCGCCTTGCGAGGCCCACCGTAACCGCATCCTTTACCTGGTGGAACGGTTGCGCGAAGAAACGCTTCGAATGGTGCGCCAGGGCAAGCAGGCCAAGATCTTCAACCTGGGCTGTGGGCCGGCCTGGGAAGTGCAGCGTTTTTTGACCCAGGACGACCTGTGCGAGAAGGCCAGCCTGACCTTGATGGATTTCAACGACGAAACCCTGGAATACACCACCCGGGTCTTGAACGACCTGAAGATGAAACAGCGCGTCAACCCCGACATCCAAATGGTCAAGCGCTCGGTGAACCAGGTGCTCAAGGACGCCGCCAAGGAAAGCGCCTCGGGCACCCAGGGGCCCTATTACGACTTCCTCTATTGCGCCGGTCTTTTTGATTACCTGTCGGACCGCATCTGCAAGAAACTCCTCGATTATTTTTATTCCCACCTGGCCCCCGGCGGGCTGCTCGTGGCCACCAACGTGGACGCCTCCAACCCCATCCAATCCGTGATGGAATGTTTCCTGGAATGGCATTTGGTCTACCGTGACCAGGCCGGGTTCCTGGCGTTGAAACCCGACGCGGCCCCGGCGGAAAACTGCCGAGTCAGCGCGGACGCGACGGGCGTCAATATTTTCCTGGAAGTGCGCAAGCCCGAGTGATTTTGAAGCCGCGAGGATAAGCCGGATGCGAAAGACCGAACCGATCTTAAAAGGGCCCGAGATGTTGGCCGCCTTCCAAGCGGAGGACGCGCAAGTGCGCCTGTCCAACATCCGTATCGGCTGTTATTTCGTCATTTTCGGCATGCCGGGCGGCACGTCCCTGGATCAGCAGGTTTATCCCGCCATGGTGCCTTATTTCCTCAAAGTGCGCCTGATTTGCGGCTTCTTGGGCCTCGTGACCCTGGGGCTGCTTTACCTGCCCTTCGCGAAGAAACACCTGAGGCTCTTTGGCGTCATCCTGCCCCTGCTTCCCGTGGGTTGCATTTCCTGGATGATTTACTCGACCGAAGGCATCGCCTCGCCCTATTACGCCGGCATCCTGATGACCATTTTGGCCGTGGGGTTGGTTTGGTCCTGGACCTTCCTGGAAAACCTCACCACGGGGATCCTCAGCATCGGGACTTATTACCTGGCCTGCCGCCTGCACGGCCCGGCGGACATCGCGCACGGCATCGGCTACAACAATTTTTATTTCCTGGTGTTGGTGGATCTGCTGGTCATTTTGATGGGTTATTTCAACGAGCAGCTGCGCCTGCGGGAATTCGCCCTGCGGTTTGAGCTCAACCAGAACAAGCAAAAGCTCGAGGAATCCAACCGCAAGCTGGTGGAGCTGGACCAGATGAAGAGCCGGTTTTTCGCCAATATCAGCCACGAACTGCGCACGCCGCTGACGCTTCTCATCGGCCCCCTGGAAAGCCTCCAGCAAAATAAGGCCGCCTGGATGGATGAGGAAACCAAGTCCACCCTCAAGATGATGCAGGGCAATTCCATGAGGCTGCTCAAGCTCATCAACGACTTGCTCGACTTGGTGAAGATGGAATCGGGGAGGATGGAGATCAAAAAAGAGCCCGTGGAAATGGAATCCTTCCTCAAGGGGTTGGTCCAATCCGTGACCCCCGCCGCCCAGGACAAGCGGGTGAAGCTTTCGCTCGTCACCCGGGACTTGGCCACGGTGCTTTTGGACCGGGACAAACTGGAGAAAATGGTGCTGAACCTCGCCTTCAACGCCATCAAGTTCACGCCCTCGGGCGGGAAGGTGGAGGTGAGCGCTTGGCGGGAAGGGCCGTCGATCGCCTTAAGGGTGAAGGACACGGGCGTGGGGATCTCGACCCAGAATCTTCCCTTCATCTTTGACCGCTTTTGGCAGGCCGATTCCTCGGCCAACCGTAAATACCAGGGGACGGGCATCGGGTTGGCGTTGGTGAAGGAACTCGCGGAGGTCCAGGGCGGCCGGGTTTCGGTGGAAAGCCAACTGGGCCAGGGCACCACCATGACGGTCACTTTGCCCTATGAGGAAGCCTCGGTCCCGGTTGCGGCTTTGTCCCATGCCGCCGGGGCCGAGGAGCCCCCCGCCCCCGAGCCCGACGAGTGGCTCTCCAAGCTTTACCGCCGCGCGGAGCTTTTCCCCACCCTCACGGCCCTGCAGGATACGATGCGCGCGGACTCCTACGCGCCGGGCCGCAAGCCCAAACTTTTGGTGGCCGACGACGAGCCGGACATGCTGGGCTTCCTCAAGATCCAGCTCCAGAAACAATACGAGGTGGTGGAAGCCACCGACGGCCAGCAGGCTCTGGAAAAAGCCCGGCAATTTTTGCCCGACCTCATCTTGCTCGACATGATGATGCCCGAAAAGGACGGCATTGAGGTTTGTCGGGAACTCAAGAACCAAGTTTCCACCCAGGCCATCCCGATTATTTTGCTCACCGCCCGGGCGGACGACGAGACCAAGATGCGGGCGCTGGAGACCGGCGCCAGCGACTTTTTGTCCAAGCCCTTCTCCAGCACCGAATTGCACGTTCGGGTCAAGAATTTGGTCGAATCCCACCATTATCAACGGGATTTGGCCCGGGAGAAAAATGCACTGGAATCGACCTTGGAGCAACTGAAGGAAACCGAGGGGCAGTTGGTGCAAAACGAGAAGATGGCGTCCCTGGGCCGTTTGTCGGCGGGCCTCATCCATGAAATCAATAATCCCCTTAACTATGCGGCCCAGGCCCTGTATGTTCTAAGGACAAAAAAAGATCAATTGCCCGAGGCGGAGCGCGCGGGCTACGCCGAAGTCTTGGCGGACATCGAGGACGGCATCCAGCGGGTGAAGCGCATCGTGACGGACCTGAGGACCTTCACCCATCCCCATATGGGCGGCGGCAAGGACTTGGTGGAGGTGCGCGCGGTGGTGGAGACCGCCGCGCGGTTCTTGAGCCACGATTTGAGGGATCCGGTGAAGCTGGAAATGGACATCCCGGCGGACCAAACCATGCAGGCGGACCGCAATAAGATGGTGCAGGTTTTCATCAACCTGATCCAAAACGCCTGCGACGCCCTGAAGGACAAAAAATTCCCCGAGGGGGAAGGGCCCCGGATTTGGGTCGAGGCTCGGGAAGAAAAGCAAAGGGTCCTCATCCGGGTGCGGGACAACGGCACGGGCATCGACCCCAAGATTTTGGACAAGATTTTCGACCCCTTCTTTACCACCAAGGACGTGGGCCAGGGCATGGGATTGGGGTTGAGCCTTTGTTTCAGGATCCTGCAGGAACAGGAAGGCCGTTTATCCGTGAAGAGTGAGTTGGGAAAGGGAGCCGAGTTTACGCTTGATCTGCCCGCGCGGGCCTGAGCAAGCCAACGTTTTGACGCCAAGGAGAAGTTCATGGACGCTTTTTACGACTACAAAAAATACTACATTCTTTACGTGGACGACGAGGAGAAGTCCCTCAAGTATTTCCGGCAGACCTTCGGGGACAAGTTCCCGATCCTGACGGCGCCCAGCGCCGAGGAGGGCCTGAGGCTCTTGCGGGAAAACCTAGATAAAACCGCGGTGCTCATGACCGACCAGCGCATGCCCGGGGAAAAGGGGATCCAGTTTCTGGAGAAGGTCCGCCAGATCAACCCCCGGATCCTCCGGATCCTGGTCACGGCTTATTCGGACCTGGAAACGGCCATCGAATCCGTCAACACGGGGGCCATCTATAAATACGTCACCAAGCCCTGGGACATTCCCCAATTGGAGAACACCCTTCGGCGCGGAATCGAGTTTTTCATCGTGCAAAGCGAGCGCGACCAGCTGCTGCGGGAAAAGATGTCGGTGCTGCACAACACCATGATGACCGACCGCATTTTGAGCTTGGGGATCTTGGCCACCGGCCTCAGCCACCATATCCGCAATTCCATGGTGGCGGTCAAGACCTTCCTGGATTTGGCGCCCAAGAAGCTCAAAGAGGAGAACATCGACCTGGAACAGCTGCGCAATCCCGACTTCTGGAAGGACTATTACAAGAAGGTCCAAACCCAGATGGACAAGGTGGCTTTTCTTTTGAGCGACCTTTGGGAAGCCTCCGAGAAACCCAAGTATGATTTTCCCGACGAGGTGAAGCTCCAAGAAGTGGTGGACCAGGCCCTGGCCAAGTCGCAAAGCGCCTTGACGGCCAAGAAAATCAAGGTGGAGAACAAGGTGCCGGCGGCGCTTCCCGCCCTGAAGGTGGATGGCGCCAAGTTCCACCGACTGTTTGAGCTCCTGCTCCAGGATGAGGCCGCGTCCTTGCCCGAGGGGGGCCAGGTCGAGATCTCGGCCCAGGTGCTGGGCCCTTCCCAGGGCCCGGCGGAAATCGAGGTCAAGCTCTCCGACAACGGGCCCGGCCTCTCGCCCGAGACCCTGCAATCGGTCTTTGATCCCTTTTTCGTGCGCAGCCAGAATCCCCAGGATTTCGGCCTGCACCTCATGACCTGCTTTTTCATCGTGTACCACCATGGGGGTAAGATCGAGGCTTCCAGCGAACCCGGCAAGGGCACCATCTTCACCTTGCGCATCCCGGTGAACCCGCTTTCCAACGGGTTGGTCCAGACCGAGCAGGATTTCCTGCACCGGATTTTGCTGAATGAAAACCTCTGGGAACGGCTCCTGGCGGAAAATTAAGGAGGAGGCGGCATGGCCACGATCACCTATCCGGAGGGGCCCAAGACCTCCTATCCGCTCCAGCACCTTTTGGCCCTGGCCAAGGATCCCATCGGCTTCATTTCCCGGCAATCCCAAGGGAACCGGAAAATCATTTATTTCCCCATGGGCGGCCGCCCCACCTATATTTTGAACCATCCGGATTTGGTCCAGGAAGTCCTGGCCACCCAGCACCAAAACTTCACCAAGGGCAGCGGGCTCATCCGCCTCAAGCAGATCCTGGGGGACGGCCTCATCACCAGCGAGGATCCCCTGCACCTGCGCCAACGCCGCCTGTCCCAGCCGGCCTTCCACCGCCAGCGCATCGCCGCCTACGGCGCCGTCATGTCGGACTACGCCTATCAAGCCCGGGAACGATGGAAAGAAGGCGAGACGATCGACATCGAACCCGAGACCGCCCGGATCACCATGGCCATCGTGGGCAAGACGCTGCTCAACGCGGACGTAGAAGGTGAGGCCCACGAGATCGCCGAGGCGGTGGACACCATGCGCGAGCGGTTCCACATCGCGGTTTTCCCCGGCATGCAGCTGTTGGACAAACTGCCCCTGCCCCATAATTTCCGCTTCAACAAGGCCCGCCAGCGGCTCAATGACACCATTTACCGCATGATCGCCGAGCGCCGTACCTCGGGCGCGGACCGGGGGGACCTCTTGTCCATGCTGATCCTGGCCCGGGACACCGAGGGGGACCAAGGGGGCATGACGGACCTGCAGGTGCGGGACGAAGCCATGACCATCTTCCTGGCCGGTTACGAGACGATCACCAACACCCTGACCTGGACCTGGTACCTTTTGTCCCAGCATCCGGACATCGAGGCCAAGTTCCACGCCGAACTCGACGGGCTGAACGGCAAGGTCCCCGCCATGGAGGACCTGGCCCGGCTGCCTTATACCCAAAAGATCCTCACGGAAGCCATGCGGCTTTATCCGGCGGCTTGGATGATCGCCCGGGAACCCTTGGAAGAATGCCAAGTCGGGGGCTACACCATCCCCGCCAACTCCATCCTCTTCATGTGCCCCTACACGATCCACCGGCTCCCCGAATATTATCCTGACCCCGAGAAGTTCGATCCCGAGCGTTGGGAAGGCAAGGCCAAGGATTCCCGGCCGCGTTTCGCTTATTTCCCCTTTGGCGGCGGGCCCCGCCAATGCATCGGCGAGCCTTACGCCCTCATGGAAGGGGCGCTGATCCTGGCCACCATCGCCCAGAAATGGAAATTGCGCATGGTGGAAGGCCATCCGGTGACGATCCAAGCCAATGTCACCATTCGTCCCAAGTACGGCATGCCCATGGTGCTTGAGAAGCGGGCATAAAAAAGCCCTCGGACCAAAAGGTCCAAGGGCTTTTGAGGCGGCTCGGCGAGGATCCCCGCCGGTTTTAAGAGGCTTGGGCTTTGGCGTGGATGATCTTGTCCAAGGCTTCCTGTAGTTCGGGGTTTTTCTCCGAGGCCAACTGCTCGAAAAATTCCCAGACCGCCGGTTGGTTGATTTCCCCCATGGCCTCCAAGGCCGCCAACCTCACGGGCAAGGGCTCGTTGGCGCCCCGGAAGAGGGATTTTTTCTTGGCCATCTCCTCCAAGAAGGGAAGGTACTCGGCCTGGCCGAATTTCCCCAAGGTCCGGCAAACCTCGATGGAAAAACGCTCGTGGTCCGGTCCCCGGCTTTGGCGCAGCTTCAAGGCCTTGATCAAGACCGGCGCGGCCTGGGTAAAACCGATCTTGCCCAGCACCTTGGCCGCTTCCACCGCGATTTCTTCCGAGTCATCGAACAGGGCCAGCCTTAAAGCCGGCCCGCCCTCCGGACTTCCGATTTGTTCGATCAGGCCGATGAGGTTGAGTTTCAGTTCCCGGTCGCCTTTGGAAAGCCAGGGCGTCAGTTGGAAGGCCAGGGCGGCGTCCATGCCGGCGTTGCGGATCACGGGCATCAGCGGCTTGAGGTCCTCCAGTCTTTCCACCTCGGCCACCCGCCGGGCCAAAACCGACCGCAAGGGATCGCCCATTTCGGCGAAGAGCCCCAGCCACATGCCTTTTTCCTCGGGATTGGCCTTTTGGTAGTCTTCCAAAAGAAGCGGCGCCGCCATTTCGCCCAACAAGGGGAAATGGTCCAACCGTCCCGCCTGGTGGGCGCAAAGGGTCATTTGGCGGATCAGTTCGGGATTGGAACGCTCGAAAAGCCAATGGCGGGCGATGGAGGCCCTTTCGGGGAAAGCCGCCGAGGGCTCGTCGTCGTCCGCGTGGAAATGCAGGGTCGAGAAAAGGCTCAAGGCCGAGCTCTCGTTGTGGGTTTGAAGGGCCGGTTCCACCAGGTCCCAGGCCGAAAGCAGGGCGCTCTGGTACAAGCCGGGGTTTTTCTCCGCGCCCAAAAGCTGGCAAAGCTGCTCCAAGACTTTCCCCAGAAGCGAGGGATTGGCCACCCAGGGGCGGGCGTCCATCAAGTGGGTGAGGGCCACCCGGCGCTCGGACTCGGTGCGGTTGAGGCCCTCGGCCAAAGCCGTGACGGTTTTTTCCACTAGGTCGCCCTTGCCCTGGGCGCTCCAAAGCCCCAAGCAGTCGTTCACCAATCCTTCGGTGGCGGGATCAAAGAGCACCACGGTCCATTGGTGGCGCACGGCGATTTCCATCAAGGGCATCATGGCTAAAACGGCGTCGTTATCGACCACTTCCCCCTGGGAGGTACGGAACCACTGGACGATCCCCTTCAAGTCCGGCGCGGCGGTTTCCAGCCGGTCCAGCAGGTGGTTGAAGAATTGGGAATAGGCTTTGTCCGTCGCGGGTTTGTCCTCGGTGGCCCCGGGGGTTTTCTTCAGCAGCCTGGAAAAATGCCAGGCCTCGGCCACCGAGGCTAACAGCGCGGCGCTCAGGGATTCGGAGGCGCCCGGGGCCGGGGTTTGCGTCGGGGCCGGGAGGGCGGCGGTCGCTTCCGCTTCCTCCATTTGGACCGCGGACAAGTTGGGCTGGAGCGACTCGGGGGAGAAGGTCTCCTCGACTTCGATTTGGGCTTCCAGCGTCACGGGCTCGGGCAACGCGATGGGGGGAACTTCCACCTCGGCCAAGGGCGCGACTTCCGGAACGGGCGTGGGTTCGACAGCTTCCACGGCCTCTAAAACGAAATCCGCCGCTTCCACTTGCCGCAGGTGTTCCCAAGGCACGCTGGGCGTTTGGTTTTCCTCGAAGGGGAAGGCCATCTGGCGTAGCCAGGAAACCCATTCGTTGTAGGCCAAGCCGTTCTCGACCAAAAGCCCGGCCCAATTTTTTTCTTGGAAAATTTTCAAAAGATCGCCGGTGTCGCCCAGGGGCGAACCATTCACGAAAAGGGCGCCATCCTTCTGGTAAAGCACCAGCGGGTTGACGGTGTTGAGGAGCCGCTGGAGGTCTTTATGAAGCTTGCGGATGGCGCCGGCCACAAAGGGGCTGTCGCTGGAATAAAACGAAAGGTAGCTGAGCGCCGAGCGGAAATCCCGGGCGAGCTGAACTAAAAAGGATTGTTGAAGCGGGGGAATGGCGGAAACTTGAACTTGTTGCATGGCCTCTCCTTGGGGGATTTGGGAATGCAACCGTATTTCAAGCGGTTGGGACGGGACTTCTCTTGCCTTTAGGATAGGCCGGGCCCGAGCCGCTCTTGCACTTGAAAGCGTCAAAAAGTGGGAATGTCGTTTTCCCTGGCTTGGCAAAAAACGGACGGGGTTCAAGTGTTACTTCAAGGCGTTGGGCGGGGGTCCGCTTAAAGACCATTCCTTGCGCCTTCGCTGGGCGCTGGTACAATGAGCCGCTCCCGGGATACCCGGGAATGAAAAGGATCTTGATGAACCGCAAAATCAATTGGGGCATTCTCTCCACCGGCCATATTGCCGAGCTTTTCGCCAAGGCGGTCTTGGAGTCCAAAACCGGCATCCTGGGCGCGGTGGCCAGCCGCCAACCGGCCCAAGCCGAACGTTTCGCCCGAAAGCATAAGATCCCCATGGCTTATGGCAGCTACCGGGAACTGCTTCGGGACCCCTTCGTGGACGTGGTTTATATCGCCACCCCCCATAGTTTCCACGCCGAATGGGCGCAGGCGGCGGCCCGGGCGGGCAAGCATATCCTTTGCGAAAAACCCCTGACCCTGCATTACCCCGCGGCCCGGCGGGTCATCCAAGCCGCCAAACACCATAAGGTCTTTTTCATGGAAGCCTTCATGTACCGCTGCCATCCCCAGACGGCCAAACTGGTGGAATTGGTGAAAAAGAAGGCCGTGGGGGAACTCAAGCTTATCCAGGCTTCTTTTTGTTTTGAGCGGCCGCTGGATTTGAAGGGCCGGCTCTTCAACCGGGCCCTGGGCGGCGGCGCCATTTGGGACGTGGGTTGCTACCCGGTTTCCATGGCCAGGCTCCTGGCCGGGGCGGCGAAGGGTTTGCCTTTCGTGGAACCTTTGGAAGTGAAGGGCGTGGGGTTGGTGGGCGCCCAGAGCCGGGTGGATGAGTTCGCCTTGGGCTCGCTCAAGTTTCCCGGCGGCATTCTGGCGGAACTTTCTTGCGCCAATCGGGTGCGCCGCCCCGTGGGAGTGACCCTTTACGGCACCAAGGGTTCCATCCAAGTCCCCTCGCCCTGGCACGCGGATCGCTTCGATCCCAAGGGCGCTAAGATCCGGGTTTTGAGGGATGGCCGAAAGCCTTTGGAAATCACCTTACGCTCGGGCCAGAGCCTTTATTCCCTGGAAGTGGACGCCGTGGGCTCGGCTTTGCGCAAGGGCGCGATGGAATCGCCCTTCATGCCTTGGAACGACAGCCTGGGCAACGCCAAGGTGCTGGACGCCTGGATGCGCGCCGTGGGGCTTTGATTTAAAAACGGGAAATTTTAAGCTAGGACCGGCTCGTCGTAGGTGCGGATGCGGGCGATGACTTCCTCGATCAAATAGTCGGGCGTCGAGGCCCCCGCGGTGATGCCCACCCTTTGCTTCCCCTCGAACCATTTGGACTCGAGTTCTTGGGCCGTCTCCACGTGATAGGTATCCTTCGGCAGGTTCATCTTGCAGGTATCGGCCAATTTATGGGTGTTGGACGAGTTACGCCCCCCGATGACCACCATGATGTCGACATTTTTGGAAAGCGCGGCCGCGGCGGTTTGGCGGTCCTTGGTGGGCTTGCAGATGGTGTTGGAGACGGTGACCTCGGCGCAGCGGGCCTTTAAAAGCGTCACGAACTTGTCGAACTTTTCCATCAAGAGCGTGCTTTGGCATACCACGCCGATCTTGGCGTCGGTGGGTACCTGCTCGATGTCCTCTTCGTGGTAGACGATGATGGCGTCCTTCATGCGGCTGGCGATTCCCTTGACTTCCACGTGCTTGGGGTCGCCGATGATGACGATGCGAAGCCCCTGGCCCTGCAGCTTCTCGCCCTCTTTATAGATCTTGGTCACCAGGGGGCAGGTGGTGTCCACGATCTCCAGGCCCTTTTCCCTCATGGTGCCGATCACGTTGATGTCTAGGCCGTGGGCGGTGATGACCACCCGGTTGTCCTGCACCTCGTCGAGCGAATGGACGATCTTCTTGTTGAGGGAAGCCAGCCGGGCCACTTCCTGCGGGTTGTGGATGAGGGAGCCGAAAATGAAGGCCTTGTCCATGGTTTCGGCCTTCTCAATGGCGCGCTTGACGCCGAAACAAAAGCCGGCGGCGTCGGCGATTAAAATTTCACGGGGCATGTCCAGCTTCCTTTTCCAGCGATCCTAAATCCCGAAAGGCTTTGGGAGGGGGATTATATATAATGAACCCGCTCCAGTAAAAGGCGCTCCCAGGGTCTTTTTCATTTTCAGGCTTTTAGTGCGATATTCCAAGGATTCCCCATGAGTTTTTCCCTTTATCTCGGCCCCTACCAGCCTTTCCTGGAACAAGCCTTGGCCGCGGCGGTGGAAAAATTCCGCTTGGGGAAACCCCACGATCCCCTGGTGGTGCTGGTGCCCAACCGCGCCTTGGTGCGCCACCTGGGCGAAACCCTCGCCCGCCTCAATGGGTCGCTCTTCAACCTGCGGGTCCTGACCTTGCACCAATACCTCGCCGAATTCACCGAGGAAAAATGGCTCAAGGAAAACTCCCGGCTTTTGCCCGAGTCCCTCGTGCCCTGGGCGCTCAAGGAAAATGCCCGCTCCGGGGCCGTCCCTAAAGCCAATCCTTTCCGGGCCGTTGAGCCAACCCCCGGTTTTTACAAAACCCTCCGGGCCACCCTCTCGGAACTGCGCCAAGGGGGTTTTACGCCGGGGACCTTGGCGGACTCGGCCAAGGCCATCGCCAAAGACAAGTCCCGGCGCCGGCTCTCGGAAAAACTGGGGTCCTTCGCCGGGGTGCTGGAGCGAAACGAGGCCTGGAAAAAGGAAAAAGGCTGGAAGGACCTGGAAGACCTTTATACCGACGCCCTTGCCCTGCCTTCCCCCGCGGGCTCGATTTGGACCTACGGTTTTTACGACGCTTCCGTCCTGCAGCAAAAAGTGCTTCGGCATCTTTGCGCCGCCCCGGCTTCCCATTGGTTCATCCCTTATGAAGACCATCCGGCTTTTGAGTATGCCAAACCCTTTGTGGCCTGGGCCAAGGCCCTGGGAAAAGTGGAACAAGAAGCAAGCTACGCCGGCGCCGGGAGCGGGCCCTTGGGAAGGCTCCAGCAACATTTGTTCCTCGAGGAAAATCCCGCGCCGCCCGAGGGGGCCCCGCCCGCCTTCGCGGATTCGGACGTGAAGATCCTGCTTTGCCCGGGCGAGCCCCGGGAAACCCGGGAAGCCGCGCGGGCCCTGACCGAGGAAGCGAAAAGGCGCGAAACGACTTTTCCCCGATGCGCCCTGCTCTTTCGCCAATTGGAAAGCTACCGGCGCATGATCGTCCCCGCTTTCGAGGGGCAAGGCCTTCCCTTGGCCAAAAAACCCGCGGTCTTCCTCATGGAAACCCCCGAGGCCAAATCGCTCCTGCTCTTGCTCGATTGCTTCCAAAGGGATTTTCCCCGGGAAACCCTGATGGATTTCCTGGCCGGCCCCAACCTTTCCCCCGAAGGGTTCGGCTTGGGCGAGGAGGATTGGAACCCGCATCTTTGGGACCAGGTTTCCAAGGAAGCCGCGGTGGTGGAAGGCAAAGAAAGCTGGTTGGACCGGCTGCAAGCCTACCAAAAGCTCAAAGCCGAGGCCGCGCGGGACGAGGAAGAGGGGGACCCGGACGAGCGGTCGCTTTCGCTTTTGCGCACCCAGGTCCTCAAGGAACTTTTCGACCAGGCCAAGCGCTTTGAGAAGGCCAAGGCTTGGTCCCAGAAGGCCCAGACCCTTTTTGACCTGGCCGAAAAAGTTTTCCTGCCTTCCAAAGCCAAGACCGAACTGACCACCCTTCGGCGGGGCGTGGAAATCCTCGCGAAGGACCTTTCCCAAGTCGCGGGCGAGGACCTGGGGGCCCTTTTGTCCGACCTGATGGAAGAAGTCAAGATCCCCTGGGACGCCCCCGAGGCGGGCGGGGTGGAGGTGACGGACCTCATGCAGGCGCGGGGCGTGCCCTTTGACGTGGTGGTCTTGCCCGGGCTGGTCGAGCAGGGCTTTCCCCGCCTGCCCCGGCCCGATCCCTTGCTCTTGGATGAGGAACGGCGGATCCTCAATGGCCGTTACCCCGGCGAGGCCAAAATTCCCGAAAAGGCCGAGGGGCGCCTGGAAGAAAAGCTCTTGTTCCTCTTGGCGGCGCGAAGCGCCAAACAATGCCTCATCCTGACCGCGTCCCACCTGCATCCGGGCACCGGCGCGCCCCGCATCCCCTCCAGTTACCTGCATGAGACGATCCGGGCCGTCACGGGCAAGCGCCTCACCCGATGGGACGAGGTCCCCTTCGTTAAAAAAGTCGCGGTGTCGGATTGGGTCAGGACCGATGGGGAAGAAAAGGTGGACGACTTGGAAGAAATCCTCAGCCGCTTTGAGGAGGCCCGCCGGGGAAATCCCCTGCCCGCCCAGGCCTACGCGGGCGAAAAACCCTTCTTTGAGGAAGCCAGGAAGCTCCTCAAGGAACGCCAGGGAAGCCGAAAGTTCACTGCCTATGACGGCGTTTTTGAGGGCGCCGAGCCGGTTCAAAAACTGCGGCAGGATTATTCGCTCAAGGACAAAACGCTTTCGGCCTCCCGTTTGGAAACTTACGCGGCCTGCCCCCTGCGCTATTTCTACCGCTATGTGCTGGGGCTGAAGGTGCATCCGGAGCCCGAGAGGGTCTTCCAGCTCGACCCGGCCGAAAAGGGCAATTTGATGCACAACGTCCTCGAAGAAACCCTGGGCCGGGGCGTTGAAGAAGGCTGGCTCAAGACCCGCGACGGGGAAAAGGCCTTGATGGCCCTTGAGGAAGAAACCCAAAAGGCCTTCACGAGGCTTGAGAAGGAAGGCGTCCCCGGGTCCCCCGCGCTCTGGCAATGGAGCCGCTTCATCGTGCGCAAGGATCTGGAGCGGGAACTGAAGAAGGTCTTGAAAGAGAAGGAATGGACCCCGGTGGATTTTGAGAAGGCTTTCGGCCGGGAAGGCCAACCCGAGGTGTCCTTCACCACCCGCGTGGGCACCTTCCGTTTGGAGGGCTTCATGGACCGGGTGGACCTTCATAGCGACGGCAGGCGCCTTCGAGTGGTGGACTATAAGTCGGGAACCAAGGAGGGCTTCAAGAACGACAGCGTGAAGGAAGGCACGAAGATCCAAATGCCCCTTTACCTCTGGGCCTGCCGCACGCTTTATCCCGGCAAAGCCCCCGAAGAGGCGGTTTATGAGTTCCTGACCGCCAAGGGCGGCTATGGGGAGACGACCTTCGACGCCAAAGACCCGGCCAGAGTCGAGGAACCCTTGAAAGCGCTTTTGACGACCGCAGCCGAGGCGGTGGAGCAGGGTTTGTTCCCAGCGGCCGCCAAGGCCTGTGAGCGCTGTGATTACCGCACGCTTTGCGGTCCCGGAGCCGAGAAGCGGGGAGAACGGAAAAGGGAAGATTCAAAGGTCGAGGAGTATTTCAAGCTGGAGAAGCTTTTATGAATAAAAAATTTAATATATTCGCGACGGAGAAATGACATGATTTTTTTAAAGAAAGGGCTTCTGATTTCTGGCGGGATTATTTCCATGGTTTTTACTTTTTTCCCATCGGTGGTATTTGCCCAAGATATTTCTAATACCCCTGCGCCGACCGTGATTAATTTCCAAAATCAAGAAACGCAAAAAAGCTATTTCGTAAAGGATAAAACCTTAATCCCTTCTTTTTACATTTGGCGCAGGATTTACAAAAAGAAAGGAAAAAGTGATTTTGAATTTTACCGAGTCGATTCTAATGGAAACATAAACACGGAAAAGAAACCATCTGTGAGTTATGAGGATTGGAGATTGTCATGGAAAGCTGAAACGGGAGCCAATCCGGATTCTCCTGATAAAAAATGGAAAGTTCAAATACCCGGTGACGAGGATTGGGGCAAGGATATTCTTCACCTCGAAGGACTAACACAAAGTCAAAATTTGAATATTAAAATACCGGGCATCGATCCGGATCGTGGTGCTTGGGGGTGGATGCCAATTGGTTGGAATCCAAAAATGGATTATTTTTATTTTCAAGTTGTGGAAGGAGATAGTACTGGTCGGGATTGTGTATTTTATCAATTAAATCCAGCTTCGAAAACGATGACCGTGATTGGAGTAGGAACATATATGACTATCAGCCCGAATGGAAAATGGTGTTTATGGATCGATGGCTCCGGAGGCGAGTATTGTGCGATCCGACAAATTCATCTTTATGACATTATTTCCAACAAAGATTACACGATCACTGATAAACGATCGATGAATTGGTTTTATGGATGGGCCGAGCCCGGAAGTGTGAATGATTCGCAAGATGCAATTTCTTTGATTGAAAGCGCGAAAAGCGATTATCGAAATCACGATTATGAAAAAGCCATTGGGGAATATCAAAAAGCCATCCAGGCTGATCCGCAAAATTCGGAAGCCTATGGATTAATGGGCTATTCCTATTACCGCGACAAAAAAATAATCCAAGCTATCGACGCTTTACAAACTTCTTTGAAGATAAACCCGAATGAATTAATGAGTTATTATAATTTAGCCATAGTTTATTGGGCCAATGGAGAAAAAAGTAATTCTATTGAGCAACTAAAAATTCTGTTCGAACACAATCCGAAGTATGAAAAGCTAATAAAACAAGACAACCAATTCAACACAATCCTTAAGTCTCCTGAATATCAAACTATGATGGCTGGGTTGAATTAATGACAATGATGGAAACATCAATGGTGCCTCTAAAATTTTATTCGAGATTTTTTTGATCTCCGACCAATCCATCCGGGAACGGGTCACCCACGACCACGAAACCCTCTTCGCGGTGGACGCGGGGGCGGGCACGGGCAAGACCACGCTCCTGGTTTCCCGGCTGATCGCGCTTCTCATCGAAAAAAAAGCGCGGCTCAGCCGCATCGCGGCCATTACCTTCACCGAAAAGGCCGCCGCCGAACTGGCCGAGCGCCTTCGGTTTAAATTGGAAGAAGAACTCCAACCCGTTCGACTTGCTTCGCTCGCTCAGGGTGAGCAAGGCTCCCGAGCGGCCTTGCTCAGCAAGGCACTTGAGGATATGGAATGCGCCCCCATCTCGACCATCCATTCCTTCTGCGCGGGGTTGCTGCGTGAATATCCGGTGGAAGCGGGGGTCGACCCCCAATTCACCTTGCTGGACGAGGTGCAATCCAGGGCCTTTGAGGCCCAGGCCTGGGAACATTGGCTCAAACAAAGCCTATCCAAACCCGTGGAGCCGCTCTTTCATTTCCAACGGTTGGGAGGCGCTTTCGAGCACCTGGAAGAACTCAAACAATTCCTCAAACGCAACCGCACGCTCTTGACCCTGGAGCCCCCCAAGCCCCTGCCCTCCCTGGAACCCTTGCGGGATGAAATTAAGGCCTTCGTGGAAATAACGAAAAAAGAAGCCGCCCAGTGCGCCAAGCCCGAGGACAGCCTCTACAAAGTGCTGGAAGGCTTTTGGGCCGGGTGGGAAGCCCTGGCCCCTCTTCCGGCCGGGGACTTTGGCTTTGAATTGGCGAATTTCAAGATCCCCAAGGTCGGCAATAAAGGCGCCCAGGGCAATTGGGGCAAGGACCGGCTCGCCTCCCTCCGGGAAGGCTTCGTGAAGTTGGCGGAGGACCACCAGGCGGCTTTGGCGCCCTTCAAGGACGCGGTGGTCCTCAACTTGGTGCGTTGGATTTGGGACTACTTCACCGATTGGGAAGCGCAAAAGGGCAAGGGCGGGTTCCTCGACTTTGACGACCTGCTTTTAAAGACCCGCGATCTACTGCTCAAACATCCCGAGGTGCGTGAAGAATTGAAGGGCCGCTTCGACTACCTTTTCGTGGACGAGTTCCAGGATACGGACCCGCTTCAAGTGGAGATCGTCTTCTTCCTGGGCGAGCAGGTTAAAAAGAGCGAAAAGGATTGGAAGAAAGTGAAGCTGGAGCCCGGAAAGCTCTTCCTGGTCGGCGATCCCAAGCAAAGCATCTACCGCTTCCGCCGGGCGGATGTGGCCATTTACGAGGCTACGAAGGAAAGGGTGCTTGCCAACGGCGGCCAGGTCGAGGTGCTCAGCGAAAATTTCCGCACCGTCGGCGCTTTGGTCGAATGGGTCAACGGCCTATTCATCTCCCAATTCGAGGGAACGGGCATTAAGTACCACCCCCTAACCGCCAGTCGAAAGGCCGGCGCCACCGAAGGGACGCTCCCCCTGCTTTGGGGGCTCAAGATCCCAAGATCGCCGGAAGAAAAACCCTCCAAGGGCTCGCTTCGCCAATGGGAAGCCGAGTGGACCGCCGCCTTTTTGCAGGATCTTCTCAAAGGCGATTTCACGGTCTCGGACCCCAAGAGCCACGAAAAGCGCCCGGTTCGCCCCGGCGACATCGCGCTTTTATTCCGTGACCTTTCCAACGACGTCGAGGAAGCCTGGGAAGAGGCCCTGCGCCGCCGGGGCCTTTCGTATCAAATCGTCGGGGGGAAGCGTTTCTACAACCGGCCCGAGATTGTGGCCCTCTCCACCCTCTTGACCTGCCTTTCGTCGCCGGCGGATGAGGCGGCCGCGGTGGCGCTACTTCGAAGCCCGATCTTCGGCTTCAGCGATGAGGAGCTTTTCCTGCACCGCGCCGCGGGGGGCACATTCCAATTCCAACGAATGGCGAAGGGCAAGGTGGGCCAGGCCTTTCAAATTTTGCGGGAATGGTTCAAGGACACCCGAAGCCTGGCGGTTTCCGAGACCCTGGCCGAGCTTTACCGCCGCACGAATCTCTTGGCGGTGACCGCCGGGCAACCCCATGGCGAACAGCGGGTGGCGAACCTTTACAAAGTGCTGGACCAGGCGCGGGAATTGGAAAGCTCCCAACATTTCACCTACCGGGCCTTCACCCAATGGCTGACCACCCAGCAGGAAGAAGGCACGCTGGAGGGCGAGGCGCCGGGGCCTGATTCCACCGAGGACCGCATCACCCTCATGACCATCCACAAGGCCAAGGGGCTGGAATTCCCCCTGGTGTTCGTTTCCGCTTGGGCCGCGGACCCGAAGGATTCGGGCAGCCTGATGGACCGCAAAAGCTCCCGGGGAGCCTTTAAGGTGGGTTCGGCGGACCTGGGGCTCAAGACCTTGAATTATGACGGGGTCAAGGAAGAGGAAGAACTCCAGCGCCAGGCCGAGGACACCCGCCTGCTTTACGTGGCGGCCACCCGCGCCCGGGATTGCCTGCTCCTGCCTTATTTTGATTTCGCCCCCGATGGAAAATTCCAAAACGAGGGCCTTTTTGCCGGTCCTTTGTTGAAGGCGCTGGGGGAAAAAAGCGGAACTCATTGGGTCGGGGTAAAAGAAGGCGCCCAACCTTTAAGCGATCCCCCGGCCTGGGTGGTGCCCTTGGACGAAAAACCGGGCCCCGCCCTGGATGCCGAAAAGGCAAAACTGGAGGTCCAGCGGGAAGCCCGCCGGGAAAAGCTCAAGACCCTCGCCGGTGGGCGGGACTTCGTGACCGTGACGGCATTGGCCCATGGGGACGAGGAGAAGAAAGAAAGAGAAGAACGCGTCTTCGAGGAACCGGAAAGCGCCTCACCCTGGGGCGGAAAGGGTTTTGGCGTCTTGGCCCACCGGCTTTTGGAAAAGGGCTGGGACTGGGATGAGGCGATGCTTAACAAGGCCGCCCAGGCTTGGGCGCCTTTGGAAGGCCTCAAGCCCGAAGCCGCCCAGGAAGCGGCCCAAATGGCGCTGAGGGCCCTTTCCCATCCCATCCTTACCCGGGCCCGTCAATCCTCCCGCCTTTTGCGAGAGCTTCCTTTGAGCCTGAAACAAGAAGACGGCACCTATCTCAAAGCCGTCATGGACTTGGTTTTCCTGGAAGGCGACGAATGGGTGATCGTGGATTACAAGAGCGACCGGGACCCGTCGCTCCAAGCGGAAGGCTATCGCAAGCAAATCGAGCATTACGCCGAACTTCTGGAAAAAACCACGAACCTCAAAGTCAAAGAAGCAGGTCTTTATTTCCTCAGGCAGGATGGCCCCGGCGCCTTCCAGAAGATAAAATAAACCCATGGCCCATTCCCACGACCAGGGGGATCACCCCCACGAACAAGCCCCCGGGCCGGACCGCAAAAAAAAGATGACGCGGGCGGTCTTCATCACGGCCGCCATCCTTTTGCTGGAAGCCGTGGGCGGCGTTTGGTCCGGCAGTTTGGCGCTTTTGACCGACGCGGGCCACATGTTGACCGACCTGGCGGCGCTGCTCATTTCCCTGACCGCCATGATCTTGGCCGAACGCCCCATCAGCCGAACCCATACCTTCGGCCTCGCCCGATTGGAAGTGCTGGCGGCGCTGGGCAATTCCCTCACCTTTTTCCTGATGGTCTTCGCCGTGGCCTGGCAGGCCGGGGTGAGGCTGGCCCACCCTTCCTTGCCCGATTGGCGCGCCATGGGGTTGGTCGCGGCCATCGGGTTCGCGGCCAACGCCTCCAGCGCCTGGTTCCTGCACGGGGCGGACCAGCAGGACATCAACCTGCAGGGCGCTTGGATCCACGTGCTGGGCGACCTGGCCTCGTCCCTGGGGGTTTTGATCGGGGTCTTGGTGATCGCCCAAACCGGATGGACTTGGGTGGACCCGCTTTTGAGCCTGCTCATCGCGCTCTTGATCGCCGCAAGCGCCTTCAAGCTTTTCCGCAAAGCCCTCCGGATTTTGCTGGAAGCCAGCCCCCGGGGGCTGGCCCCCGAGGCCATCTCGGGCATTTTGCGGGGGAAAATTCCGGAAATCCGCGAGGTGCACCACGTGCATTTGTGGGAAGTGGGCGCGGGACAGGTTTACTTGACCGCCCACTTGGTGGTGGAAGACGCCAAAATCAGTGAGGCGGTGCCTTTGCTTGAGAGGGCCCAAAGCCTGCTCAAGGCTGAGTTGCAAATCGACCACAGCACCTTCCAATTGGAAGTTCGGACGCCTTCCCGGATCGCTTTCAGCGAGAAGCCCCCCCTTTAAGGCCGGCTTCCCCCCGGCAACAACCGCAGGGACTTTCGCAGGTCATAACGGGGATCCACCCGGGCGGCGAGACGGAAGATTTTTTCCGCCGGGCCCGGCTGTCCTTGACTCAAGGCCTGTGTGCCCAGGTGATGGAGGATTTCCGCCAAGGGTTCCTGGAAGGGCGGCGGCGGCGCCAAATCCCCCGGCGGCAGGGACAAGAGCGGCCAAGCGCGCGTCAGGTCGCGGGTCCGGTAAATCGGGAGCACTATTTTCTCCAAGACGCATTCCTTGAGGAAGGGGTCGGGGGGAAGCCCCCGGTACAAGTCCCAAAGCCCGTCCAGGTATTTTCCATAGGCGGGGTGGGCCTCATGAAAGGGGATTTCCCCGTACAAGTCCTGCAATTTTTGGTGCGGGAGGACCCAGCCCAGGAGTTTGGCCCGGTCGTTCCCCTGAAGGGGGACGACCGCCAACCAGACCTCATGGTCGGGTTCCGGGTTCAGGCCTTTTGAAAGGTCCTGAAGGGAGGATTGGGGGAATTCTTTCTGGAAGAGCCCGACGTCCCAAGGCGCCAAAAGCACGGCCGCCCACCGCGCCTTTTCAGGATCCAAGGCCGGGTTGGCGGCGGCGTTGAAGGGGAAAACCCCGAGGAAAAGGCTTTCGTCGAAAACGTCGTAATAAAAATCGCTGAACACCAGTCCGGGCCCGGGAATGGCTGAAAGGGCTTGGGCGGCCCGGTATTGTTCCGGCGATTTCGAGCCCCCGGTTTCCTTGTCCGGGACCGCCCAGCGGTGGTAGGGCCCCCCGAGATGGTAGAGGTCCAAGGCCAGCGAGAAGGCCAACAGGGCGGTTAAAAGCCGGGCGCGCCGGTGGACCGGGAAATGTTCGATGACGGCCTTGAGCCCCAGCGCGGTCCAGAAAAGAAAAAGCGGGAGCAGGATGAGGACCCGCATGGCTTCCACCGTGTTGGAGAAAAAACCCGGGGCCAAGCCCGCCAGCACCGCCGCCCCCAAGCCCCAGAAGGCCGGCCGGTTCCGGAAACGCCCGCACTCCACCATCCCCACCAGGCAGGCCCCGCCCAGGATCGGGTTTAAATAGCCGCCCCAAAGGGGCCCGAAATTAAAATAAGACTTATCCAAAGTCCCCCAAAGAAAAACCGTCAAATAAGAAAAAGAGATTTTCAGTTGGGCGGGCCAGGAGTGGATTTGCCCCGTCCAAAGATATTGGAAGGCGTGCCCTTGGGACGAATGGGGGAATAGCGAAACCAGAACGGGCCCCATCAGGATTGCCAGGGTGAAGCTGAACCCCAGGGCCGGTTTCCAGTCCTTGGGTTTGGCCCGGGCGCAATCCAGCAGGAATCCGCCCCCTACGACGGCGATCAGGGGAAGGGCTAAGACTGAAACATAGCCACAAAACCCTAAGACCAACCCCAACACCACTGCCAGCCTGTTTCGGGAAGTCCCGCGGGGAAGGTGTCGGATGAACCCCCAAAGGCCCAGGGATAGAAATTCGAAAAAGACCAGGCAGGCTTCGGTCCCTGAAAATTGACCCACATAAATGGGCCAAAAGCCCAAGGCTAAGAGGCAAAAGTAAAGGAAGGCGAGGCGGCCCGAGACCCATTGCCGGCAGGCCCAAAGGCCGGCCACCAAAGCCAAAGTCGATTCCAAGGCCTGCAGCGCCCAGATGGAAAACAAGGAAGGGGGAATCAGCTTGAACCAGAGCGCCTTGGCCCAAAAAGACAAGGGCCCCAGTTTTTCGTTGCTATACCAAAGATGCCAAGTCCAATGCCGAGATTGTTGGTAGGACAGCAGGCTGTGGATGCCGTCGTCCCACATGGGCCAGACCGGTAGGCCGAGGGAGACGCATAAACGCAAGGATAAACCCAGGGCCAGCACGAGCCAGATCATTCCGGGATCGGGCGCCGACGGCATCGGTTTTTCCGGGAACTGGGCCGCGGGCCGCAGGTTGAAAATAAAGAAAAGAAAAGGGCAAAGCAGGGCTACGAGCCCGATTAAGACCTTGGCCGCGAGGCCGAGAGGGCCAAAGGCCAAAAAGGCGTTCAGCAGGGAAAAATAAAGGAACAAGGCCGGGGGATGGTAGGGAATTGAGACGCCGAGAAGTCCGGGGGCCGGGCGGGTCATTTAAGGAAAGCCAGGGCTTTTTGGGCGGCGCGATGCCCCGAAAGGCAAGCGCCCTCGATGGTGGCGGGAAGCCCCGTGTCGGTCCAGTCGCCCGCCAGGAAGACGTTGGGAAAAGGGGTGGCGGTTTTAGGGCGGAAGGCGCCCGAAGCCTCGCTCCAGATAAAAGTCGCGGACATTTCCTTGGTGACCTTCGAGTGCAGGGGCTGGGTGCCGGCCAAAGCGGGGAAACGCGACTGAAGTTCTTCCCAAGCCCGGATCAAGATTTCCTTCTCGTTTTTCGCCGCCAAGTCCGGGTCGCCGCTGGAGACCAGGCTCACATATTGGTTGGGGCCGCTTAAGCCCCAATTGGCGCTGCGGTTGAAGGCCCAGTCGAAATCCGCCCCGGCGAAACCTTCCAGGTGGCCTCGCAGGACGGGTTTTTCCAAAATCAAATGGACGGACACGATGGGCGACTTGCCCAAGCGGGCTTCCTCGCCGGGCGGGGGCAACCCCGCGCCGCCCCAAAGCGCTTCCAAGGACCTCACGGGCAAAGCCAGGATCAAAACATCGGCGGTGAATTTTTTCCCCGAGGCCGTCTCCAGGCCGAAGGGGCCGGACACCAGGTTGAGTTTCTGGACCCCTTCGCGCAAATGCGCCTGGGAGCCCCGGGCGGCCAGATATTCCAGGGCCTGGGGGAAAGCGATCTCGCTTAAAGGTTTCGCCGCCACCACCAAGGCGCTGTCCCGGCGCTTGCCGAAAAAAACCCGGTTCAAGACCCCCCCGAGGGCCCGGATGGGCGCCACTGCGGGCGGGACGTTCATCACCGCCCGGCAAAAGGGCGTCCAAAAGCGCTCCCTCGTGGTGGGGCCTTGGCGGGTGAAGCCCATCCAATTTTCCACCGTGCGGATTTTCGGGGGAAGGGGGAAGGGTCGGACCGCGAAAGGGGCCAGGGCCGCCATGAGCTTGAGCTTTTCCGATCCGGGGAAGGCGCTGGAACTAAGGAGCCCCAAAAGCAGGTGAAAAGGCGCGGGCAAGGACAGGCAATTCAGGGACGTCCTCGCGCCGCCCGGGGAAACCCAACTCAAGGCCAGCGGATCCACCCAATGAAAATCCGAGGCGGCGCCGAGGCGCTTGAAGAGTTTGAAGGTTTCCCGGTAACAGCCCATGAGCAGGTGGGGCCCGTTGTCCACGGGCGCGGGAAAAGACGGGGAAGGCGCGGTGGAATAAACCCGGCCGCCCAAAAAACCCCGGGATTCCAAGAGGTCCACCGGGACCCCGGCCTCGGCCAAGGCCGTCGCCGCCGAAACGCCGGCGTAGCCGCCGCCCACCACCAACGCGCGCGGGCTCAAAAAAGCCCCTTCCAAGCCGCGCAACGGGACAAGGCGCCCGCCACCGCCCAGAGTTTTTCCGAAAGCGACAGGGAGGTTTTCCCGGCCAGGATCCCCCCCGGATGGGCCCGCAATTTTTCCTTCAGGCGGCCGTAAATCGCCGCGATGGCCTCGGCGGTGGGCAAGGCGGCGCGCTGGCGGCGGGAAAGGGCGGCTTGGGCTTTTTCCCAAAAGGATTCGGCCCGACTCAGTTGGAAATCCACGAAGTGCGGCCACGAAAGATCGCCGGGATCAAGCGCGGCGGGGTTGAGCTTGAAACGGCGGAAGTCCTCGTCCGGCAGGTATTGGCGGCCCAGCTGCGCGTCTTCCTTGACGTCGCGGACCATGTTGACGATCTGAAGGAACAGCCCCAGGTTCTCGGCGTAGAGGCGGTGGGCCTTGTCCTTGAAACCGAAAATCTCCATGCTGGCCAGGCCCGGTCCCCCGGCCACCTGCCGGGCATAGGCTTTGAGTTCCCCGAAGGTTTTGAAGCGCAGGGGCCTCAGGTCCCGCTCCACGCCCTTGAGGATCCGCTCCAGGGGTTCGGCGGACAGGGCGAACCTTCGCCGCACCTCGGCCAAGCCCAAAAAGAGGGGGTCTGCCGGGGGCCGCCCCGCCAGGCAGGCCTTCAGCTTGGCCTTGAACCGCGCCAGGTCCTTTCTTTTTCGCGCGCGCGCGCCGGCCCCGTCCGAAATCTCATCGGCGGCCCAGCAAAAACGATAGAGCGTTTCCAGGGCCCGGCGTTGGTCCCGGGGCAAAAGCAACATGGCGTAATAGAAACTGGTTTTTTTTTGGAGCGATCCGTTTTGGATGTTCAAGGGGTCCCTTTCGGTTTGGGGGAAGGGAACAAAAGCGCCTGGGCGGCCAAGGCGGCTTTTTCCAAGGCGCTCCAGGAAGGGCGGCCTTGGAGCACATTGTAATCCATCCGGCGGATTTTTTTCAGGATCCCCCGGCCGCCCAGGACCGTGGCCTTGAGTTCCAGCCCCAAGCGGCCGCCAACCCCCGCGAGCAAGGGAAGGCCCTTCGCGAAATAGCCCTCGGTGTAATTGACCGCCGCTTCAACCAGGCGGCGGGTCCGGGGCGAGTCTTGGAGCCCCAGGAGCTCCCCAGGGGTGACCTTTTGGGCGCGCAGTTCCGTGAGCGGGTAGTAGATCCGGCCCCGCTTTAAATCGATGGCGCTGTCCTGCCAGAAATTGATGAGCTGAAGTCCCGAACAGAGGAAGTCCGAGTAGCGATGGAGCTTCCCGTCCCGGACGCCTGAAATCAAAAGCACCATGCGGCCCACCGGATTGGCGCTGTGGCGGCAATAAAACAAAAGGTCCTTCCAGGTGGCGTAACGCTTGACCTTGAGGTCCGTGCGGTAGGCCTTGAGCAAGTCCAGGGGCAGGCGGAGGGGGATTTTAAAAACCTTCAT
>DATKNU010000127.1:0-5434 GCA_035541195.1 bacterium
CCTTGGCCTGCTCCTTTCGGCCAAGCTCTTCCTGCCCTACCTCCGGGGTTGGATGGAGAAGCGGCGGCAGTACATCGAGGAACAGATCCAAAGCGCCGAAACCCTTCAACGGGAAGCCGAGCGCCTGCGCATGGAGCTGGACCATAAGATCAAGGACTTGGACCAGAAAACCTCCGAGATCATCCGCGCCTCCCGCAACGAGGCCGAGACCATCAAGGAAGAAATCGTCCAGTCGTCCAGGCGGGAAGCGGGCCGCATCTTGAACGAGGCCAGGCTGGCGCTTCAAAGCGAGCGCGAGGAACTGCGCCAAAGCCTTCGGGAAGAAGTGGTGCAGCTGTCGGTGGCCATGGCGGGCAAGATCATGCGCGCCTCGGTGGACCCGAAAATCCAATCCAAAGTCGTGGGCGAAAGCCTGGATTCGCTGGGCAAGCGCTGAGCTTGATTATTCCATCCGTGGGAGGGCGCCGTGGAATCCGTCGTGGCTGAGAAATACGCCGTCGCCCTCCTTCAGGTGGCCCAGGAGCAAAAGACCCTGGATCAGGTGGTCGGGGAAGTCCGGGCCGTCGGGGAATTGATCGAGCGAAACGGGGAGTTGAAGGCGGCCCTGGAACATCCCCGGGCGGACCGGTTCGGGAAATTGGCGGCTTTGCAGCAACTTTTACCCAAGCCCCTTTCCAAGACCATGGCCAATTTCCTGCTCCTGCTCATCACCAAGAAACGCATGGGGTTCTTCAAGGCCGTGGCCGAGCATTTCGAGCGGCTTTGCTATAAGGCCCGGGGGCAGGCCATCGCCCGGGTTTTGACCGCCCTGCCGCTTTCAGAGGCCGAGCGCCAAGCCTTGGCGGCGAAGCTGGGCGCGTCCTTTGGCGCCACGATCGAGATCCGCGAGCAGGTGGAACCCCACTTGATCGGCGGCCTGGTGGTTTACCTGGGGGACCGGCGCCTGGACGCCAGTTTCTTGGGACAGCTCGAAAAGATGCGCCAGCAGCTCATGAAGGCGGAAGCTTAAGCCGCCAGCAAGCCCGGACCCTTGGGGCCCGGGGCAAAATAACCGGAGGTTGATCAGTGGCCATTCAAGCGGACGAGATCACGAAGATCCTGAAAGAACGGATCCAAGACTTTAAGCCCGAGGCCGAGCTCAAGGAAGTGGGCGAGGTGCTGAAGGTCGGCGACGGGGTGGCCGTGGTTTACGGCCTCAAGAACGCCATGGCGGGGGAATTGCTCAAGTTCCCCAACGACGTCTATGGCATCGCCTTCAACCTGGAAGCCGACTCCGTGGGCGCGGTTTTGTTCGGCGGCACCGACAAGGTCAAGGAAGGGGACCCGGTGCAATTGACCGGGCGCATCGCCGAGGTGCCCACGGGCAAGGAGCTTTTGGGCCGGGTGGTGAACCCCCTGGGCGAGCCCCTGGACGACCACGGTCCCTTGAACGCCTCCTCGCGGCGCCGCATCGAGTTCAAGGCGCCCGGCGTGGTGTCCCGCCAACCCGTGAAGGAGCCTTTGCAGACCGGCCTCAAGGCCATCGACGGCATGGTGCCCATCGGCCGGGGCCAGCGGGAACTGATCATCGGCGACCGCCAAACCGGCAAGACCGCGGTGGCGCTGGACGCGATCCTGAACCAAAAGGGCCAAGGCATCATCTGCGTCTACGTGGCCATCGGCCAGAAACAATCGACCGTGGCCCACGTGGTCAAGACCCTCAAGGACAAGGGCGCCATGGACTATTGCATCGTGGTGGCGGCCTCGGCCTCCGACCCGGCGCCGCTTCAATTCATCGCGCCCTACGCGGGCTGCGCCATGGCCGAGGAATTCACCTACAACGGCGGCCACGCCCTCATTATTTACGACGACTTGTCCAAGCAGGCGGTGGCCTTCCGCGAGTTGTCCCTGCTGCTGCGCCGACCGCCCGGCCGGGAAGCCTATCCGGGCGACGTTTTTTACCTGCACTCGCGCCTCCTGGAGCGCGCCTGCAAGCTCAGCGACAAGCTGGGCGGCGGGTCCCTCACGGCCCTTCCCATCATCGAGACCCAGGCGGGCGACGTGACGGCCTATATCCCCACCAACGTCATCTCGATCACCGACGGGCAGATTTTCCTGGAGTCCAACCTCTTTTACTCGGGCGTGCGGCCCGCCATCAACGTGGGCATTTCGGTGTCCCGCGTGGGCGGCAACGCCCAGACCAAGGCCACCAAGAAGGTGGCGGGAAAACTGCGCCTGGACATCGCCCAATACAACGAGTTGGCGGCCTTCGCCCAATTCGGCGCCGAGCTCGACAAGGTGTCCATGGCCCAGCTCAACCGCGGGGCCCGCATGGTGGAGCTTTTGAAGCAGGCCCAATACTCGCCCATGGTGATGGAAGACCAGGTCGTGTCCCTTTTCGCGGGCACCAACGGCTTTTTGGACGACCTGACGGTCGAGCAGGTGAAGCCCTTTGAGGCCGGCCTTTTGGCCCACCTCAAGGCCAAGCACGCCGGCATCCTCAACGAGATCCGCGAGAAAAAGGACCTGACGGACGACAACAAGAAGAACCTGACGGCCGCCATCGGCGAGTTCATGAGGGAATTCAAGAAATAAACCATGGCCCACATCCGGGAAATCAAACGGCGCCTCAAGAGCGCCTCCAGCATCCACCAAATCACCAAGGCCATGAAGATGGTGGCCTCGGCCAGGCTCAAACGAGCCCAACAGCGGATTTTCGGGGCCCGGCCCTACTCGGACCGCATGGCGTCCGTCATCCGGCGGTTGGCCGCCAACGTGAGCAGCGGCAGCCACCCGCTATTGAAGACCCGCGGCGAGGGCCGGGAGGCGCTTTTGGTGGTCGCGGCGGACCGGGGCCTTTGCGGCAGTTTCAACAGCAATGTTTTCCGCCGGGCCCAGGCCTTTTTGAAAGAGAAGCCCGACGCGGTGATCTTGGCCGTGGGCAAGAAAGCCCGGGATTTTTTCCGCCGCCGCCGGATGGATGTCCGGCAGGATTGGGTGCAGGTTTTCCCCGAGGTGTCGTCCGAGACCATTTCCCAGATCCGGGACACCCTGGTGGCGCTTTACACCCGGGAAGGGGTCAAGACCGTCACCGTAATTTACACCGAATTCAAGAACGTGATGAGCCAGAAGGTGGCCCGGGAAATCCTGCTGCCCCTGAGGCTGTCGGACGCCAAGGGCGCGGGGGAGGCCCGGGCGGCCGATCCGCCCTTAAGCGGGGCTTATTTGTTCGAGCCGGGGGAGCGCATCATCCTGGACGCCCTGCTTTCCCAGCACCTCTTCATCCGGGTGAGGCGCGTGCTTTTGGAGAGCTTCGCCTCCGAGATGGGGGCCAAGCGCAACGCCATGGAGTCGGCCACCAAGAACGCCTCCCAGATGATCGGACGATTGACGCTGGAGTTTAACCGGGCCCGGCAGGCCATGATCACCAAGGAATTGGCGGAGATTGTGGGCGGCGCCGAGGCTTTAAAATAAAATTCCCTCACCGCGGAGACGCAGAGCCGCGGAAAAAGAATAGAAAATCCTGGTTCAAGGATTTTAACGGCGCCTCAGCGTCTCTGCGGTGAATGGTTTTGATTTCATCTTTTTTTGGAGGAAGCATGAGCACCCCAACGACGGCCCCCGCTTTGACGGGAAAAATCATCCAAGTCATTGGACCCGTGGTGGACGTGAAATTTTCCACCGCCGGCATCCCGGCCATTTATAACGCCCTTCGGATCGAAACCGAGGAAGGCAAAAGCCATCTGATTTTGGAAGTGTCCCAGCACCTGGGCGACCAAGTGGTGCGTTGCCTGGCCATGAGTTCCACCGACGGCCTCAAGCGCGGCATGGAAGTGAGCGACACCGGCTCGCCCATCACCGTGCCCGTGGGCCGGGAAGCCCTGGGCCGCATCCTGAACGTCTTGGGCGAGGCCGTGGACGAGATGGGCGAGGTCAAGTCGGCCAAGCGCTATTCCATCCACCGGCCCGCGCCGCCTTTGGTGGAGCAATCCACCCGCAAGCAGATTTTGGAGACCGGCATCAAAGTCATCGACCTTCTGGCGCCCTACCAGAAAGGGGGCAAGATCGGCCTTTTCGGCGGGGCCGGCGTGGGCAAGACCGTCATCATCCAGGAGCTCATCCGCAACATCGCCACCCAACACGGCGGTTTCTCGGTCTTCACGGGCGTGGGCGAGCGCACCCGCGAGGGCAACGACCTATGGCTGGAAATGAAGGAATCGGGCGTCATCGAGAAGGCCGCCTTGGTCTACGGGCAGATGAACGAGCCGCCGGGCGCCCGCGCCCGGGTGGCGCTCTCGGGGCTTTCCATCGCCGAGTATTTCCGCGACGAGGAAAACCAGGACGTGCTTCTTTTCATCGACAACATCTTCCGCTTCACCCAGGCGGGCAGCGAGGTGTCGGCTTTGCTGGGCCGCATGCCTTCGGCCGTGGGTTACCAGCCCACCTTGGCCACCGAGATGGGGGCGCTCCAAGAGCGCATCACGTCCACCCACCGGGGTTCCATCACGTCCGTGCAGGCCATCTATGTGCCCGCCGACGACTTGACGGACCCGGCGCCGGCCACTTCCTTCTCGCACCTGGACGCCACCACGGTGCTCAACCGGGCCTTGACCGAGCTTGGCATCTACCCGGCGGTGGACCCCTTGGATTCCACCTCCCGCATCTTGGACCCCTTGGTGGTGGGCGACGAGCATTACGCCGTGGCCCGCAAGGTCCAGCAGATCCTGCAACGCTACAAGG
The DNA here is from genome assembly GCA_035541195.1 of bacterium. Classification (GTDB taxonomy): domain Bacteria; phylum Oederibacteriota; class Muellerivitia; order Muellerivitales; family Muellerivitaceae; genus Muellerivita. The sequence goes on from DATKNU010000127.1 coordinate 4,720, forward strand.
AACTCAAGGACATCATCGCGATCTTAGGCATCGACGAATTGTCGGACGACGACAAGACCTTGGTGGGCCGGGCGCGCCGCATCCAGAAGTTCCTGTCCCAGCCCTTCTTCGTGGCCCAGCAGTTCACGGGGGCCCCGGGCCGCTACGTGCCTTTGGCCGACACCATCCGCTCCTTCAAGGGCTTGGTGGAAGGCCAATATGACCAGTTGCCCGAGCAGGTCTTCTACATGGTGGGCAACATCGACGAGGCCTTGGAGCGCGCCAAGAAACTGGAGAACGGCTGATCCCATGGCGAAATTCTTCAAGCTCGAGGTGGTGGTGCCGGACCGGGAGGTCTTCAACGAGGAAGTTTCCTCGCTGACCGTGCCCGGCGCGGCGGGGGAATTCGGCGTTTGGGCCCGCCACGAGCCCTTGGTGTCCATCCTCAAACCCGGGACCTTCACGGTGGCCCAGGGGGCTAAGCGGTATTTTTATTTCGTGTCCGGGGGTTTCATCGAGGTGACGCCCCAATCGGTCACCGTGTTGGCCGAGGCCTTCGAGCCGGCGGAGGAGATCAACGTGGAAGAAGAGGAAAAAAACCGCAAGCGGTCCCAGGACAAGATGGCCAAGACCAAGGATCCGGTGGAACGGGACGCCGCCCGGGCGGCGCTCGCCCGCGCCCAGGCCCGGCTCCTCACCGTGAAAAAAGCCAAGGCTTAAGACCCCTTCCGCATGG
>DATKNU010000128.1:0-2332 GCA_035541195.1 bacterium
AAATAGTGTTCCCAAACCCGGTCATAGGTGCCCGCGAAGGCCCAGCCCAAGTAGAGAACGAAAAATCCCGCGACCCAGGGCCGCAAACGGGCTTTTCGCCGGAAAAGCTCCGCCAAAAATTCCTGGAGGCCCAACCCGGAAAGGATCGCCATAGGCGCGACCGCCGCCACCAATTTGGCGCTATGCGGGTCAATGGAAAGCACATGGGCCGAGATGCCGACAAAACTGGCCGCCAGCAGGAAGAGTTTCAGCCAAGTGGGCCGGTTTAAAAAAGCCGCCAATCCAATCATGAACAAGGGCGCGAAATGAAACTCATAAAAAGCGTCCCAAGGCAGGTTCAAATCCCCCCGATCCTGCCCGCCGTAAAACAAGCTTATGAGGCTCGACATGGTTTTTTTGATTAGGATGGCCGGCAAAGTGTTTTCATAATGGAAGGTCCGGGTTTCCTGGTTGTGAAAAATAGACAACCCCGAAGTGTGGACCGCGATATCGGGCTGGGCCGCCAAAGGATAGATGATCCCGGCGGCCAACGCCACTCCGGCGAAAAACAGGGGCAAAAGGCTTTTCCGGGCCAGTTCCTTTTGACGCGCCACCCCAAAAGCGCAAAAACCGAAGAGGGCCAAGAGCGCCGCCGCCGCCCCGATTTTCCCCGAAGGCGCGAAGGACAGCAGGTTCTCCGGCAGGAAGTTATTGACCTTCAAAAAGAGGACGTTCCAAACCAGTAGCAATCCCCAGCCCAGGATATATTCGGGCCAAGCCTTGGGCCGTTCCTTGAGCTTAAAAAACCAAATCCATAAAAAAACCACCGTCACGATGAAGGGAAGCCAAGTCCGAACGGGCGTGTAATTATAAGGCGCGAAACCCAGCGCCAACGCCCACTGGAGGAATCGCGCCCAATCCTGCTTCTTGAATAGGCGGATGGTCGTGAGTAAAAGCAATCCCACTGCCAAGGGCACCGTAACCGCCGTCATCCCTATCAGGTTCTCGATCAGCAGGGGTTTACTGAAGGCCGCGGCGGCTTCCGCCACCAAACCCGTCACCACGCCTCCCGCTTCCTTTCCGGCGAAATAAAACACCACTACCGCCGCCAAATCCAGGATCGCCCCGCCCAACCGTTGAATCAAAATAGCGTGGGCATGCGGGTCCAGGGACCATAAACCCGCCAGGAAGTATGAAAAGAAAGGCTCCCGCTGCCCCAGGGGGAACAACATGACGTATTCATGGAAGTTCAAGATGCCTTGGGGGTCGATAATGCAAACCGCCGGGTCGTCCCAATAGGCGCCCGGCGCCTCGCCGATGTGCTGGAACCGCATGAAAATCGCCGCCGCGAAAATGCCCCAAAACCAAAGTCGCCCACTCCCGAGGGCCACCTCTTCCATGGGTTGGGCCGGGGAGAGGAAACGCCAAAAACCCAACAGCAGACCGAATCCAATCGCGAAATGGAAAACCGGGTTGGGTAGGTTCAGACCTCCGAGAAAGGCGAAGGCATAACCGTAATGGGGAAGGCTTGCCAGGGCTAAAAGGCACAAAAACCACCCGGACACGATGACCAGCAACACATGGGTGAATTGCCTTACCGGGAGGAGAAAAGACGCCGCATAAGCCGCCGCGGTGGTCAAAAAGAAGGTGGCGAAATTGTCCTCGTGATAAAGCGCGCTACCGATTCCAGAGACCGCCAAAAGGGAAAAAAGGATCCGGGGCCAGACCGTACCGGAAGGAACTCGCGCAACATCCGGGGCGTTCGGAGCGGGAGATTTCGAATGCCCCTCCGAACCGAGACGCCCCTTCACCCCCGCGGTTTTTTTTTGGCGACGCGCTGGACTCATCGAGCGGAATTTTCCAGAAGGTTAGTTTTTAGCCGCTTCAGAGACCCGATAAATCGTCACCTGATCCCCGCCGGAAGCCACGATCATTCCGTCGGGCGTCACATCCATTCCGACGATGTTGTTGATCGCCACGCCCGGTTGGGACTCATCCTCAAGATCACCCAAGTATTTCCCCGAAACTGTGAAGACCTGGGAAGGGCTGCCCCAACTTCCCACAAACAGCCGGTTTTGCTTGTCCAGGGCCAAGGCATTGGGGGGGCTCTTCGTCTTGATTTGACGGAGGAATTTCTGGGAGGGGTCAAAAATTTGGACCCGATCGTTCCCGCTGGCGTCGCCCACATACCAATTGCCGGCGTCATCCAACAAGGTGTAGGTGATCCCCATGAACTCGCCCTTGCCCTTGCCCTTGCCGCTCAAGACACCCAAAATCTGTCCATCTTGGGAAAGTTTAACGACACGGTAATTCGCCACATCGGTCACCAAGAAAAATTTTCCGCCCCAGGCGA
>DATKNU010000129.1:0-4697 GCA_035541195.1 bacterium
ATTCCACCACGTAGCAGTCCTGCCCCGCCACCGGCTCGGAGGGCTTCAGCGTGTTGGTGTAAACCTCCGGCTTGGGCAGGGTGATGTCCCCATAGGAAAAGTCGGACCCGAAGAAGCTGTCCTTCTTATTGTTGGCCACCAGCCGGCGGCTCTTCTGCAGGGCCGGCAGGTAGACCCATTGGTCGTCGTCCGCGTCCGAGTGCTCGATCTGCAGGAAGCCCGTGCCCCGGATGTCCGCCGGGTCCAGGAACTTGGCCAGGAACTTGGAATCGATCCCGTTGGGCTGCAGCGCCTGGGTGTTGGCGACCTTGCGGATCCGCTTCTCGCCCTGGGCATTGATGAGCACCAGGTCGCTGTCGGCCTTGAGGGTCTTGACCTTCGAGGCGTAGAAGTTCTTTTCCATGACTTGGGTGCCGGTCAGGGCCTCCTGGGCGTGGCCCAGGATGACGCCGCTCAGGGCCGCCAGGGCGCCGAGGATGAGGGTTTGGATGTGTTTTTTCACGCTAATTCTCCTTTGATGTTTTTCACGCTGAAGTAGGCTTCGGGCTTCTCGCCGAAGATGAACTTGGGTTTAAAGACCATCATCAGGGCCCGCAGGAAGAACAAGGCGAAGAGGGCGCTGATGGTCATGGTGGTGGTCACCAAGGTGGACAGGTTCTCGTAAAAGGCGAAACCCGAGGCCTGCAGGACCCCATAGCCGCCGATGACGGAAAGGGCCACGAAGATGACGGCCTTGCCGGAAGTCAGGAGCGATTCCCGGGTGGCCTTCAACACGTCGCCCGAGCGGGCCAGCTCTTCCCGGAAGCGGAAAAGCAGGTAGATCTCGTAGTCCGCCCCGATGCCGATGGCCATGGAGGCCGTCGTCACCGCGCTGATGTCGATGGGGATGCCCAGCCAGCCCATGATGCCGAAGTTGGCGGCGATGACCGCCACCAAGGGCGTGAGCACGAAAAGCCCGCCCACGGCGGACCGCAGGGCCAGCGACGCCAGGAGGAACACGATCAAGGCCATCTGGGCCATGTTGCGGGCCTTGTCCTTGACCACGTCGTCGTTGAGCACCATGACCTGGGGCAATCCCCCGCCCAACTGCACCTGGGTGCCGGCCGGGAAATCATTGGCGATCACCGGCTGGACCTTCTGGAAGACCTCCTTGGCGTAGGCCGCGCTGTTGGTCTTCAGGTAGGCCGTCACCACCGCCCGGCGGTAGTCGTTGTCGACGAAGCTGTCGAAATCCGCCGGATCGCCCGACAGGGAGTAAAGCAGCAGGTATTGGGCCACCAGGTTGTGGCTTTGGGGGATGGAGTAGAACTGGGGCTTGTCGTCGTGCATGGCCTGGTTCATGCGCTTGATGGAGTCCACGATGGACTGGGTCTTGCCCACCAAGCTTTGGGCCTCCAGGGCCGTTTGCAGCTTGGCGATGCCCTCCAAAACCGCCGGGTCCTTGATGCCGTCGCTTTCGGGCGCAGTCACCAAGAATTGCAGGTTTTGGGTGCCGGCGAAGGCCTTGTTCAGGGCGTCGTTCTGGACCCGGACCTCCGAGCTGGGCTTGAAGTAAAGCAGGAAGTTGTTGTCCACCCGCAGGAAGGCCGTGCCGGCCACCATCACGGCGATCAAGACCGCGCCGCCCGCCACCATCCAGGGCGCGCGCCCGCCCACCAAGTTGTCCGCCAAGCCGGACAAGAGCTTATCCAGGAAGCCGGTTTTCTTCTCGCGGCTCACTTCCTTGACCTTCGGCGCCTTCAAAAGCGACCGCAGGGCCGGGATGAAGGTCATTTCCAGCGTCAGCGCCGACAAGACGCCCAGCCCCGCGAAAAAGCCGAAGTGCTGGACCATGGGGATGCCGGTGACCGTGAGTGACAGGAAGGAAATGATGGCGATGAGGCCCGCGGTCAGCATGACCGGGCCCACCCGGTGGATGGATTCCACCACGGCTTCCTTGTTCGCTTCCTCGGGCGCGAGGCCCTTGAGGGACGAACGGTTGAATTCCTCGTAATAGCGTTTGAGGATCTGGATGGCGTGCCCCGCCGCGATGGCCAGGATGAGGATGGGCGTGGCCGTGTTCATGGGGTCCAGGTGGATGCCCGCCAGGCCCATGAAGCCCAGCGCCCAAAAGACGCTCAAAAGGCCCGTCAAAAGCGGCAGCAACATGCCCTGGAAACTGCGGAAGGACCAGAATTGGATGCCCATGATGATGAGCAGGGCCAGGCCGAAATAAATCGGCATCTGCATCATGTAATGCTCGGACCAGGCCCCGATCAAGGGGAAGCCGCCCAGGTTGACATCAACCGTCCCATCCTTGGTTTCCTCGGCCACCAGGGCCTTGAGCTGGGCCAAGAGCGGCGAGAACATGTGGGTGGCCTTGTCCTCCTTGAAGTCGGCCACGATGGCCACCTCGGAGGCGTCGTCGGACACCAACAATTTGTGGAAAGCCGGCATGGAGGCGAAGTCCTTGCGCAGTTGGGCCAACTGGGCGGGGGTCGCGGGCACCTTATCCATCATCTGGCGCACCACCATGCCCTCGGGCCCGCTGTTGATGACCTTCGATTTGCGGGCGGCCAGGCTGAAGACATTGGCCCGGATGACGTTGGGCATGAGCTCGATCTTGGCCTGCATATCCTTCACCTTGGCCAGGACCCCGGGTTGGTAGATGTCCCCCTGCTTGGGGGCGATCCCCACCACCACGGCGTATTTGCCGCCGAAGGTGTCCTCGATCTCATTGGTGGTTTTGATGATGGGGTCGTTTTGCGGCACCCAGAGATCCGGGTCCGCGTCGAGCTTCAGGGTTCCGATGCGGCTCATGAGGAACCCGGTGGCCAAGAAGACCCCTAGGATCACCAAAATCCGCCTGGCAACCACCCACTGCGCCAACCGTTTGAAAAAGCCGGAGTCCGGCTTCCCGCCATTTTTTTCCGCTTTCACGACAGCCTCCCGCGCTATATTTTCTTACCGAACGGTACATAATTAAGCAAAAAACACCCTTTGCCCGGCCGTCCAGAAGGTATTATTTCCCGCTGAAGTTCGTCAAAAGGCGTGACTCAAAAATCTGTACCAATTGGTACGAATGTAGTGAGTTGAAAAGCCGAAGTCAATAGCTTATTGTATCTTTCAGTACAAAAATAACGATTCCAGGTGTTAAAGATGAGTAAAGCCCAATCAAAACCAGGGGGAAACCCCCGGGGCCGCCCTAAGGCCTTTTCCGAGAAGGAAGCCTTGGACGCCGCCATGAAGGTCTTCGCGGACAAGGGTTATGAGGGCGCTTCCCTCTTTGACCTCACCCGGGCCATGGGCATCAATCGCACCAGCCTCTATGCCACCTTCGGTAATAAAGAAGCCCTTTTCCGCAAGGCCTTGGACCAATACACCGCCCAGATGCACGCCTTTCTCGACGGCTGCATGAAAATGCCCACGGCCTTGGAAGGCATGCGGAGCATTTTGGCCCACGGGGTGGAGATGTTCACGGATCCCGAGGGGCCCGGGGCCTGCCTGATGGTGCGGGGGCCCCTGACGGGTTCCGAGTCCAACAAGGACATCCAGGATTACTTCACGAAGAAACGCGCCCAGGTCGAGCAAATCCTGAAGGAGCGTTTTCAAAAGGCCAAAGACGAGGGCGAACTTCCCCCCCAGGCCGACCCCACCGACATGGCGCGTTTTTATTACGTGGTCATGCAGGGCATCGGCCTGCAGGCCTACCATGGCGGCACCCGGGAACAGCTCATGGGCGTGGCCCAGGTGGCCTTGAACCAGTGGCCGAAGAAGGAAGGGGCCTAACCCGCCCTGCCCCGCCGCCGCAAAAAATTTTTCCACGGCGTCCAATAGTAATCCCGCCAACCGCGGGCGTGGCGTTCGGCCTTTTCAGGGCTCAGCCCCGCGTGAACCAAGGTGACCTGTCCCCCGCCCGGGACGGGCTCGAAGGTCAAGAAGAGGATCGAGTCCGGTTCCCCCTCCGCCCAATCGGCCCCCCGCCAAGATTGCACCACCAATTGGCCCGGCACCAACTGCAGGTTCCGGCCCCGGACATAGCCTTCGTGGGCGCTGAAAGGCCCGTCCCCCTCCCGCGCCGGCCGGCCCGACCCCATGTACATCTCGTACAATTGATCGGGCGGCGCCTTGAACCTGACTTTCTGTTGGATGGTCTTCATGGCCGCCTCCCCCGCCCCGCCCTCAATGCCCGGACTTGCCCGGGCCCCGCCACTTCTTCTCGGGTTTTCCCCGCCCGGTCGTGATCAAATCCCGCAAGCTTTCCTGGATGTAGTAAGTCCAACCTTTGGAGCAGGCGTCGAAACAATCCAGGGCCGGCCCCAAGCCCCGATGGGTGAAGCGCACTTCGGTCTTCTTTCCCCGGGGGGCGACCTCAAAAACGACCCGAGTCCCCTTCCACTCGCCTTGGTTTTCGACGAAAGTGAGCCGGGCGTCCAAAACCAACCAGACCATCTTGCGGCCCGGAATGACCTGGGTCAGCCTTTGCTTGGAATAATGCAGTCCGGGGTAGCGGAAGATAAACTCGTCCCCCTTCTTAGCGGACCGGCCTTCCAGGGCTTGCGACCACCATCCCCGGACATTTTGGATGGCCGCGAAAACCTCCTGGGGGCTTTGGTCCACCGTGAAGGCCGTGGTGAAGTCCTTGGCTCTCCTTGTTTTCTTCCCCGAGGGGGCTAAAAGTTTTGGCATGGCTTTTTCCTTTCCCGTGGATTAATCCG
>DATKNU010000130.1:0-2754 GCA_035541195.1 bacterium
ACTTGGGCCGCCATTTACGGCCTGATCCTGGTGCTGCTCTTCATGGGGATCTATTACGGCCTGTCGGGTTGGATCGCCAACCTGGGGCTGCTCATCAACATGCTTTTCCTCCTGGCTTCCTTGGCCTGCCTGCAGGCCACCCTGACCCTTCCGGGCATCGCGGGCATCATCCTGACCTTGGGGTTGTCGGTGGATTCCAACGTCCTGATTTTCGAGCGCATCCGCGAGGAGTTGCGTTTGGGTAAAACCATCCGGGCCGCCATTGAGGCGGGCTACAACCGGGCCTTGGTGGCCATCATCGACACCCATGTGACCACCCTGATCTCCGCCGCCGTCCTGTTCCAGTTCGGCACCGGCCCCATCAAGGGTTTCGCCGTCACCCTGAGCCTGGGCGTGGCCTTGAGCCTTTTCACCGCCGTGGTGATCACCAAGATGATTTTCGACGCCCGTAAAAACTACCAAAGCCTCAGCATCTAACGAGAAAGGCCCCCTCAATGATTCAATGGTTTAAGGAACCCAAGATCAACTTCATGAAAGTGCGCCGCTTCTTCATGGCGCTTTCCGCCCTCGGGATGTTGGCGGGGGTTTACGCTTGTTGGCTGATGGCCACGGGCCGCGCCAACCTCGGCACGGATTTTTCGGCCGGGGCGCTCCTGCGCATTTCGGCGGCCCAAGCGATGGACTTGGACCCCATCCGCGAATCCCTGAAAAAGGGCGGTTTCCCGGGGCTGGAAATCCAGCAAATGACCGGTGTGGGGGAGAGCGGCTTCAACCTTTTGATCAAGCTCAAGAACAACCCCCAAACCGCGGTGGGCAGCACGGGGGACTCGGTCTTGGCCGTGCTCAACCATGATTTCCCCCAAGCCAAGTTCACCCTGCAGGGCAGCGATGAGGTGGGGCCGGCGGTCTCGGCCAAGCTCCGGGATGACGCCTTCAAGGCCTTCGTGTTCGCCATGATCGGGATCCTGGTCTACATCATTTGGCGCTTTGACTTCCATTTCGGCGTGGCGGCCATCCTGACCACGATCCACGACATCCTCATCATCCTGGCGGTGGTGGTGCTCAGCGGGCGGGAATTCAACCTCCTGCAGGTGACCGCCCTGCTCACCCTGGCCGGCTATTCCTTGAACGACACCGTGGTGACTTTCGACCGGATCCGGGAAAACCTCCGGCTGCTGGTGCAGGACCATGACTTCGTCAGCCTGGTCAATTTGAGCGTGAACGAGACCCTCAGCCGGACCATCAACACCAGCGGCACGGTGTTCCTGACCCTGCTCCCGCTTTGCGTGATGGGCGGCGACATCCTGAAGGATTTCGCCTTCACCCTTCTTTTAGGCGTGGTTGTGGGGACCTATTCCTCCATCTTCGTGGCCAGCCCCATCCTGGTGGAGTGGAACCTTATTTCCAAAAGCCACCAACAACCCTGATTCGCCGGGAGCGGGGATGGACCTCAAGGGCCGAATTGCCGATATCCGGACGCGGGTTGATTCCGCGGCCCGGCGTTCGGGCCGGGAGCCCGGGTCCGTGACCTTGTTGGCCGTCACCAAGACCTTTCCCGCCGCGGTTGTCCAAGAAGCCTATGACGCGGGCCTTCGATTGTTCGGGGAAAACCGCGTGGCCGAAGCCCTGGAAAAGCAGGGCCAGCTCCCCCTGGATTGCGAATGGCACCTCATCGGCCAGCTTCAAACCAACAAAATCAATAAAATCCTCGGGCGATTCCGCCTGATCCAGTCCATTGACTCCCTCAGGCTGGCGCGGGCCCTCAGCCAAAGGCTCACGGCGCCCCAGGACGTGCTTTTGGAGGTCAATAGTTCCGGTGAGGCGGCCAAGGCGGGGTTCGCGCCGGGGGATTTGGCGGAGGGTTTCGCCCAAGTGGCCGCCTTACCGGGCTTAAACGTCAGGGGGCTCATGACCGTGGGGCCCTTGACCCCCGAAAAAGAGGTTCAACGCCGGGCCTTCGGACTGACCCGGGATTTATTCTTGAAGCTGCGAAGCCAATGTCCCCCCCGGATGGATTTTTCCATCCTTTCCATGGGCATGAGCGGGGATTTTGAGGCGGCCATCGAGGAAGGGTCCACCCTGGTGCGGGTGGGAAGCGCCTTGTTTGGCCCGCGGGCTTAAATCGCTTTGGCGCTTTCCATAAACCATCGTAGAATGGGCCCGGGAGAAAACACTTGGCCTTAAAATACAAGACAGTCCTTTTGGGTTTCGGCGCCATGGGCGGGGCTTTGGCCAAGGGATGGATCGCCACCAAAATCCTCAAGGCCTCCCAAATCACGGCGGTCAACCTGGACCCCACCAAGCGCCAGGAATTGGCCCGGCAGCTCAAGGTGAAGCTCACCGCGGACCCCATCGGGGCCTTGAAGGACGCCCAGCTCATCCTGCTGGCCGTCAAACCCCAACAGCTCAAGGCCTTGCTCGGCAAGATCGGGGGGCTTTTTCCCCGGGACGCCTTGGTGATTTCCATCGCCGCGGGCATTTCCACCTCCCAAATCGAGGCCTGGTTGCCCCAAGGCTGCCCCGTGGTGCGGGTGATGCCCAATACGCCCTCGGTTTTGGGGGCGGGTATGGCCGGGGTGGCGGCCGGCGGCCGCGCGGGCGAAAAGCACCTGCGCCTGGCCCTGGCACTGCTTTCGGCGGTGGGGCGCGCCGTGGAAGTCAAGGAAAGCCAAATGGACCTGGTCACGGCCTTGTCGGGCAGCGGGCCGGCTTATGTTTTCCACCTCATTGAGGCCTTGGTGGCCGAGGGGGTGA
>DATKNU010000131.1:0-6034 GCA_035541195.1 bacterium
CCAAAGGGCGGTGCGCAGGGCGGTATGGTCGGGTATGGTTTTGGAGTCCGGGCTCAAGATTTCCCCCTTTGGCTTTATCGGCTTTGGGCGCTGGGAATAGCTTTCCAGGCCTTGGCGGGACCGGGCGGGAGCGAGTCCATGTGCTTGAGGAAAAGGGCGATCCGCCAGATCTGGTCGTCGGTCAAGGAAGCGCTGAAACCGGGCATACCCGTGAGGCGGATGCCATGCTTCACCTTCCAAAAAGTCTCGCCCTCGGGGTCGTCCTCCACGCCGTGCCTGGCCAATTGGGGCGCCGGTTGGTAAAGGCCCCGGGCGATGTTGGAAGCCAAACCATCAGCGGCCCCATGGCACACCGCGCAGTTCACGGCGTAAAGCCGGATGCCGGCCGAGAGGTTGGCGTCGTTCAAGGGGATCGGCAGGGGCCCCGTCGGGGCCTGCCGGTCGATGGCCGCGTGGAGCGCCTTGCGGGCCATCCATTGCTCAAGCCAGGGCGCCTTGCCGTCGGCATTGGCCGGCATCCATCCCATTGAAATGAAGCCATAGGCCCCCAGCCCCAGGGCCAGCAAGGTCAGCGCGACTGCGGCGAAAAAAAGTTTCATGGGGGCCATTTTCACCGCCGGGCCGAGCTGTTCAGCGCCACCGCGTCCCGCAGGAGCGCCTTGAAGGCGGCCTCATTCACGGGGTCGCCCTCATGCCAGTCGATGGCGCGGCGGACGTTTCCGTCGAGGCTCGAGTTGAAGAGCTTGGAAGGATCCTTGAGCTTGGCGCCATTGGCGAAAGTCACCTTGACCAAGCTCTTATAGGTTTCGCCCGTGCAGATCATCCCTTCGTAATACCAGACCGGGACGCCGCGCCATTTCCATTCCTCGGTGACGCCCGGGACGGCTTGCCGAATGAGGGAACGGATCTTGGCCAATGTCTTGCCGCGCCAATCCCCCAGTTCCTTGATGCGCGCGTCGATGAGCTTGGAGGGCGAATTCCCGCCCTTCCCCACTTTTCCCCCGCTTTTCTTTTTCATCATGGGGTTACTTCTTGAAGGGCTTCAGCGACCCGCGGCCGTAAGCCACGAAGGCCAGCAGGGCCGCCGGAATGAAAGCCCAAAGCAGTCCCGCCCCGCTGTATTGGGCGAAGAGCGCGATGCCCAGCAGCACCAAAAGGGCCAGGCCGATGGCCGAGCGGGCGGCCAGCTTGGGCAACAACAAACCCAGCGCGAAAAGGATCTGAAGAATTCCATACAAAATCCAAAAGGGTTTGGGGAGGTCGGCCAAGGCCCAAGCCTTCGCCAGGACTTCGTAGTGGCCCATCATGTAAAAAGCGCCCGTCAGGTTCCACAGCGCCAACAAGACTTGAAGAATCCATAACAAGATGTTCATGCCTTCCCTCTTTCTTTCCCGGCGCCGGGCCGGAATGGTTTCAATCCGCCCCCATGATACAGGCAAAGGCGCCTCATTTTAAGCTTGACCGGCCTGATGGGCATCCATGCCGGGAGGCCGGTTACCGCCATCGTCGTTCCAGTCCGCCTGGACAGGATCTATTCCGCCAAACCCGCGAGCCAACAAGCCCGGGGGCTTAAAAAGAAAGTGGCCTTTTGGGCTTTCCGGCCCCAAAATGAGCCCATGAAAAACAAGCCCGCCGATTTCGCCGCCCAAGACCCCCGGATCTATTGGGCCAAGGAACGCACCTTCCTAGCTTGGCTTCGCACCGGCCTGGCCTTGATGGGGTTTGGCTTCGTGGTGGCCCGCTTCGGGCTTTTCCTGCGCATGGCGCGGCTCAGCGAGCCCGCCCCCGGTGCCCAACCCGGTTGGTCCCTTTGGATCGGCACCAGCTTGGTGATCTTGGGCGTCCTCATCCAGGCCGGATCCACGGTGGATTATTTCCGATTCATCCGGCGCTATCGCCGGGGCGAAAGCCCCGAACCCAGCCTTTCCTGGTTGGGGCTGGCCACCGCCGCTTGCCTGATCTTGGTGGGGCTGGCCATGGCTTTTTATTTATTGGGCGAAGGCTGACAGCGGCGAAGGAAAAATCAGCCGAGTCCTCCATCCCCCCGCTTATTTCCCCTCGTCCGAAACCGTCCCCTCCCCCCGATTGGTCTTGCGCAAAGGTTTTTCCTTCAGGAAGAGGGCCATCAGGGCCACGAGGCCGAAGAGGCAGGGAATGACCGTGAAAATGGCGCCCAGCGCCGGGGCCAAGCCGTCTCGCGGTTCCCGGGCGTTGAGGATGCTGCCAAAAAGCGCCACGCCCAGCGAGGCCCCGATGGCCCGCATGAAATTGATCATGGAAGTGGCCGACCCCAAAAGGGACAGGGGCACGGCGTTTTGGCTGGCCAAGTTGTAGATGGCCGCGCAGGCGGCGAGCCCCAGCCCCATCACCGCCAGGTCCAGCTTCAGCCAAGTGTGGTTCGAGAGGGGCCCCAAGCGGGCCAAGAAGATCCCGCCCAGGGCGGCCACCAAGGGCCCGACAATGCCGAAGGCCTTATAGCGGCCCAGGCGACTGACTAAGGGGGCCGTGACCGAGATCCCCGCCACCATGGTGAAGGAAAACCACAAAAGGGTCGCGCCGCTGGAGCGGGCGCTCTCCCCCCAAACGCCCTGCACGAAAAGGGGCACGAAGAAGGCGATGCCCAGCGCCCCCGCGGTGACCAAGGCCGCCGAGAGCTGGGAGATGACCACGATGGAATAGCCGAAAAGCTCCGGCGGCAGGATGGGATGGGCGGCCTTGTGCTCCACCCACGCAAAAACCGCCCCCAAGCCCAGGCCCAGCGCGGCCATCCCCAAAATGGGCGGCGAAAACCAGGGATGGTCTTGGTCGATCCCGTTCAAGGCCAAAAGCAGGGGCACCACCGAGGCGACCAGCGCCGCCACGCCCGCGTAGTCGATCTTGAAATCCTTCACCTCTTGATGGCGGATAGGGGGCGCGAACCTCGCCAAAAACCCCGCGCCCAAGAGGCCCAGGGGAAGGTTGACGAAAAAGATGAAGGGCCAGCCCGGCCCGTCGGTGAGCCATCCCCCCACCAGGGGCCCCAGGACGCTGGAAACCGAGGTCAGGGGGATGATGAGGCCGATGACCTTGCCCCTTTGGGCGGGCGAGAAGAGGTCCGCGATGGTGGTGGAAGCCGTGCTCATCATGACGCCCGCGCCCAGTCCCTGCAGGGCCCTGAAGGCGATTAGTTCGCCCATGCTGTGGGCGGCCCCGCAAAGGGCGCTGGCCAGGGTGAACCAAAGCATGCCGCCCACCAGGAAGGGCTTGCGCCCATAGACGTCGCCGAGCTTTCCCACGATGGGCATGACGGCGGTGGAGGCGATCAGGTAGGCCGTGACCACGCCCGAGTAACCGCTTAAGCCCCCCAGGTCCCGGGCGATCTTGGGCAGGGCCGTGGCCACGATGGTCTGGTCCAGCGAACCCATGAAAAGCGCCAGGGCGACGCCGGCCAGCGTGATGCGCACTTCCGGGCGGCTGAGGGGTTCGGCCACGCGAAGCTCCTTAAACCAAAATAACCGCAAGACCGCCGCCTTCCCCATCAGGCTTTTTCAGCAGCCATATTAATTAGACGTCTTGGCTTTTCGGGTAAGGCCCCGTCACTCCCCCGCCACGTGCTTGGTGTCCAAGGACTCGGGCTTTTTCAGGAAGAGGATGGGAATGGTCGTCAGGGCGATCCCTATCAGCATATACCAGCCCACGGTGTCGAAGGCGATGACGAAGGCCTGTTTCTTGACCCGGAAATAGGCTTCCTTGGCCAAGAGGTTCATGGGATGGGAAATCCCCAACTGGTCCGCGAATCGATAAACCAGGGCCTGGGCGCTTTGCGCCCATTGGCTGAAGCCCAGGGTGAGGGGGCTGATGAATTGGCGCAGGTGGTCATAGGCGCGGTCCGAGGCGTTGTCGAAAAACACCGAAAGCACGGCGATGCCCAGGCTTCCCCCGAGCTGGCGCGAAAGGTTCATCATGCCGGCCGCCTGGCCCAACGAGGGCCCCCGAAAGGCCCCCAATACCATGGCGTTGAGGGGGATGAAGATGCCGGGCAAGCCGATGCCCCGGACCATGAGGGGCCAATAGAGGTCCCAATAGCCGGACTGGGGCGTGAGGTAGGTGAGCATGTACATGCCCAGCGCGGTGACGGCCATCCCCCCCAGCATGAAATAGCGGGCTTCGTACTTATATAAGAGGGCGCCCACGATGGGCATCATGACCCCCATGGCCAGCGAGCTTGGCATGAAGAGGTTCCCGGTTTGGGTGGCGTCCATGCCCAGGATGTTGGTGCTGAAAAAAGGGATGAAAAAGAGCCCGGCGGAAATGATGCCCCCCACCAGGGCCATGATGAGCGTGCCGTTGGCCAGTTCCATTTTCTTGAAGAGCTTCAAGTCCACGATGGGATATTCCTGGATCCACTCCCACCAGACGAAAACCGGCAGGGCGATACAGCCGATGAGGGTCAGCGTAAGGATTGTCGGGGACGAGAACCAGTCGTCGGGCCCGCCGCGCTCCAGAACGAACTGCAGGCACCCGACCCAAAGGGTGAGCAAGGCCAGCCCGATGCCGTCGATCGGGGCGCTTCGCATGCGCTGGTGGGCCGCCGCGTGTTCCCCTTCCACCGAATAGTCGGTCACGAAAAGGGTGGTTAAAAAAGCCGCCAGGAGCCCCAAGGGCAGGTTGATGTAGAAGATCCAGCGCCAACCCATATGGTCGGTCAGCCAGCCCCCCAGGGGCGGGCCGATGGTAGGGCCCACGATGACCACGATGCCGAAGAGCGAGCTTCCGATGCCGGAGCGCTTGCCGGGAAAAAGCTCCTGGATGATGGCCTGGGAAGTCGGAAGCAGGGCCCCGCCCGCCGCGCCTTGGATGAGGCGAAAGAACACCAATGTCCAAAGATTGGGGGCCAGCCCGCAAGCCACCGAGGTGGCGGTAAAGAGCAGGATGCAGGTGAGCAGGTAGCTTCGGCGTCCGAAACGGATGCCCAGCCAGCCCGAGATGGGCAGGACGATCGCGTTGGTCACGATATAGCCGGTGACCACCCAGCCGATCTCATCGAGGGTGGCGCCCAGGTTCCCCATCATGGTGGGTACGGCCACATTGACGATGGTGGCGTCCACGACCTGCAGCAGGGCCGCGAGCCCCACGGTCAAGACGATCATCAACTCATTGCGGGTGAAGGCGCCGCCTTCTTGCGCGGGGGCGATTGGCGCTTTGGGGTGGTTTTTGGGGGCGGGCATAGGGTCTTTCGGACGTTCCAGTTGGACGCTTTATCCCTTCGTTGTATAAAGGTCTGGTACCTTTTAGGCAAGTAGGCACAAAAAGGATACCGACCCGCCATGAAACCCAAGCCCCGCCGCCGAAAACCCGCCCCTTCCCTGCTCATCCAGGGGGTGCGCTACGACATCCCCCAGCGCATCCAGATCATCGGCAACGTGCTCAAGGTGGTGGGCGGCAAGTGGAAACTGCTCATCATCTACCACCTGGCCAACAACGAGCTTTGCCGGTTTGGGGAGCTTTTGCGCAAGATCCCGGGCATCACCCGGCGCATCCTCACTTTGCAGTTGAGGGAAATGGAAAAGGACGGCCTGGTCCACCACAAGGTCTACGCCGAGGTGCCGCCAAGGGTGGAATATACGATTACAAAGGAAGGCTACGCCCTCAGGAAGGTCTACCGGCAGATGCTCTACTGGGGGGCCCAACATCACCGGCTGATCCGCAAGGCCGGGCGGGGTGAAGAAAAAGAAGCCTAATTTTCAAGGCCATAACGATTTATCGAAGAACAAGAAGTTTACCGACAGACCTCTTTCCGTCAACCACGACAACGACATAGTACAAGCCGTTTGAAAAAGGACGGCCCGATGGATCGGTTAGGTTGATCGTCACCGCTTTCCCCATGGGTAAATCCGCAAAAATCCTCTGCTGCACTTTCCGGAATGAAGTCGTAAACATTTTCACTTCCACATTTGAAATTCCCTGGAAAGCCGGAGGCAATACATTCACGGTTGGTCCCGTAACCGGATTCGGATAAATCACCACATTTGGATTCCCAATAGGCGTGGAGGTG
>DATKNU010000132.1:0-2524 GCA_035541195.1 bacterium
GGCGCGGCGGCGGTGCGCTACATCGTCGAGGGGGCCCGGCTGGCCTTGATGGGGGAGGTGGACGCCCTCGTGACCTCCCCTATCAGCAAGGAAGCCATCCACAAGGCGGGTTGCCGCTATCCCGGCCATACCGAGTTGCTGGCTTACCTCTCCAATACCAAGGATTTCGCCATGATGATGGTGGGCGGCCCCTTCAAGATCACGCTTCTTTCCATCCACGTCGCCCTGAAGGATTCCCTGGCCAGCGTCAAACCCAGGCTCGTCATGGATAAACTGCAACTGACCCATGAGACCATGAGGAAATGGTTCGGGATCAAGAATCCCCGGATCGCGGTGGCGGGGGTGAACCCCCACGCCGGGGAAAACGGCGCTTTCGGGAAGGAAGAATTAAAAGTGCTCAAACCCGTCATTGAGAGCGCGAGGGGGCTAGGCTGGGACGTGACCGGGCCCCACCCGCCCGACACTCTTTTCTACTGGGCCAGCCAAGGGAAATACGACGCCATTCTCTGTATGTACCACGACCAGGGCTTGATTCCCTTCAAGTTGGCGGCCTTCGACAGCGGGGTCAACCTGACCCTGGGCCTGCCTTTCGTCCGCACCTCGCCCGACCACGGCACGGCCTTTGACATCGCCGGAAAGGGCATCGCCAACCCCTCCAGCATGATTTCCGCCATCCGCCTGGCTGAAACCCTGGCCGCGAAGGCGCGATGAGTCCGGCCCCTTCTTTTTTCAAGGAATTTTCCTACCGCCCCCGAAAGTCCGCCGGCCAAAACTTCCTCACCGACGCGAAGATCCTGGACCAAATTGACCAGGCCATTGAATGTCCGCCGGGCGACATCCTGCTGGAGGTGGGCGGTGGCTACGGCACCCTGACCGACCGGCTGGTGAAGAAGGGTCGGCCCCTGACGGTGGTGGAAATTGACCACAAACTTTTCGCCATGCTGGAACAGAAATACTCTAAAACCACCGGACTCGCTCTGGTGAAGGGCGATATCCTCAAGTACGACCTGACTCCCCTGGCGCCACCGCCGCCTGGAAAGATCACCGTGGTGGGGAACATCCCTTATTACCTCACGACGCCGCTGATGACCCGGCTATTGACCCAGTACCACGGGGTGGTGCGGAAAATTTACCTGATGGTCCAGAAAGAAGTGATGGAGCGGGTGACGGCCCAGCCCGGGACCAAGGCCTATGGGGCCCTGACCCTCTGCGCCCAGTACTACTCCACCGTGCGCAAGCTGGTGGACGTGCCCGCCCGGTGCTTCAAGCCCCGGCCCAAGGTGGACTCGGCCTTCATCGAGATGGAGATCAGGCCGAGCTTTCCCCTGGAAGGCGATGGCGAGAGGCGGTTCTTCGCCCTGACCCGGGCCATCTTCCAGAGCCGCCGCAAGATACTGTCCAACTCGATGAAATCCCTGGGCAAAACGGCGGAGCAGGTGGAAGCGGCCTTGAAAAAGGTCCAGGTTGATCCCCAAATCCGCGGGGAACAACTGGACATGGCCAAACTGGTGGAATTGGCCAAGGCGCTGGAGGGGGCGACCGATTGAGTTTTGACCGGTGTGGAGGGTGGGAATGGACCAAGATCAGAAATCCGTAGCTCCTGACAGCACGGCGGTGCGGGTCGCCCTTTGGCGGGCCCTGCATGTCCTGGCTGACGCGCCGCCCCACGTGATTGAGGATGAACTGGGCCTGAAACTGGCCGCCCCATCGGGGGATTGGCGCCAGCGCCCCGACATGCACCCGGATTTTACCCGCCCCTTCCGCGCCTCCATCGTGGCCCGAGCCCGCTTTGTCGAGGATTTGGTGGCCGAACAGCGCGCCAAGGAGGTCGGGCAATACGTCATCCTGGGAGCGGGCTTGGACACTTTCGTTCAACGCAGGGCCGATCTCGCCCCCAGCCTTATTACCTATGAGGTGGACCCGCCGGGCCCCCAGGCCTGGAAACGCCAGCGCCTGGCCGAGCTTGGTTGGGGAATCCCGGAGTGGCTGCGCTTCGTGCCGGTTGATTTCGAGGCCGGTGGCTCGTGGTTGAAGGGGCTCAAGGAGGCCGGTTTTCACGCCGGTCAACCGGCCGTGGTGGCTTGCGCCGGCGTTTCCATGTACCTTACCCAGGAAGCGATCAAGGACACCCTGCGCCAGGTCGCGGCCTTCGCCCCGGGCTCCACGCTGGCCATGACCTTCCTGTTGCCCATTGAAATGGCCGACCCCGAGGTTCGCCCCGGCCTGGAACGGGCGGTGAAGGGGGCGCAAGCCAGTGGAACGCCTTTTATCAGTTTCCTCACGCCGGAGCAGGTACTGTCCCTGGCCCGTGAGGCCGGCTTCCGGGAGGCCCGTCACGTGTCGGCGGCCGACCTGGCCGAGCGCTACTTTACCGGCCGAACCGACGGCCTGCGTCCCCCCCGTAACACCGAGGAGATGCTGGTCGCGACGACTTAACAAGATTTCAAAAGGCGGTAACCAAACTGTCCCCAAACCCCCGCCCGTTGCGAGAGAGGGTGGAACCCTTTTAAACTGAGTTTTGTTA